>JAIXHM010000033.1 GCA_030145825.1 Flavobacterium sp.
ACCCAACGACCATTCAGGCTTCTTGATATACTGGCTCAGGGACAAGTCGTTTCTATACGTTATATAAATCAACACAGTCAGGAGATAGTTTAACAACATCAACATTATTAGGTATGCCAAACACGCAATCTCTAGCAGGTAGAATGATTCTTGATGTTACTCCAGCAAATAGTAATTATGTATATGCTTTAATTGCAAAAGGAAATAATAGTTTTCAAGGTATTTATAAGTCTACTAATTCTGGAACAAGTTTTACAAAAGTTTCAAATACAACCGATATCTTTGAATCTACGCAGGCATGGTATGATCTAGCTTTCGCTGCATCATCAACGAATGCAGAAGAAGTATATACAGGGTGTCTAAATGTGTGGAAATCTACTAATGGTGGTGCTTCATCTACAAAAATAAATAACTGGAGTACTTATAATGCAACATTTACTCATGCCGATATTCATTATTTAGGTTTTCATGGAAATAAACTATATTGTGGAAGTGATGGAGGAATTTACATGTCAGATAATAATGCTGCTAGTTTTTCTGAATTGACTGGTGAAGCTCAAATTGGTCAGTTTTATAAAATTTCTGTGGCTAAACAAACTGCAGGAAATGTAGCTGGTGGACTTCAAGATAATGGTGGTTTTGCATATAACAATAATACATGGAGAGGATATCATGGAGGAGATGGAATGGATAATGCGATTAACCCTTTAAATCCTAACCAATATTATGGATTTATTTATTATGGACAAGCTTTATACATTAGTAACAATGCTGGTCTTTCTTTATCTTCTGGGGTAGCTGGCCCAACTGGTGAACAAGGAAATTGGGTAACTCCTTTATTGATGAATTCTCAAGGAGAGTTATTTGCTGGTTTTACAAAACTTTACAAATTGGTAAACAATGCATGGGTACAACAAAGTGTTACAGCAGTGGGTACAGGTAATATAGATTATATTGCTGTTGACCCAATGAATGATAATAATATGTTTGTTTCCAATGGGACAGGTTTATATAAAAGTACTGATAAAGGAGTTAATTTTAATTTAGTTTATACTGCATCTACGCCAATTGAATCAATTGATGTACACTCTTCAAATAGTAATATTGTTTATTTAACAACTAAATACACTTATGGACAAGTTTTAGTATCTAATAATGGAGGTACAACTTTTACTGATATTACAAATGGAATTCCTAATATTGGGAAAAGAATTATTGTACACCAAGGAAGAAATTCTTTAAATCCAATTTATGTGGGTACTACTTTAGGAGTATACTACAAAGATGATACGATGTCAGCTTTTGAACCTTTCGATACTAATTTGCCAAATGTAGATGTTAGAGATTTGGAGATTAATTTAGAAGATTCTAAATTAATTGCAGGAACATATGGTAGAGGTGTTTGGCAAACAGATATCCCAGTTGAAGTACCAAATAATGATGTGAAATTAGAAAATATAAGCAGTCCAATAAATGTTTCTTGTGGGTCAGTTACTCCGTCAATTCAAGTTAAAAACAACGGACAAAATGTTATTAATGCTGTTCAAGTAGATTATATTGTAGATGGAAATCCTAATAATATTACTTGGAATGGATCAATCAATGTAGGAAGTTCTCAAGTAATTAATTTACCAACTTTAAATTCTTTAACAAGGGGAACACATACTATAGATATTACAACTACAATTGTAAATGATGCATATCCTGATAATAATAATTTGTCGACAACTTTTTATGTGAATGATGCAGGTACTATCGGGCAAGTTAATCCTTTTACTACAACTCCAAACGACGCATTAATTAGTTATATAGAAGGTGCTAATGGAGCTTTATGGCAAATAGGAATTACTACAGGCACAATTTCAAGTGGAACGAATTCAGTATATGCTACTAATTTATCAGGTAATTATCCCGATTTAACAAAAGCTTATTTAGTATCTCAATGTTATGATTTAACTTATGCTGTAAATCCGCAAATTAAGTTTGACATGAAGTATGACTTAGAGCAAGATTGGGATGTAACTTATGTGGAGTATTCAACAGATTTTGGTTCAACTTGGTCGGTTTTAGGACAAATGGGACCAAATTGGTACAACAGTAATAGAACTGAATTTACAACAGGTAATGACTGTTTTAACTGTCCAGGTGCACAATGGACTGGAACCAATACAACTCAAACAAATTATTTTTATTCTTTAAATAGTTTAGTTGGTCAAGCAAATGTAATTTTTAGAATTGTCTTCCATTCAGATGAAGCTGTAAATCAAGCGGGTGTTTATATTGATAACTTTGTAATAGAAGGTACTTTATCTACAAGTGATTTTAATTCAAATACGGTTATGGTTTATCCAAACCCTTCTAAAGGTGTTTTCAATATTTCTTTAGGAAATAAAACCCCAGAAAAGGTTGAGGTTTACGATGTAACTGGAAAATTAGTACTTTCAAAAGATAAATTAAACGTTTCTAATTTTGAAACTTCGATCGATTTGAGTGCTGCTTCACAAGGAATTTATTTTGTTAAAGTTTCTGCTGAAGGTAAAAACGTTGTAAAAAGAATTGTTAAAGAATAAGAATAAACATTTTGAAAAGTTATATTTGTATGATAACTTTCTTTAACCAAAATGAAATGAAAAAAAATATGATTAAAGGAAGCTTAGGCTTCCTTTTTTTATTGTCATTATTAAATTCTTGTAAGTCAAATCAAGAAGTGGCAAAAACAGAAACAAAAAAATCAAGTCCAGGTATTAACACAGAATACATGGATACATCAGTAAGTCCAAGTAACGACTTCTTTCGTTATGTAAATGGAAAGTGGTTAGACAAAACAGAAATTCCAGCCGATAGAACGCGTTGGGGTAGTTTTGATGAACTTCGTAAAAATACTGACGACGATGTAATGGCAATCTTAAAAGAAGCTTTAGCAGATAAGACTATTGATCCTAATTCAGATCAAGGTAAAGCCTTAAGTTTATACAAATCGGTTTTAGATACTATTACACGTAATAAAATGGGAATTTCTCCATTAAAACCATATTTATCTAAAATTGATAAAATTCAAAATGCACAAGATTTAATAGCTTTAACAACTGAATTAGAACCAGAAGCTAGTATTGGTTTCTTTGGAAGTTACATTTATACCGATGCAAAAGACAGTAATCGTAATGTAGTTTATATTGGTAACGGAAGTTTAGGTTTACCTGATAGAGATTACTACGTTTCTGATGCTGAAGATACTAAAGAAAAAAGAGCTAAATATGTAGCTCATGTAACAAGAATGTTACAATTTTTAGGAGATTCTGAAGCTCAAGCTAAGACTTCAGCAGAGCAAATTTTAGCACTAGAAACTAAAATGGCAGAATCGATGTTAGATAGAGTAGAACGTCGTGATAGAAGAAAAACTTATAATCCAATGACAGTTGCTGAATTAGGTAAAGTTTTACCAACAGTTAATTGGGATAATTATTTAACAGGTGTTGGAATTGGAAAGATTGATTCAGTTGTAGTTTCGCAACCAAAATATTTAGAAAGAGTTGAAGCAATTTTCAAAGAAGGAGATTTAGCTTCTTGGAAAGCATATTTACGTTGGACATTATTAAATGATACAGCAGGTTTATTATCAACAGAAATTGCCGATGCAAATTGGGAGTTCTACGGAAAAACGTTAACTGGAGCTGTAAAACAACGTCCGGCAGAAGAAAGAGCTTTAGCAACAGTAAATGGTAGATTAGGTGAAGCTTTAGGTAAATTATATGTAGCTAAAAAATTCCCTCCAGAGGCAAAAGCGAAAGCACAAGCTATGATTGCAAATGTTATGAAGGCTTTTGAAAATAGAATTGATAATTTACCTTGGATGACGCCTTCAACTAAGGAAAATGCAAAATTGAAGTTAAACAAATTAACAGTTAAAATTGGATATCCTGATAAATGGAAAGATTACTCAAAATTAACAGTTACTAGCCCAGAGAACGGCGGAACTTATTTTGAAAATTCTAGACAATATTCATTGTGGTCGCACCAAAAGAATTTAGATAAATTAGGAAAACCAGTTGATAAAACAGAATGGGGAATGTCACCTCAAACTGTAAATGCATATTTCAATCCGTCAAATAATGAGATTGTGTTCCCAGCGGCTATTTTACAACCTCCTTTCTATGATTACAAAGCTGATGAAGCGGTTAATTATGGTGGAATTGGAGCGGTAATTGGACATGAAATTTCTCATGGTTTTGACGATTCAGGTTCTCGTTACGATTCAAACGGAAACTTAGTAAATTGGTGGAGTGATGAAGATTTAAAACAATTTACAGAACTTGGTGGAGCTTTAGCAGCTCAATACTCAAACTTACAACCATTACCAGGAATTTATGTTGATGGTAAATTTACTTTAGGAGAGAATATTGGAGATTTAGGTGGAATTAATGCTGCTTATGATGGTTTACAAATTTATTTGAAAGAAAAAGGAAATCCAGGTTTAATAGATGGCTATACTCCAGAGCAACGTTTCTTTATTTCTTGGGCAACTATTTGGAGAACTAAAATGCGTGAAGAAGCTATCAAAAATCAAGTGAAAACAGATCCACATTCGCCAGGAATGTACAGAGCTAGCGAGCCATTAAAAAACATGGATGCTTTCTATAATACATTTGGAGTAAAAGAAGGAGACGGAATGTATGTAAAACCTGCAGACCGAGTTAAAATTTGGTAATCTCGTCAGTTCGAGTGTACCAATGAAATTGGAATGTATCGAGAACTTAAAAAGATAATACTGTCATTTTGAGCGAAGTCGAAAAATCTTAACAATAAAAAAAGATTCTTCATTTCATTCAGAATGACAGTTTTTTATTTATTCTAAATTTCATTCAAAAACTCAAATCCATATTTTTCACGCAAATATTTACAACTAATATACTTTCCTTTTGAAATAGAATTGGTTTTAAATTCTGGAAGTTCTAATCCTAAGTCAGCAGCTTTTTGAGGATAATATTCATTGCGCTTTGGGTGATTTGGATACACGGCATTTAAAGCTTTATTCCATAAATTATTTTCAATAATATGAAAGATGAGATTTATACAATCTTGTTGATGAATTAAGTTAATTGGCGCTTCAGGATTGTCAATATTTTTCTTTCCAGCGATGAAATTAATTGGATGTCTGTCTTCACCTATTAAGCCTCCAAAACGCAAAATAGTGGTTTTGAAATGAGTATTATATCGTAATCGATTTTCAGTTTCTAGTAATTGTTTACCGCGGTCATCATTAGGTTGAGGTGGCGTATCTTCATAAATCGTTTTCATTGGAAAACTATCAGGAAAAACTGCTGTTGAACTCACAAATATTACTTTTTTAACTGTTGATTTTTCTATAAAAGGCAAACAATTTTCTATTTTTTTTACTAAACTTTCTGAATTTTCGCTTTTAAATTTTGGAGGGAAATTGATAATTAATAGTTCACTTTCGTCTAAAAATTTCTCTAAATCGCCAAAAACTTCGTTTTCATGTAATTCAATAATATAAGGTTGAATATGTAGTTCTTTTAATTCACTATGTTTTGAAATTGAAGTAGTAGAACCTTTTACTTCGTAACCTTTTGCCACAAATTGTTTAGCTAAAGGTAACCCTAACCAACCACAGCCTAATATTGATATTTTTTTATTCATTTTTTGTAATTAATTCAATATTTTCAGTTTTTAACTCAATTTCAAATGAAGGTTCACCAAATCCTAATAAGAAAGTTAACTTACAATTAAAAAAATCTTTATAAGAATAATCAAAACTGTATATTTCAAAGTCGGTATTTTTATTAATAAGTAATGCGCTAAATTTAGATTCAATGACGTTTTTAAATTTTAAGAGATATTTTTGATAATCTTTTGAAGATTCATTGTATAACAAAAAATCTATATGTATTTCATTTGTAGTTTCGTTTTTAATTAAAATATTTTCTACAGGAACATCGTGAAAAACGATTTCATCAAGTTGCTTAATTATGTCTTTATGCATATTAATTATTCTTTTCTCTATCATCTTTTCTCTTAAAACTAACTATCCTTTTTAACCAAAACATAACCATCATTTTCTATCGCCATATAACCTTGGTCGTATAAAAAATAATAAGTATTTCCGTTTTTGGTTTCATAAACTGAAGTTACAAATTCAAAATCGAAACCTTTTGCTAATAGTTTAGTTCGAGTAGTTTTGGTTTTATTTTCGGGATTTAATTCACAAAGGATGCGGTAATTTTTACGCAGTTTATTATTAATGTTGCGCATTAAATTGTTTTGATCTTTGTTCATTTTGTTATTGTAGGCATTTCGGCATGCATCGCTGCAAAACTTCTTGTCTTCACGACCTACAATTTTATCACCACATTCTAAACAGGTTTTACTCATTTTACTTCTTAAAATTAAAAATTAATTCTTCTCCACTTTCTTCCATTAACACATAAACAATCATGTGATTTTCATCAATTTTTTCATAAGTGATTTTATCAAAATAAAATTTATTTCCATCAATTTTTACCAACCGAAAGCTTTCTTTTTCTTCTTGTTTTTCCCAACCTTTTAAATCCTTATCAAAATGTTTTAGCTCTAAAACTAAACTATTGTCTTTCTCAACAATGTGTCCAATTTCATAAAAATAAACAGTATCGTTTTTCCACATTTTAAATGAAAACAGCATTGTTTTTACAGAAGCCACACTCCAATTTTCTTCAAATTCTCCCATTGAAGAAGTTCCTTTCCAATTTCCGGTCAGCCATTTTAATTCGTTTAAGCTTGCTTTTGGGGAACCTTTTTCATCGTTGTAATGTAAGGTATTTTGTGCTTTGCAAGACAATGTAAGTAATGTTAGCGCTATTAGTAATAAAAATTGTTTCATGTATTTAATTATTAGACACTTCGATTTTGCTCAGTGTGACAATTATTATTTAAGTTTCTTCAATTTATACAAATCGTGTCGTCTATCTTTCATGGTTTGCACACTTCCGTGTTCGTGTAATTCTTTCAATAAATCTAAATCGACATCAACAATTAAGGTCATTTCTGTATTTGGCGTAGCTTCTGCTTTAATTCCGTTACTTGGAAATGCAAAATCAGAAGGTGTAAAAACAGCCGCTTGTGCATACTGAATATCCATATTATTCACTTTTGGTAAATTTCCTACACAACCCGCAATTGCAACATAACATTCATTTTCAATAGCACGCGCTTGTGCACAATGTTTAACTCTTGTATATCCGTTTTGCGTATCGGTTAAGAATGGAACAAACAAGATATTCATTCCTTGATCTGCCATTAAACGTGATAATTCTGGAAACTCAACATCATAACAAATTACTACGCCAATTTTACCACAATCGGTATCAAATGTTTGTATAGTATCGCCGCCTGTAATTCCCCAATGAAAAACTTCATTTGGTGTAATATGTATTTTACGATACATTTCGCTAGTTCCATCTCTTCTACATAAAAAACCTACATTATAAACATGACCATTTTCTAAATACGGCATACTACCGGTAATAATATTAATGTTGTAAGAAATGGCAAACTCTTGCATTTTCTTTTTTATATCATCGGTATATTTTGCGAGTTCTTTTATTGCTTCTGCTTCAGAAAGATGATTGTAATCAGCCATTAAGGGTGCTGTAAATAATTCGGGAAATAACGCAAAATCACTACCATAACCAGAAACTGCATCTATAAAGAATTCAGCTTGTTCAAAAAGTGCGTCTAAATTTCCTAATGAACGCATTTGCCATTGAATTAACCCTAAACGAATAACACTTTTATCAACATTTATAAGTTTTTTCTTTTCTTCATAATAAATATTATTCCAATCGAGTAAAACTGCAAAATCTTGCGAACTTTTATCGCCTTCTAAATAATTTCGCATTACTCGAACGGGCTGAAAATCATTACTTAATTGAAAGGTTAGAACAGGATCAAAAAGTTCTCTTTTGTTTACTTTTTCAATATATTCTTTTGGGTTTAATTCATTTGCATATTGAGCATAATTTGGAATTCTTCCTGAAAAAACGATAGCTTTTAAATTAAGTTGTTCACATAGTTCTTTTCGAGCATCATATAGTCTTCTTCCTAATCGTAAACCACGATATTTTGGGTGTACAAAAACATCAATACCGTAAAGAATTTCTCCATTATTAGTATGTGTTTTAAAAGTATAGTTGCTTGTGATTTCTTTGTAAGTATGAACTTTATAAGCATTTTTTTCAGATACAATAATTGAAAGTGCAGAACCTACAACAACATCATCGGCTAGGATTACCAATTGACCTTCAGGAAATTTTTCAAGTAATTTTTCAATATGTTTTTCATCCCAATAGGAGTTTTCCATATCAGGATACGCTTCAATCATTGATTTTTTTAACTGTTTGTAGTCTTCAATTTGTAAATTTCTTAATTCTACTTTTTTAATATCTTGGCGCATAATTATTTGATTTTCTCAAATTTACAAAAAATAAATTCCGTTTGCAAACGGTTACAAATATTTACAACCGAAATTAATTAGATAATAACCGAATAAAGTTTTGAAAGTGTTAAATCTTTGCATCGTCAAACTGAAGGAACAAGTTTAAGTTCAATCGATAAGACACATACATTTTAATTAATATAAACATTTTAAATTTTTACACGCCATGAAAAACAAAGTACAATTAATCGGACACGTAGGTCAAGAGCCTGAAATTAAAACAGTAAACAACAAAAAAGTAGCCAACTTAACTATCGCTACAAATGATTATTATTACAATGAAAAAGGAGATAAAGTAGAACAAACCGAATGGCATAGAGTTACCGCTTGGGGAAAACCAGCAGAAATTATTGAAAAATTTGTTACTAAAGGAAAAGAAATTGCTGTAGAAGGTAAATTAACTCATAGAAGTTTTGACGATAAAGACGGTAATAAACGTTATGTCACAGAAGTTTTGGTAAATGAAATTATGTTATTAGGGAAGTAAAATTAGGGACGAAAGTCCCTTTTTTTGTTATTTATCAACACTAAAACGTTTTCGTAAAGATTACATTTTTTTATTTAAAAACCAATATGTTAACTTTATTTTATTAAATTATTAATGATATGGTTAAAAAATTGAAATATTACATTTTTTTGATTATTGTTTTAGTTGTTTCAAAGATTAATGCTCAAGTAGGAATCAATACAATCACGCCCTTAAGTACATTAGATATTAACGGAAATGTTTCTTTAAAGGTTATGACGTTAAATGGTACTAATACTGGAGGCGGAGGTGCGGCAACTTTAATTAATGATGGAGTATACATTTCGGTTCGACCTTTAGCTACAGATGATAAATTTCAATTGCCAGATCCAACACTTTTTCCTGGGAGAATTTATATTATTAGAAATATTCAAAACTCGGTTACTGCACAATTAACCACTACCTCTGGAATGCTTTTTCCTAAGAATTCCACAACAGGTAGTTCAAATTTGTATATGTATGAAGGAAATTTGAGGACTGTTATTGTAATAAGTGATGGTGTTAACTGGACTTACATGAATTAAAAAAGAGAAGTGAAAACTTCTCTTTTTTTAATATTAAAACCAAGGTCTTTTATTTACTTGATACGTTTCGTAAAATTCGGCATCTGATTTTGTAAGGTAAATAATTCCTTCAATAAAAGGAATTATACCAAGAACACCACAGCTAATGAGTGATAAGATAATCTGGATGACACCCTCTTTTGTATAGCCTAAAATAAATTTGTGTACCCCAATACCACCAATTAATATTGCACAAATACCTGCAACAATTTTTTTGTTTTCTTGAGGTGGGTTATTCCAAGTTTCTGTTTGTCTAGTTGTTTCCATTTTTGATTTTTTATATAGTTTATTGATTGGTTATAAATATAATAATTTATTTCAAAGAAGTATCAACAGGTTCCCAAAGTTCAATTTTATTTCCATCAGGATCTATAATCCAAGCAAACTTTCCATATTCATAAGTCTCCATTTCGCCGACAATTGTTACACCTTCTTCTTTCAATTTTTCTAAAAGCCATTCTAAATTTTCCACTCTAAAGTTTTGCATAAATGCCTTTTCAGAAGGTTTAAAGTAAGAAGTGTCTTCTTTAAAAGGACTCCATTGTGTAGAACATTCGTTACCATTTTCATCTTTCCACCAAAATGTTGCTCCATAATTATTAGTATCTAATCCTAGATGGTTAGCGTACCAATTTCTAATTTCTTCAGGGTTTTGACATTTGAAGAATAAACCACCAATTCCTGTAACTCTTTTAGGTTCTTTTTCGTTCATAATTATGAAATATAAAGTTGTTTTATTTTGTCAACTATAGTTTGGGCTAATTTTTCATGACTTTCAAATGTCCAGCCTCCAATATGTGGTGTAAGTAAAACATTATCTACATTACGAAGATATTCAAAGTCAGGATTTTTACTTTCTTCGTCGAATAAGTTTTCAAATGATAATTTTTCATATTCTAAAACATCTAGCCCTGCACCTAATATTTTTTTTGTTTGTAGAGCTATTACTAAATCTTTGGTAACAACACATTTTCCTCGTGCTAAATTTAACAACCAAAAAGGTTTTAAAAATTGATTAATAAAGGTAGCATTCACCATTTTATCAGTTTCTTTAGTCCAAGGAACATGTAAACTTAAAACATCTGCTTCTCGTTGTAATTCTTGTAAAGAAACTTGAATGGCATTTTCATCGCCAACATTAGATAAAATATCATAGCATAGAACTTCTACATCAAAACCTCTAAGTTTTTTTGCAAAAGCTTTACCCATATTTCCGTAACCTATAATCCCTACCGTTTTACCGTCTAATTCGTGACCTCTGTTAGCTTCTCGTTGCCATAATCCGTTTTTGACTTCCTTATCTGCTTTATTTAAATTGTTAAATAACGATAATAGCATCCCAAGAGCATGTTCCCCTACTGCGTTTCTATTTCCTTCTGGAGCGGCAATTAAATGAATGTTTTTTGAGAGAGCATAATTACAATCGATGCTTTCTAAACCAGCACCAACTCTTGCAATAAATTGTAAGTTTTTGGCTTTGTCGATAAAGTTTCTATCAATTTTAAATCGGCTTCGGATTACAATGCCATGATAGTTCTCAATTTTTGTTTCAATTTCTTCTTTGCTAGAAGAGAAATCAGCTTCATTTTGAAAGCCACTTTCTTCTAATTGCTTCCAAAGTAAAGAATGATTGCTATCGATATGAAGGATTTTAATATTGTTCAAGTTTTTTTTATTTTTATCAAAAATAGACATTTGTTATGAATAAAATAATCTTCTTTTTCTTCTTAACTTTTTTACAAATTTCATTTGGACAAAAAAAGTACCATTTTGATTATGCTTTAGAGTTTGATCAGAAGTTAAATTTTGATGGTAAAGATTCTGTTAATGTTTTTCTTATTAATTCTAAAGAAAATAGTTATCGACTATTTTTAATGGAAAAAGAAAGTGACTATAAATTTGTGATGATAGACTATAAAGGAAATCATTTCAATGGACTTTTACCAAATCAAACTTTTATTAAAGCTGAAACTATAAATATTGAGTGCAATACAGTAGGAAAGTATAATAATCTTTATAAAGATAAGGTTAAAAATTATTTTTTTGAAAATTTAAATGACACCATTATAAATGATGTTTCTTATTATCATTATGCAATAAAAAGTAATAAAAGTATAAAGTATCAAAAGAGAAAAAAGATTGTTACGTATCATTATATCATAGATAAAAATTCTCCTGATTTTCTTCCTTTTTTTTATAAGGTTACTCCTTATAACGAATGGTTAAAAGAGAAGAATGTTCCTAATGGAAAACCATTTATGATTTATTATGTAAACCTTGAAGGAGAAATAACATTTAAGATGAAGCTAAAAAATATTGTGAAAATTGATAAATATTTTACAATCCCAGAAGAATGTGATCGAAATGACGAATGATTTTAGAATCCTAAAATTAACTTGGCAATTGAAAAGTAAATTAAGATTCCAAAAATGTCATTGCTAGTAGTGATAAAAGGTCCAGTTGCAAGAGCGGGATCAATACCAAATCTATTCAACATAATAGGAATAAAAGTTCCAACAAGAGCTGCTATAATAATAACTGCCACTAAAGAAACTGCAACGGTAACACCCACTTCATAATCTACTCCAATGATAAAGTGACTTCCTAAAATAAGAATTACTGCTAAAATTAATCCGTTTAATAAACTCAGACTTAATTCTTTGATCAATCGATTAAAAAGTGAGCCACTAATGGTGTTATTAGCTAAACCTTGAACAATAATTGCTGAAGATTGTACGCCTACGTTTCCTGCCATAGCAGCAATAAGTGGTGTAAAGAAGAAAATTACAGGAAATTTATTAATGGCTTCTTGAAAATTACTAGCAATAGTTACCGCTATAAAACTTCCTAACAAAGCTAAAACTAACCAAGGCAAACGTGCTTTTGTAAGTTCTAAAATACTATCATCGGCTTCTACGTCTTGCGAGATACCGGCTGCTAATTGATAATCTTTATCTGCTTCTTCTTTGATTACATCGACGATATCGTCAATGGTAATGCGGCCAACTAATCTTCCTAATTCGTCAACTACTGGTATAGCCTCTAAGTCATACTTTTGCATGATTCGAGCCACTTCTACATTTTCGGTATTAACTTTTACATAATCTACTTTGGGAATATAAACTTCACTAATAGGCGTTTTGGTAGAAGTAGTTAATAGATCTTTTAATGAAAGTCTTCCTTTTAATCGGTTTTCATCATCAACCACATAAATAGAATGCACTCGTGTGACATTTTCGGCTTGTGCACGCATTTCTTTTACACAGGTTAAAACATTCCAGTTTTCATTAACTTTAACCAACTCTTTCGCCATTAAACCACCCGCAGAATCTTCGTCATACCGTAATAAGTCGACAATGTCTTTAGCGTGTTCAACGTCTTCAAGTTCCGAAATTACTTGTTCTTTTTTGGCTTGAGGAAGTTCGGCAATAATATCGGCAGCGTCATCGGTATCTAACTCATCAAGCTCGTCGGCAATTTCAGCGGGAGTAAGTTGTTTTAAGATTTTAACACGCGTTTCATCATCAAGTTCGAGTAGAATTTCGGCTGTTTTTTCAGAATCTAACGTGTTGAAAACATAAATAGCATGTTCATCACTTAATTCTTCCATTATTTCAGCCACATCAGCATAGTGCATATCCTGAAGCAAGTGTAAAACCTCCTGCTCCTTGTTTTCTTGAATTAATAATTCAAGTTCTTGAATAAGTTCTCTACTGATTTTAAACTCCATGGGCGGCTATTTTTTGAGTGAGTTCGATGAAACGTTCTACCGAAAGTTGTTCCGGACGGAGGTCAAAGATACTATCTTCTTTTAAAATATCAGAATTTATGAAGCTTTTTAAGCTATTTCGTAATGTTTTTCTACGTTGGTTAAAAGCTTGTTTAACAACCGAGAAAAATAATTTTTCATCGCAAGGTAATTCATAGTTTTCTTTGCGAATTAATCGCATTACACCAGATTTAACTTTTGGAGGTGGATTGAATACATGTTCCGAGACTGTAAATAAATATTCGGCATGATAGAATGCTTGTGTTAATACTGAAAGTATTCCATAAGTTTTACTTCCTTCTTTTTCACATATTCTTTCGGCTACTTCTTTTTGAAACATTCCAGAAAATTCCGGAATTTGATCGCGCATTTCTAATGTTTTAAAAACAATTTGAGAAGAAATGTTATAAGGGAAGTTTCCTATAATTGCAAGAGGTTCGCCTTTAAAAACCTCATTTAAATTGTATTTTAAAAAGTCTTTAGAAATAATATTTCCTCTTAACTTTAAATAATGAGCTTCTAAATATTCTACTGACTCTGTATCAATTTCAATTACGAAAGTTTCAACTGGTTTTTCCAAAAGATATTTTGTAAGCACACCCATTCCTGGACCAATTTCTAGAACTTTTTTATAGCCATTTAGTGTTAAGGTATCGGCTATTCTTTTGGCAATATTTTCATCGGTAAGGAAATGCTGTCCTAAATGTTTTTTGGCACGTACTGTCATAATTTAGTTGCTTTCGTGGTAAAATTCATCCATAATTTCAAGTTCTGTTCTAAAAGCAAGCATTTTATCTGCAAACAATTGTAAACCTTCTTGGCGTAAACGTGGTGCATGATTTTTATAGTAGTTTTCCAAGTTTTCTCTCGTTGGTGCAAAATATTGAACCGAATAGGTAACACCACCCATTTCTTCTTCTACTAAAACTTTTACTAAACGTGCACTTGTAAAAAGACCAGTTGCTAAAACGTCGCTAATGTGTTTGTTTTGCATCCAAGTTAACCATTTGTCGTGAACGCTTTCGTCTATGTTTATTGTAACGTTATATATAATCATGTTTTTTATTATTCGTTAGTTTTCAGTGAAATTTTTTCTTTAGATATTGGTGTCTCCTCTTAAAATTCGATATTGTCTTCGAGCTTCGGTAAAGTAAATGCTATCTTGATGATTAAAAATTATTTTCTCGTATAGTTGCTTTGCTTTGTCATTTTCGTTAAAAATAGTTCTATAAATTTCTGCCGAAAAGAATAATGCATCGTCTATTAAAACACTATCGTTAAACGATTCAATTATAGTATTGTAGTTCTTTAAAGCTTCGTTGTAATTTTTAAAATTTTCCTCAATTTTAGCAATTTTATACAAAGTTTCATCTTCTATAGTGTTTCCTTTGTATTTAGTAAGAATGGATTTAAAATCTTGTAAAGCTTCCCTTTTTTTATGTTGATATAATTTAAAGTCGGCTTTTGAAAAATCTTTTAAAGCTAATCGAAGTGAATCTTCAACTGAATTGTCTTGAATTAATAAAAACAACTCTAAAGCATCGTTTGCGATTAAAAGACTCGACGATTGTTTTAAAACTTTTACTTGTTGTAAAGCCCAATCGAAATCATTTTTGTAGTAATTGGCTTTTGCCATTTTCATACTCGCTTCATGAGCCATTTCATCATTTTTCATATTATCTTCAACTTGAACATAATATAAAATAGCTTGATTGAATTTTTCGTTGTAAAGTAAAATATCTGCTAATTCTAATTTAACTTTCGCGTTATTTCGCGTGTTTAAATTTAATGCTAAGGTTTGATCGAGTAAGTTGGTTGCTTCTTTTGGTAAACCAAGATTAAAACAATAAAAATGAGCTACCAAAAGTTGTAAATCAACAGTGTTTTCATTAATTCCGAAATCGGTAATTAACTTATCTAATTCTGTCTTAATAGTTGCATAATCTTTTTCTTCAGCATTGGCAATTTTCAATTTCATTAAAGCTTGGTAAGCGTAAACTTGTAAACCAATATCTTGATTGTTTTCAATTATAAATTCATATATAGATTGTGCGGCATCTGTTTGATTGTTATCAACAGCCATTTCTCCTAATGCGATTATATTTTCAATATTGTTGGCTTCTCTTTTAAAAACGGCTTTTTCTTGAATGAAAGCTTTGCCAAATTCCTTTTGTTGTACATAAAACCAACTCAAAAATTCGTTCCAATACACATCTTGACTTTTTTGAGTGCGAAGAATTAAATTCTTTTTTAATCCATCGATAAAACTATCCGATGCTGTTTCAATTAAAAAACGCGACATATAATTTTGAACCATTACGGTATTGTTTTGGTTAGCAAAACTATAATCGAGTAATTTGTTAATCATTCCGTTTAAATCACCAAGTTGTCCATTTAATAAGGCTACTTGATAATCGAAATTTAAATTAGGATTTACTTTTTGACCTAATTCGTAAGATTTTAATGCCCATTCTAATAAAGATTTTTTTTCGAAAACATTACCTAAATTGTAAGCATAATTTGCATTTTCATTTATTGCATTTAATGCTTCTTGGTATTTTTTATTTGCTAAATCTTGTTTGCTTTGTAATTGATAAATATAGCCCTCGTCTACAAGTAACGAAGGTAAATTTGATGTCTTTTTTTTGTTTTGAATTAATGAAAGTGCTTTGTCGTATTGTTTTAATTGTTGGTAACAAAACAGAAGTTTATCGCTATAAAATTGATTATTCTTTTGAGTTGAAGCTTCTAGAATAGTTATAGCTTTTTCATATTCGCCCGAATCGATATAGTTTAAAGCTAATTGTTCGTTTTGAGCAAAAAGAAAAGTTGGTAACAATAATAATATAAAGAAATAAAGCCTTTGCATGTAGAAAAAATAATGCACTAAGTTAACACATTTGCGTTAAAATAGTGCATTGTTTGGTTAAGAACCCGTTTAAACTTTTTTCAATTGACTGCAAAATATTCTTTTTGCCCCAAATTTCATCTGTTTTATTATTCCGTAGCGCAGCTATGTAATGCAAAAAAGCTAAAATTTGTAACATAAATCTTTATTTTTCGTTTTAATCAAAAAAGGTTAAACGAGTTTTAAGATTAACGATTAGTTGATAATGTCAAATCCTGTGTAAGGTCTTAATACTTCTGGAATTACAATTCCTTCAGGAGTTTGATAGTTTTCTAAAATACCTGCTAAAACTCTAGGTAAAGCTAATGAACTTCCGTTTAATGTATGTGCCAATTGATTTTTACCTTCTTTATCTTTAAAACGTAACTTTAATCTATTTGCTTGGAACGTTTCAAAATTTGAAACAGAAGAAATTTCTAACCAACGATCTTGTGCTGTTGAAAACACTTCAAAATCATAAGTTAATGCAGAAGTAAAGCCCATATCGCCACCACAAAGTCTTAAAATTCTGAATGGTAATTTTAAATCTTCTAAAATTCCTTTTACATGCTCAACCATTCCATCTAAAGCTTCATAAGATTTATCAGGATGTTCGATACGAACAATTTCTACTTTGTCAAATTGATGTAAACGATTTAAACCGCGAACATGAGCACCATAAGAACCAGCTTCTCTACGGAAACAAGGCGTGTAGCCAGTACACAAGATAGGTAAATCGCTTTCGTTTAATAAGACATCGCGATAAATGTTTGTAACTGGAACCTCTGCTGTAGGTATTAAGTATAAATTATCTTCACCTACAAAATACATTTGTCCTTCTTTATCTGGTAATTGTCCTGTTCCAAACCCAGAAGCTTCATTTACTAAATGTGGCACTTGAGTTTCTTGATATCCAGCAGCAGTATTTTTATCTAAAAAGTAATTGATTAAAGCACGTTGTAAACGAGCACCTTTCCCTTTATAAACTGGAAAACCAGCGCCAGTAATTTTTGCACCTAAATCGAAATCAATGATGTCATATTTTTTTGCTAATTCCCAATGTGGCATTGCTCCTTCAAATAAAGTAGGAATTTCACCATCTTGATATACGTTTAAATTGTCATCAGCTGTTTTTCCTTCCGGTACTATTTCGTTAGGAACATTTGGTAATTTGTATAATTCTTCTTGTAATGAAGCGGTAACTTCATTTAATATTTCTGTAAGTTCTTTACTTTTTTCTTTTAAATCGGCTGTTTGAGCTTTGCTAGCTTCTGCTTTTTCTTTTTCGCCAGAACGCATAAATTCACCAATTTCTTTGGATAGCTTGTTAGATTCAGCTAAAATGTTGTCAAGTTCAACCTGAGTTGTTCTTCTTTTTTCATCTAAATCTATCACAAGGTTAACCAATTCTTTAGCGTCTAAATTTCTTTTTGCTAATTTTTTGATAACCTCTTCTTTGTTTTCTCTAATGTAAGCTATCTGTAACATATTTTGATTTTTTGAATGGCAAATTTAATGAAATTAAATCTTAGATTAACAATATAAAATATCAAAATAATAGTAGCATTGGCTATAATTGTATACTCAAAAAGCTATTTTTTTGTTATATTAGCAAAATTTTAAATTAAAATGAGAAAAATTACCCAATTCTTCCTTATTCTTAATTCTTTTTTTATTTTTTCTCAAAATGAAAAAGAACAATTTGAACAAATGGTTGAAGCCGAAATGAAATCGGCAGCTTCAGTTCAGAATTTTCAAGTAAATCCTAATACTCAAAATTACGATATTACTTACCACGAATTGCGTTTCACTGTAGATCCTGCTGTTTACAATATTGTAGGTCAAGTTACAACTACTTTTACGGCTTTAGAGGATATGAATACTATTACATTTGATTTAACAGATGTGTTAACAGTAAGTTCTGTTACAATGGGAGCTACTTCGTTAAGCTTTACTCAATTGGCAACAGAAGAATTAGTGATTGATTTTCCATCAACAATTACAAACGGTACTTCTTCAACGTTAGTTATTAATTATTCGGGAGCTCCAGATACCGATGAACAAGCTTTTACTGCAAGTACTCATAACGGGACTCCAGTTATATACACACTTTCAGAGCCTTTTGGGGCAAGAGATTGGTGGCCATGTAAACAAGATTTAAACGATAAAGTAGATTCAATTGATGTTTATATAACTGCACCTAATATTTATGTAAGCGTTTCCAATGGTTTAGAACAATCTGCTATTGATAATGGAAATGGAACAAAGACTACTCATTTTCATCATGGGCATCCAATACCAGCTTATTTAATAGCAATTGCAGTCACAAATTATCAAATATATACTCAAACTGCTGGGGTTTCTACTACTTTTCCAATTGTGAATTATTTTTATCCTGAGAGTTTTGCCTCTTCACAAGCTGGATGTGCTCTAACCCCCTCGATTATTAATTTGTATGAAAACTTGTTTGAACCTTATCCTTTTAATGATGAAAAATATGGACATGCTCAATTTGGTTGGGGTGGTGGAATGGAACATACCACGGTTTCGTTCATGTATAATTTTAGTAGAGGTTTAATTGCACATGAATTGGCACATCAATGGTTTGGTGATAAAATTACTTGTGGTTCATGGAAAGATATTTGGCTAAATGAAGGCTTTGCCGAATATTTATCAGGCTTAGTTGTTGAAAATTTAGATGGCGCTTTAAGTTTTGTTACTTGGAAAGGAAATAAGATTTCAAATATTACTTCACAATTAGGAGGTGCCGTTTATTTAACAGATACAGAAGCTCTAAATGTAAACAGAATTTTTAGTGGTCGTTTAACTTATGATAAAGGTTCTATGGTAGCTCATATGCTAAGATGGAAACTAGGAGATACTGCATTTTTTCAAGCAATGAGGAATTATTTAGCAGATTCTAACTTAGCTTATGCTTATGCACTAACACCGCAACTGCAAGCTCATTTAGAAACGGTTTACGGCGGTAGTTTAGACGAGTTTTTTAACGATTGGGTTTATAATCAAGGTTATCCTACATACAATATATCGGTCAGTAATTGGGGTGCTGGTCAAGCTAAAATTATAGTAAACCAAACGCAATCTCATCCATCAGTTTCTTATTTTGAAATGCCACTTGAAATTAGATTAAAAGATGCGGCTAACAACATTTATGATGTTATTGTAGATAATACTTTTAATGGGCAAGAATTTATAGTTTCAGTGCCATTTACGGTTGCTAGTGTTCAGTTTGATCCTAATAGACATATTATTTCAAAAAATAATAATGCAGTTTTAGGTGCTAATTCTTTTGCTTTTGATAACCAAGTTTTAGTTTATCCTAACCCTTCGGATAAAGAATTGTTTATTAAGTTACCAAGTTTAGTTCAGCTTGTAAAAACTGAAATTTACAATAATTTAGGACAAAAAGTTATGGAAACTTCAAATTTAAATTTCTCGACAGAACATCTACAGTCGGGAGTCTATATTTTAAAAATTGAAACAACCGAAGGGTATTTTCATAAAAATTTTATAAAAAATTAAGTCAGTTTTAAAATGATATACAAAAAGTAAGGTGAAAACCTTACTTTTGTCGTTTATATAAGTAAAAGAAATTCTAATATGATTCAATTAGCGCAAATAATATTTATTCTTTCGGTTTTAGTAATTCTACATGAGTTTGGTCACTATATCACAGCAAAGTGGTTTAAGGTAAGAGTAGAAAAGTTTTATTTATTTATGGATGCTGGTTTTTCACTCTTTAAAAAGAAAATTGGTGATACAGAGTGGGGAATTGGTTGGTTACCAATGGGAGGTTATGTAAAACTTTCAGGAATGATTGATGAAAGTATGGATACTGAGCAAATGAAGCAAGAAGCACAACCCTGGGAGTTTCGTTCAAAACCAGCTTGGCAACGTTTAATTATTATGTTAGGAGGAATTATTGTAAATATACTTTTAGCATGGTTTATTTACAGTGTTATGTATTCTACTGTAGGTAAAAAATATGTATCAACTGAGATTATTCAAAAAAACGGTTTATCATTTGGTGAGGTTGGTCAAAATGCCGGCTTCCAAAATGGCGATAAAATTGTTTCGGTTGATGGTAAGTTTCAAGAAAACTTCAATAGAATGGTTATGGATATTTTATTTAGCCATGAAGTTGTAGTAGAAAGAAACGGACAAGAAGTGAAATTAAATCTAACAGATGAACAAATAGGTGATATTATAGCAAAAGAAGGGAGAAGTTTTATTGCACCACGTTTACAAGCGGCTAAAATTGATTCTGTTTGGGTGGGTTCAAATGCTTCTTCGGCAGGATTGAAAAAAGGAGATTCTATAGTTGGTTTAAATAATCAGACATTTAAATATACTGATGAATTTTCTTCTCGATTGTCTAAATTTAAAAATGATTCAGTTTCTATAACTGTTGTAAGAGACAGTAAAGAAGAATTAATAAGAGCTAAAGTTGATTCAGTTGGAAAATTAGGATTTATGTTTTCTTCTTATTTAAAAGACGATTATGTTGTAGATCAAAAAATGTCATTTATTGAAGCTATTCCTGAAGCTATAAAAGAATCTTGGGCATTGTTAGTTTACAACGTAAAGAGTTTTAAATTGATTTTAAGACCATCTACAGGGGCTTATAAACAAGTAAAAAGTCCAGTCGGTATTGCACGTCAATTACCAGACGAATGGAACTGGGAATATATTTGGAATTTCACAGCGCTATTTTCAATTGGTTTGGCTTTTATGAATTTATTACCTATCCCAGGATTAGATGGTGGTCATGCGCTTTTTACAATTGTTGAAATGATTACAGGAAAAACTTTAAGCGATAAAGCAGCAGGTTATGTACAAACTGCTGGAATGATTATATTGCTAACATTGATGGCTTTAACTTTTGGAAAAGATATATTTGAATTGATAGCAGATAAATTTTTCTAATATTTTTTGAAAAATAGTTTGTGTAAATAAAAAATCAAGTTATATTTGCACTCGCAAAAAAGGTTACACACCTTCCTCCTTAGCTCAGTTGGTTAGAGCATCTGACTGTTAATCAGAGGGTCCTTGGTTCGAGCCCAAGAGGGGGAGCTAACTTTTTTGTAACACGGAATTTAACCTTTAAGGTTATTCCTCCTTAGCTCAGTTGGTTAGAGCATCTGACTGTTAATCAGAGGGTCCTTGGTTCGAGCCCAAGAGGGGGAGCAAATAAAAAAGCCTAGTAATTTTTTACTAGGCTTTTTTAATTATGATAATTTAAAAAAAAGGCGTTTTTTAAAACGCCTTTTTAATTTATTCTACTGTAACTGATTTTGCTAAATTTCTTGGTTGGTCAACATTACATCCTCTCATAACGGCAATGTGATATGAAAGTAATTGTAATGGAATTGTAGTCAAAAGCGGAGTAAAAGCCTCATTTGTTTCAGGGATTTCAATTACGTGGTCTGCAAG
>JAIXHM010000034.1 GCA_030145825.1 Flavobacterium sp.
GATGTTTGTCAGGATGTTTGTCCTTGGAATAGATTTTCTAAACCAAATTCTGAACCTTCTTTTATACCGAATCCTGAACTATTAGTTTTTAATAAAAAAGATTGGGAGGAAATAACTCATGATGTTTTTCAAAAAATTTTTCAAAAGTCTGCAGTGAAACGAACAAAATTCGAAGGACTAAAACGCAACATTTTATTTTTAAAAGAGTAGGCCTAAAATTTTTTTGTTTCGGGTGTTATTTTAACTTTGTAAGTTCTAATAAAAGAATTCATGCATAAAGACACAAAACGCAGAGAAGCATTATTATACCACGCAAAGCCAACTCCTGGAAAAATTCAGGTAGTACCAACAAAAAAGTATGCCACACAAAGAGATTTGTCGTTAGCTTATTCTCCTGGAGTAGCAGAACCTTGTTTAGAGATTGCAAAAGATGTAAATAACGTTTACAAATATACTGCTAAAGGAAATTTAGTAGCTGTTATTTCAAACGGAACTGCAGTTTTAGGATTAGGTGATATTGGTGCGGAAGCTTCTAAACCTGTAATGGAAGGAAAAGGGCTTTTGTTTAAAATTTTTGCTGATATCGATGTATTTGATATTGAAGTTGGAACAAAAGACATTGAAGAATTTATAGCTACTGTAAAAAATATCGCACCAACTTTTGGTGGAATTAACCTAGAAGATATTAAAGCTCCAGAATCTTTTGAAATAGAAAGACGATTAGTAGAAGAGCTTAATATTCCAGTAATGCATGACGATCAACACGGAACAGCAATTATTTCTGCAGCTGCCTTGTTAAATGCATTAGAGTTGGCAAATAAAAAAATTAGTGAAGTTAAAATTGTAGTTTCTGGAGCAGGATCTGCAGCATTAGCTTGTGCTAAATTATATGTTTTATTAGGTGTAAAAGTTGAAAACGTTTTTATGTTTGATAAAGACGGAATGTTGGTTACTTCAAGAACCGATTTAGCAGGAGCTCAAGTAATTTTTGCAAAAGATTGTGAAGTACAATCAATGCAAGAAGTTCTAAAAGGAGCCGATGTGTTTTTAGGATTATCAGTAGGTAATATTTTAAAGCCTGAAATGTTATTGACAATGAATGAAAATCCAATTGTTTTTGCAATGGCAAATCCTGTTCCTGAAATTGATTATCAATTAGCTATAAATACTAGAGAAGATATTATTATGGCTACTGGTCGTTCTGATTATCCAAATCAAGTTAATAATGTTTTAGGATTTCCATATATTTTTAGAGGCGCTCTTGATGTTAGAGCAACTAAGATTAATGAAGAAATGAAAATGGCTGCGGTTCATGCCTTAGCAAGTTTAGCTAAATTGCCAGTTCCTGAACAAGTTAATATTGCTTACGGAGAAACTAAATTAAATTTTGGTCGAGAATATATAATTCCAAAACCTTTTGATCCAAGATTAATTGGAGTAGTAGCGCCTGCTGTAGCTAAAGCTGCTATCGATTCAGGTGTGGCTCAAATTGAAATAACCGATTGGGAAAAATATGAATTAGATTTATTAGAACGTCTTGGTTCAGATAATAAATTGATTCGATTATTAATGAATCGTGCCAAAACAGAACCTAAACGTATTGTTTTTGCTGAAGCAGATCATTTAGACGTTTTAAAAGCAGCACAAATTGTTTATGAGGAAGGAATTGGAACTCCAATTTTACTAGGTGACAAAGAAATCATTCAAGAACTAAAAGAAGAAATTGGTTTTGATGCTAAAGTTGACATTATAGACCCAAAAACAAAAGAAGAAGTTGCTACAAGAAAACGCTATGCAAATTCTTTATGGCAACTTAGACAAAGAAGAGGAGTAACCGAATTAGATGCAGAAAAATGGATGCGTGAACGTAATTATTTTGCTTTAATGATGGTAAACGAAGGTGAAGCAGATGCTATGGTTACGGGTTATTCGAGAAGCTATCCTTCAGTTGTGAAACCAGTAATGGAATTAATTGACAAACAACATGGAGTTAGTAGAATTGCTACAACTAACTTAATGATGACCAGTAGAGGACCATTATTCTTATCAGATACTGCAATTAACCCAAATCCTTCAGCTGAAGATTTAGCAAAAATTGCTTTAATGACAGCAAAAACAGTAAGAATGTTTGGTATGGAACCTGTAATTGCAATGGTTTCTTTTTCAAACTTTGGTTCATCTTCAAATGAAAATCCTAAAAAAATTAGAGAAGCAGTTGCATATTTACATAAGTACTATCCTGATTTAATTGTTGATGGAGAAGTTCAAACAGATTTTGCACTAAATCCTGATATGTTAAAAAGTAAATTTCCTTTTTCTAAATTAGTTAATAAAAAGGTAAACACATTAGTTTTTCCAAATTTAGATTCAGCAAACATTACCTACAAAATGCTGAAAGAATTAAATAAATCGGATTCTATTGGCCCAATTATGATGGGGCTTGATAAGCCTGTTCATATTTTTCAATTAGGAGCAAGTGTTGAAGAAATGGTAAATATGGCAGCAGTTGCTGTTGTTGATGCTCAAGAAAAAGAAAGAAAGAGAAATAAACAGTAAAATAATTTTTGCTATTTTTAACGCAATATTAAGAAAATATGATTGCACATATTCAAGGAAGATTAGTAGAAAAAACACCAACAGATGTAGTTATAGATTGTGGAGGTGTTGGCTATCATATTAATATTTCGTTACATACATTTTCATTATTACCAGATAGTGAGAGTATTAAATTATATACTTACCTTCAAATAAAAGAAGATGCACATAGTTTATATGGTTTTGTTGAAAAACAAGAAAGAGAACTATTTAAATTATTGCTTTCAGTTTCGGGTGTAGGAGCAAGTACAGCTAGGACTATGCTTTCTTCATTGGCACCGTCTCATATTATTCAAGCAATAGCTTCAAATGATGTAGCAACAATTCAAGGAGTAAAAGGAATTGGAGCCAAAACAGCGCAAAGAGTAATACTTGATTTGAAGGATAAAGTGTTAAAAATTTATGATTTAGATGACGTTTCTATGGTTTCAAACAATACAAACAAAGATGAAGCGTTATCTGCATTAGAGGTTTTAGGTTTTGCCCGAAAATCTGCTGAAAAAGTTATCGAAAAAATCATAAGAGATGTCCCAAATGCCTCTGTAGAACAATTAATTAAGCAAGCATTAAAAAGTTTATAATTTGGAACAAATTAACAATAAATTCTTTGTGAAATTTAAAAATATATTAAAATTACTTTTACTCTTTCCTGTTTTGACTTTCGCTCAAGTGGAAGAAGAACAAGATAGTATTAAAACTGGAGTCGATCTTGGAAAATTGGACGTTCCAAACCCTTCGAGTATAGTTGAGGCTTATACTTATGATCCTGTAACCGATATGTATATTTACAGTAATACGGTTGATGATTTTAATATTAATTATCCCATTGTTTTAACTCCAGCGCAATATCAAGAGTTAGTGTTGCGTGAAGAAATGCGTAAATATTATCAAGAGAAATCGGCAGCAATAGATGGGAAAAAAGATGGTTCCGAAGAAGCTAAAAAAGATTTGTTACCAAGGTATTATGTAAATTCTAAGTTTTTTGAAACAATTTTTGGTGGCAATACAATTGATGTTAAGCCTACAGGTTCAGTTGAAATTGATTTAGGAGTAAGATTTACCAAGCAAGATAATCCTTCATTTTCACCTCGAAATAGAAAAACGACAACTTTCGATTTTGACCAGCGAATAAGTATGGGCTTGCAAGGAAAAGTAGGGACTCGACTTGGTGTAAACATCAATTACGATACGCAGTCTACTTTTGCCTTCCAAAATATGATTAAGTTAGAATATTTTTCTAATGAAGACGATATTTTACAAAAATTGGAAGTAGGTAACGTAAGTTTTCCTTTATCCAATTCATTAATTCGTGGAGCACAAAGTTTATTTGGTGTAAAAGCGCAATTACAATTTGGTAAAACTACTGTTACAGGAGTTTTCTCTGAGCAAAAATCTCAAACGAAAACCGTAACTTCTCAAGGTGGTGGAACTTTACAAGACTTCGAATTATTCGCTTTAGATTATGATGCTGATCGTCACTTTTTCTTATCACAATATTTTAGAGATAAATATGATAAAGCATTAGAAAATTATCCTTATGTGAATAGTCGTGTTCAAATTACGCGTTTAGAAGTTTGGGTAACGAATAAGCAAAATCGAATAAATACAACCGAAAATAATATTAGGAACATTGTTGCGCTTCAGGATTTAGGTGAAGGACCACTCAATAATTTAGACTCACAAGAAATTGTAGCTATGGATTTGGGTGCTCAGCCGGGATTTTTTGGTTCAACACAAATAGGCACTCCCACAGATAATAAGAATAATCAGTTTAATCCAAATAATATTGGGAGTAATTTTTTAAATAATAATATTCGAGAGGTTGCAACAGCAAATAATGGTTTCAATATTTCAGGAATGGAAGAAGGAACCGATTATGCTAAATTAGAAAATGCAAGAAAATTATCTGCATCAGAATATTCATACCACCCACAGTTAGGTTATATTTCATTAAATCAAAAGCTTCAAAATGATGAAGTTTTAGCGGTTGCATTTCAATATACAATTGGAGATGAAGTGTATCAGGTTGGAGAATTTGGAACAGATGGTATTGATGCAACTAACGTAAATAGTTCTACTG
Organism: Flavobacterium sp.; assembly: GCA_030145825.1. GTDB lineage: Bacteria > Bacteroidota > Bacteroidia > Flavobacteriales > Flavobacteriaceae > Flavobacterium. The sequence continues at coordinate 4,676 of JAIXHM010000034.1, forward strand.
GTGTAGCAGTACCAACAACACAAGCTTTAATTTTAAAAATGCTAAAAAGTAACTTAACAATCGTTAAGAATACTGTTGGAGGAATAGATTACACAATGCCAGTTTGGAACTTAATGATGAAAAACATTTATCAAGTTCCGGGAGCCTATCAATTACAACAAGACGATTTTAGATTAAACATTTTATATGTTGACCCTTCACCATTAAACTATATTACTAAAGCATCTGCTTCAGCACCAAATTTGCCAGCAGATGTAGATAACGTTCCTTTGCTAAAAGTGTTTAATGTAGATCAATTAAATAATACAAATGACCCAGAGAATAATAGGTATGGAGATGGTTTTTTTGATTATGTTCCAGGTATTACTATTGATCCTCAATATGGTAGGATTATTTTTACTACAAAAGAACCATTTGGTAAATTATTATTTGATAAATTAAGTACTGGAGCTCCAACAGAGGATTATAACAACCCATCTAATATTGGTGCTTATAATGAAAATCAAGCAAAATATGTTTTCAGAACATTATATACAAAAACGCAAGCGGCTTCTTTACAAGAAAGTGAGAAAAATAAATTTAAGTTAAGAGGTCGTTTTAAATCAACAGGAGGTAATGGAATTTCAATAGGGGCTTTTAATGTACCTCAAGGCTCAGTTGTAGTAACTGCAGGTGGTAGAGTTTTAATTGAAGGTGTAGATTATACAGTAAATTACCAAATGGGAACGGTACAAATTCTTGATCCATCTTTACAAGCTTCAAATACACCAATTGAAATTTCTCTTGAAAATAATTCTGTTTTTGGGCAACAAACAAGACGTTTTTGGGGAGTAAATGTAGAGCATAAGTTTAACAAAAATTTCTTGGTTGGTGCTACTTTATTAAGATTAACTGAACGACCTTTTACAAATAAATCCAACTACGGGCAAGAATCCGTAAACAATACTATTTTTGGTGTGAATACTAATTTTTCTACTGAAATTCCATTCTTAACAAGAATGGTTAATAAATTGCCAAATATAGATACTGATGTTCCGTCTAATCTTTCATTTAGAGGTGAAATTGCTTACTTACTACCTAATGCCTCAAAAGCAGATCAATTTAATGGTGAAGCAACTACTTATGTAGATGATTTTGAAGGGTCGCAATCAACAATAGATTTAAGAACACCTACCGCGTGGACATTGTCAAGTGTGCCTTTGGAAGATAATTATGATAATACTCCTACAAATGACGAACCTTCTTCCGATGACTTAAGTATTGGTTATAAAAGAGCAAAATTGTCTTGGTATACCATAGACCCAGTTTTTTATTCCCAAACACCTGGAGGTATTTCAAATGACGATTTATCTTTAAATAGAGTTAGAAGAATTTATTACAGTGAACTTTATCCCGACACTGATATTGCTCAAGGACAAGCAACTGTAGTAAATACATTAGATTTAACGTATTACCCAAAAGAAAGAGGACCTTACAATTTTAACAATGTTATTGCTTCAAATGGTGGAGTTTTTAATGATACTCAGGCTGTTGATAACTGGGGAGGAATAATGCGTTCTATTACTTCTACAAATTTTGAACAAGCAAACGTAGAGTATATACAATTCTGGATGATGAATCCTTATTACAATAATGGCAATCCTGATGATTATGTTGATCCAACAAATACAGGAAAGTTAGTGTTTAACTTAGGAGAAATCTCTGAAGATATATTAAAAGACGGAAGAAAATTATATGAAAATGGTTTGCCAGAAGCAGGTTCTTCAACTCCAACTATTCAAACTGAATGGGGGCAAATTCCTTCTTCTCAATCATTAATCTATGCATTCGATACAAATGAGAATAATAGAAATGTACAAGATGCTGGTTTTGATGGATTATTAGATGCTGAAGAAGCTTTAAAATATACAGATTATGCTACTTATTCAGATCCAGCAGCCGATAATTATCAGTTTTATTTAAGTGCTACAGGTGGTGTTATTGAACGCTATAAAAATTATAATGGCTATGAAGGAAACTCTCCAGTAAATGTAACCGATACAAATAGAGGAAATACCACTTATCCTGATGTTGAAGACATTAACAGAGATAACACTATGAATACTATCAATTCATATTATATCTATGAAGTTCCTTTGGTGCCAAATCCACAAATTGGTCAAAACTATGTTGTGGATACCAGAGAGCGACCTGCAAGTTTGCCAAATGGTACAACAGGATCAGCTCAATGGGTTTTATATAAAATTCCAATTCAAGATGTTTTAAATGCGCAAAAAGTTGGACCAATTGAAGATTTACGTTCTATTCGATTTATAAGAATGTACATGGCTGGCTTTAAAGACGAAATTACATTGCGTTTTGGTTCTTTAGATCTAGTTCGTGGTGAATGGAGACGTTATGTAAATACTTTAGATGCAAATGATGCTGATCCAACAAATGATGGAACTGGTTTTGATGTTGTATCCTTAAATGTTCAAGAAAATTCAGATAGAAGCCCAATTCCTTATGTTACACCTCCGGGAGTTACAAGAGAACAATTGTATAATAACAATACTGTAATCAACCAAAATGAACAATCTTTGTCTTTAAGAGTTTATGATGGCGATTTAACAAATGGGAATTATAATAATGGTTTAGAAACGAATGATGCAAGAGGAGTTTTTAAGAATGTAAATGTAGATATGCGTCAGTTTAAAAAACTGAGAATGTTTTTGCATGCGGAGGCGCTTCCAACACCTGAAAATCAACCTTTGCTTGATGACGAAATGGTAGCGTTCATTCGTTTTGGTAACGATTTTACAGAAAACTTTTATCAGGTAGAGATGCCTTTAAAAGTTTCTAGTCCTTCATCTAGAACTCCTGAGGAAGTTTGGCCGGTTGAGAATGAAATTGAATTACCACTAAAATTATTAACTGAATTAAAATCAAAAATTATTGGTGATCCTAATTCTGTTGCTCTAGATGTAAACGGAATTCGATTTTTAAATGAGCAAGATTTAGGTTCTTCTAATAGCAGAATGAATATAGGTATTAAAGGTAATCCTAATTTTGGTTTAGTAAGAACTATTATGCTCGGATTAAAAAACAATACTACAGGAAAAGTAATTCGTGGTGAAGTTTGGTTTAATGAACTTCGTTTGTCTGATATGGACAATAAAGGCGGTTATGCTGCGGTTGCTAGTTTAGATACAAATATTGCCGATTTTGCTAATATTTCTGCAACAACAAGGATAAGTACTATTGGTTTTGGAGGCCTAGAACAAGGTCCAAATGAGAGAAGTAGAGAAGATATGTTTCAATATGATTTGGTGACCAATTTTAATTTAGGACAATTATTGCCAAAAAAATGGGGAATTAATTTACCATTCAACTATGCGGTTGGAGAAGAAACTATAACTCCTAAATATGATCCGTTTTATCAAGATATTGAGTTGCAACAGTTATTAGATAATACAACAGATGCTGCTACTAAAGCTAATATCGAAAATAGAGCGATTGACTACACAAAAAGAACAAGTATTAATTTTATTGGTGTTAAAAAAGAAAGAGCTCCAGAGCAAAAACAACATTTTTATGATGTAGAGAATTTAACATTATCATATTCATTCAATGAAATGCAACATCATGATTATGAAATTGAAAGTTTGCTAGATCAACAAAATAGAACCGCGGTTGATTATGCTTATAGTTTTAAACCACTAAGTATAGAACCGCTGAAAAAATCAAAAAAATTATCAAAAAGTCGTTATTATCAAATTTTGAAGGATTTTAATTTCAACTTTTTACCTAATAATATTTCGTTTAGTTCTAATATTATTAGACAGTATAACAGACAAGAATTTCGCCTAGTAGATGTACAAGGCTTAGGTTTAGATCCATTATATAGAAGAAATTATTTCTTTAATTATAACTATGGATTTAATTATAACATTACAAAATCACTTAAAGTAAATTATACTGCTGCTACAAATAATATTGTGCGTAATTATTTTGACGCTAATGGTATTGTAGATGACAATTTAGATATTTGGGATGGTTATTGGGATATTGGTCAGTCTAATCAGCACAATCAACAAATTGTGGTTAATTATGAATTGCCATTAAATAAATTACCATTTTTATCATTTTTAAAATCAAATTATACTTATACAGGAGATTATAATTGGCAAAGAGCAACAGATGCTTTTGCAAATTTTGTTGACGAAAGCGGTACTACTTGGAATCTTGGAAATACCATTCAAAATGCAAGCTCTCATACTTTGAACGGGAACTTAAATATGGATATATTTTATAGATATATTGGTTTATTAAAAGATAAAAAGAAAAATAACGCACCTACAAATAATAAAAATGCAACTCCAAAACCAGGACAAAAAGTAACTGCCACAAATAAAAATAACACTCAAAAAGAAGATAATTTATTTGTTAAAGGTCTAAAAGGAGTTTTAATGAGTGTTAAAAATATACAAGGTACTTACAAAGAAACAAACGGTACTGTATTGCCAGGTTATTTACCAGGTTTAGGTTTCTTTGGAACCTCTAGGCCAACTCTAGGTTTCGTAATGGGTAGTCAATCTGATGTTCGTTATGAAGCGGCAAAAAGAGGTTGGTTAACAGAATATCCAGAATTCAATCAAAACTTTACTCAGGTAAAAAATAAACAATTGAATTTTACGGCGCAGTTAGAAGTGTTTCCTGATTTAAAGATTGATTTAACAGGTGAAAGAATGTATATGGAAAATTACTCAGAACAGTTTGATGTGGTAAATGGGCAATATAATTCTCGTTCGCCATATAATACTGGTAATTTTAATATTTCAACCATTTTAATTAAAACTTCATTCAAACAAAGTGATGCTAATTTCTCTGAAGCTTTCCAAGATTTTAGAGATAATCGATTGATAGTTGCAAATAGATTGGCTGAAAAATATTACGGAAATAATAATTACCCTGTCGATGTAAATGGTTATCCAGTTGGTTTCGGTAGAAATAGTCAACAAGTATTGTTACCTGCATTTTTAGCAGCTTACACTGGAACCGATGCCGCTAAAACATCAACAGGGATCTTTAAAAATGTTCCGTTACCAAACTGGAATATTAAATATACAGGTTTAATGCGTTATAAGTTCTTTAAAGATACTTTTAAAAGGTTCTCATTACAACATGGTTATAGAGCGAGTTATAATGTTAATGCATTTACTTCAAACTTAAACAATACACCGCTAGATGCTAATGGTAATTTCTATTCTAAAACATTAGTTTCAAATGTGAATTTAACCGAGCAGTTTAATCCGTTGATGCGTGTTGATTTTGAAATGAAGAACTCGATTCGTGTTTTGGCTGAAATGAAAAAAGATAGAACTTTAAATATGAGTTTCGATAATAACTTATTAACTGAAGTTAGTGGAAACGAATATACATTAGGATTGGGCTATAGAATTAAAGATGTAACGATAAACTCAACTTTAGCTGATAACCCAATGGGCGTAATTAAAAGCGATATCAACTTAAAAGCCGATTTTACTTTAAGAAAAAATACAACTATAGTTCGTTATTTAGATTATGATAATAGTGAATTAGCAGGTGGGCAAAATTTATGGTCAATCAAGTTCACAGCAGATTACTCGTTTAGTAAAAACTTAACGGCTATATTATTTTACGATCATCAGTTCTCAAAAGCAGTAATTTCAACTTCGTTCCCAATAACAAATATTCGAGGCGGATTCACATTGCGATATAATTTCGGAAATTAACAAAAGACGCTTTAAAAATTATTTTTTTTAAATTACATTTGTCGGAAATAATAAACAATACAAAATGAATATACCTTCAAACTTAAAGTACACTAAAGAACACGAATGGGTTTCTATTGATGGAGATGTTGCAACTGTAGGAATTACTGAATTTGCTCAAAAAGAATTGGGTGATATCGTATATGTAGAAGTAGAAACACTAGATCAAACTTTAAATAAAGATGAGGTTTTTGGTACTGTAGAGGCAGTAAAAACAGTTTCTGATTTATTCTTACCATTAACAGGTGAAATTATCGAATTCAACGAAAATTTAGAAACAGAACCTGAAAAAGTGAACTCAGATCCTTATGGAGATGGTTGGATGATTAAAATCAAAATAGATAACCCTGCAGAAGTAGAAGATTTACTTTCGAGTGAAGATTATAAAGCACTTATCGGAGCGTAATTTTTTTTGGCTGGCTATTATTTGGACATTATTCATTACTGTTCTTTGTTTGGTTAGCGTAAATGATTTACCTTCGGTTTCAATCCAAAATAAAGACAAAATAACGCATGCAATGTTTTATTTTGTTTTTGTTTTTTTGTGGGGAAATGCTTTTACAAAGAATTCTAAAACTTTTTTTAAAGTATTTGTATTTGCAATTCTTTATGGCATAATTATTGAGATATTTCAGGGTGTGTTTACAGAAACGCGATCGGCAGATTTTTTCGATGTTTTAGCAAATACATTTGGAGCTTTACTAGGTTTACTTTTACTTTTTATAAAAAAAATAACCTAAAATTTTTAAACAAATCTATTATTAACTATATTAGCACCTCAAAATTTAGAATATGGAATTAAAGAAAAATCCTAATGTTGACCCGAAAAGAAATAGCTTGCTGTATTTTCAAGTAGGATTAATGGCGATCTTGTTATTGTCTTATTTGGGTATTGAATTAAAGTCAATGGATCCTATTCAAGAAAAAGAAGAAGGATTTGTAACAGACAATTTAGTTGTAGATGACGAAGAAGCAATTATAACATTACCTCCTGTTCAACAATTACCACCGCCACCACCGCCAGCTCCAGAAGTTATCGAAGTGGTTAAGGATGAAATTAAAATTGAAGAGAAAAAAATCGAAACTACTGAAGTGCAAGAAAACAAACCAGTTGTGGTTGTTAAAGCATCAGATGTAGGAAGTACTGGAGGAGATGCTCTAGAAGATTTAGATGCTGAAGTTCCTTTTGCAGTTATTGAAGATATTCCATTGTTCCCTGGTTGTGAAAATGTACCAAAAGCAAAAAGAATGGAATGTTTTAATGAGCAAATGAACAAGCACATTAAAAAATATTTTACTTACCCAGAAAGCGCTGCTGAGGAAGGAATTCAAGGACGTGTAGCAGTTCAGTTTGTTATTGATAAACAAGGAAATGTTACTGATATCCAAATGAGAGGTCCTAAAGGAGGAGCAGATCTTGAGAAAGAAGCAAAAAGAATTATCGAAAAGCTTCCTAAATTTACTCCAGGTAAACAAAGAGGGAAACCAGTAAAAGTTAAATATGGTTTACCAATTACATTTAAATTACAATAATTTAATTATATAAAATCCCTCCAAATTCGGAGGGATTTTTTTTGGCATGCATATTGTATAATGTTAACTGTTAAAGAGTTGTTAACAATTAAATACTATACATTATGAAAACAAATGCAAATTTAAAGTCTAGAAGTAAAAATAGTTTTATCTATTTTCAATTAGGATTAATTGGTTCTATGTTGGTAATTCTTTTTATTTTAGAATTTCAGTTTAAAACAATTAAACATGAAGTAGCAGCAGTAATTCGGACAATTGGTATCGATGATGAACCAGAAGATAAAGTGTATAGAATTATTGAGCGCTTGCCACAAGCTAGCGAACCTATAATTAAAAATCCTCTTCCGGCAAAAACATTGCCAGATGTAGTTAACGATTTTGAAGTAAAAGATAATAATGTAATAACAAATAGTAATAATACTTCAACTCAAGATAATTTTACAGATACAACTAATAACAATGATACTCCTACAGAAACTAATAATACTACTATTACTGAAGTTCCTTTAAGTAGACCATTTGAAACAGTTTTTTCAGTAGAGCAGTTGCCAATGTTTCCTGAATGTAAAGGATTGTCTAGAGCAGAACAAAAAGAATGTTTTGAAATACAATTGTCTAAAAGAGTAATAAAAAATGTTGTATATCCAGGTGATGATCTAGAAAATGGAAAACAAGGTACTGCTTTAGTAGAATTTATTATAGACGAAAAAGGTGAAATTACTAACGTAAAAGCTTTAGACAATAAAAGAGCTACACCTGAAATGCAATTAGCGGCTATTAAAGCAATAAAAAAATTACCAAAATTAATTCCAGCGAAGCAAGGACAAAAAGCTGTAAAAGTAAAATATACACTTCCAGTTTCATTTAGATTGAATTAAAACAAATAAATTAATAACGCAAAAAAATCCCAATTCGTTGGGATTTTTTTATTTTTACCATCTAATAAAAATAGAAATGAATATCAAGCAATATTTAGATTCAACATATTTAAAAACGGCAGCACAAGCAGGTTTGTCTGAAAATGAAAATAAAGAAGTTGTTACAGCTGCAATTCAAGAAGCGATTGAGAATGATTTTAAGTTAATTATGATTCGTCCTGAGTTTGTAAAATTAGCTAAAGAAATGATTCAAAATGCTAATTCTAAAGTAACGGTTGGAACTGTAATTGATTTTCCTAAAGGTGAATCTTCAGTAGAAGAAAAAATTTCTGAGGCCAACAGAGCGATTCAAGATAATGTTGATGATTTAGATTTTGTAGTAGATTATGAAGCGTTCAAACGTGGAGAAATTGATTATGTTAAAAATCAAGTTTTACAATGTACTAAACTAGGTTTGTCTCATGGTAAAATTGTAAAATGGATAATAGAAGTAGCGGCTTTAACAAATGAAGAAATAGTGCGTTTATCGGCATTAATTAAAAATGTGGTGCTCGCAAATTTCAAAGAGAATGTGTACGAAAATGTTTTTGTAAAGTCGTCTACAGGATTTTATAAAACCGAACCAGGAATGCCAAACGGCGCAACTGTGCCAACAATAAAATTAATGATCGAAAATTCTTGTCCACTTCCAGTAAAAGCAGCTGGAGGAGTAAGAACTTATGAAGAAGCTGTAGAAATGATTAAATTAGGTGTAAAAAGAATTGGAACTTCATCGGCAAAAGCAATCGCAAATGGAGAAGTTTCAGAATCGGACTATTAGTATGAAAAATTTTTTAGTAATTTTTGGTTTATTTATCATTTCAAATGTAGCATTTGCTCAAGATAAAAATCAACATTTTCCGATTTTTTCTGAATGTGAGAATGTTGCTAGAGAACAAGAACAAGAGTGTTTTAATAATACAATACAGCAATTTGTCTTTCAAAATTTCAAAGTATCTGAAGCTGATAATAAAATAAATGGAACTATCAATGCAGTATTTGAAGTTGATACTACGGGTAATTTTAGACCCTTATATATTGATGCACCATCTGGAGATTTAAAAAAGGAAACAGAAAGAATATTTGCAGCTTTACCGAAGGTAAAACCCGCTACATTTTCTGGTAGAAAAACCTATGCAAAGTTTAATTTAAAAATAGATATACCTTTACAAGAGCCCAAAAAGTATAAAGCAGAAACAGATTTTACTAAAGGTCAGGATAGAACTAATAAAGAGTTAATAGATAATTCTAAAGAATTAACAGAGTTTGAAGATGTTGCTAAGAATTATAAAAAATTCGACAACCCACAGTTTAAAAGTTCTTTAAATTTAGCTTTTACACATCAAAATTATGCTGTTTTTGATGCTTTGGTAAATCAAGTAGGTAGTAATAACCATACAGCAACAAAACCTTATTCTTATGCTGAAGTTGCTAAATATTATGATTTTGAAGCGGTTTATCAGTCTTTAGCTAAAACACAAGAAAGTTGGTTAGGAAGAAAATTTTGGAATGAGAATTTAATTGCTATTCAGGGAGAAAATTATTGGTTTACTTTAAATCCAATCGTTGATTTTAGAATAGGAAAAGATACAAAAAGTGAAGCGTCAAACACTTTTGTTAATACTAGAGGTTTAAATGTTCAGGGTGGTTTAGGGAATCAAATAACTTTTTCTGCATCTATTTATGAAAGTCAAGGTCGATTTGCAGATTATTATAATGCATATTCAGAGAGTATAAAGCCATCAGGTGGAAACCCTGCGATTATTCCTGGTATTGGTATTGCTAAAAGTTTTAAAGATGACGCTTATGATTTTCCAATGGCAGATGCTAATATTAAATTTAAGCCTAGTGAAATTTTTGATTTGCAGCTTGGTTATGGTAGAAACTTTATTGGAGATGGTTATCGTTCTTTATTACAGGGCGATGGTGTGAGCCCTTATCCATATTTTAAAATTAACACTACTTTTTGGAAAATTAAATATACCAATACATATATGTGGTTAAAAGATGTTCGTCCGGAAGTAACCGTAGATGGAACTTATGCTACAAAATATATGGCAAGTCATTATTTAAGTTATAATGTGTCTAAAAAATTAAATATCGGTTTATTTGAAAATGTTGTTTGGACTAACACAAATGACAGAGGCTTTGATGCAAATTTTATTAACCCAATTATTTTTTATAGAGCTGTAGAATTTTCTTCTTCTTCTAAAGCAGGAAATGCAGTTTTAGGTGCCACTGCAAAATACAAGTGGAATAATAAGGTTAATTTATATGGACAATTTTTGTTAGATGAGTTTTCAATTGGTGATGTAAAAGCAGGTGATAAGAGTTGGAAAAACAAGTTTGGATACCAACTAGGAGCTAAATATTACGATGCTTTTAAAGTTAAAAATTTAACTCTGCAATTAGAGTACAATCATGTAAGACCATATGTTTATTCACATAGTAATCCGTTAACAAATTATGCTCATAATAATTTAAGCATGGGGCATCAATGGGGAGGAAATTTTAGAGAACTTGTTGGAATAGCTAGATATTATAAAGGAAGATATTACGGAGAAATGAAAGTTACTTATGGTCAAAAAGGATTTGATTTTAACGATGGAACGGATAATTATAATTATGGAGGAAATATATTCTTAAGTTATAATGATAATCGTCCTAGAGATACAGGAGTTACAATTGCTCAAGGAAATAAAACAAATATTTTTATTACCGAATTACAATTGGGTTATTTAGTAAATCCTTCATCTAATTTAAAAGTATTCGGAAGTTTCTTGTATCGCAATTTTGACCCAACAGCTGAAACAGCAACAACTGTTAAGTCAAACACTACTTGGATTTCAATTGGAATTAGAAGTGATTTGTTTAACTGGTATTTCGATTACTAATAGTATTAAAAATCCTAAAGTTTATTTAGGATTTTTTTATTTTTAAGAAATTCTACCAGATGCTTAAAAAAACTAATCACGAATCACTAATTACTAATCACTAATTTAGTATCTTTGCGCTCAATAAAAAAATAAGGTTTATTACTGTTTTGAGTTCTAATAATAACGCCATATCTCAACCAACTCTTTTTTCAAAATTTGTTGCGATCACTAAGGCAAGATTGTCTATTAGTGTAGTGGTATCTACTTTGGCAGGTTATGTTCTTGGAGTTGAACATTGGAATGAGAACTCTTGGGTAACTTTGTTTTTACTTATAATTGGAGGTTACTGTATGGTGGGAGCTTCAAATGTTTTCAATCAAATTATTGAAAAAGATTTAGATGCTTTAATGGATCGTACTAAAAATAGACCATTACCTGCAGGTTTAATTTCAACACAAAATGCTTTAATTTTAGGAATAGTTTTAACTGTATTGGGATTGTCAATTTTATTTGCAGTAAATCCAAAAACAGCAATGTTTGGAGCTATTTCTATTTTTATGTATGTATTTTTATATACACCTTTAAAGACTAAAACACCTTTGTCTGTTTTTGTTGGGGCTTTCCCAGGAGCAATACCTTTCATGTTAGGTTGGGTTGCTGCAACAGGTCATTTTGGAATAGAGGCTGGAACACTTTTTATAGTTCAGTTTTTTTGGCAATTTCCACATTTTTGGGCTATCGGTTGGTTTTTGTATGAAGACTATGAAAAGGCTGGTTTTTTTATGTTGCCTACAGGTAAAAAAGATAAGAAAACAGCGTTTCAAATTATATTCTATACTATTTGGACAATTTTAGCCTCAATAATTCCAGCTTTCGGTTTTACAGGTAAGTTGTTTTTAACTAAAATTTCGGCAGTAATTGTAGTGCTTTTAGGATTTTGGATGCTTTATTATGCTTTAAAATTGTATAGAGAAATGGATAAAATGGCGGCTAGAAAATTAATGATTGTAAGTGTTTCTTATATTACGCTATTGCAAATTGTTTATATTGTAGATAAGTTTTTAAGATAAAAATGGAAAATATTAAAACAACTCAAGAACAAGAACTATACCTTCAAAAAGGTAAAACCTATAAAATGTTGTTGATTTTTGCCATGATAAGTATTGTCATGATTTTTGCAGGATTAACAAGCGGATTTGTGGTTAGTAAATCGAGAAAAGATTGGTTGCAAAATTTTGAAATGCCCGATACTTTTTTGTATAGCACCATTTTGCTATTAGTAAGTAGTGTAACTTTTTGGATGGCTAAAAAAATGGTAAAAAAAGGCGATAATCCTAAAGGAATGATTTTTTTATTAGCGACATTAGGCTTGGGAATCTTGTTTGTAATTTTTCAATTTAAAGGATTCAGTATTTTATTTACAGAAGGATTAGTGCCAACTGGGCCAACAGGATCGGTAACAATTTCGTTTTTATATGCGTTTGTTATTGTTCACATTGCTCACCTTGTTGGCGGTTTTTTCTCGCTTTTTTTTGTAATTTATAATCATTTTAAACAAAAATATACACCAACTCAAACCCTTGGTATTGAACTAAGTGCGATGTATTGGCACTTTATGGATTTTATTTGGTTATATTTGTTTTTATTTTTCTATTTTTTCAAATAGAAAAAAAATAATAAATTTGGGAACTTTTTAACAACTTAAAAATTTTATGGGAGCGACAGTTACTACTCATGATGAACACGCAATATTAGATGGCGGTCCAGGACCATTAGGAGCAACCTATGGAAAAATGATGATGTGGTATTTCATCTTATCAGATGCATTAACATTTTCAGGATTTCTAGCAGCTTATGGTTTTTCAAGATTTAAATTTATTGAAACTTGGCCTATTGCAGACGAAGTGTTTACGCACTTTCCATTTTTACACGGTGTAGATGCACCTATGTATTATGTGGCGTTGATGACTTTTATACTTATCTTTTCTTCAGTAACTATGGTTCTTGCTGTAGATGCTGGACATCATTTAAAGAAGACAAAAGTTGCAATTTATATGGCATTAACTATCGTTGGAGGTTTAATATTCTTAGGTTCTCAAGCTTGGGAGTGGAAAAATTTCATCAATGGAGAGTTTGGTGCAATTGAAACTAAAGGAGGATCAATTTTACAATTTGTAACTAAAGAAGGTGAGAGAGTTTCTTTAGCTGAATTTGCAAAGGTATTACCAGAAGAAAGAGAACATTTAAGCCGTGATAAAGGTGTTTGGTTCATGAGTGAGCCTAATTTGCCTTCATACTCAGTGAATGAAATTGTTGAAGGATTTAAAGCAAACCCGGATTTATTAATAAGAACTGAGCAAATTGTAGATAAAAAGAAAGTAGTTTTAAATCGTGAGGAATCTTTAAAAAGATTAGGCGATGCAAAATATGTTGTTGAAGGTGCTAATTTAGTTCGAAATGAGTACGGTCATAAATTATTTGCTAACTTCTTCTTCTTTATTACTGGTTTCCACGGTTTCCACGTATTCTCTGGAGTTGTAATTAATGTAATTATTTTCTTCAATGTTTTATTAGGAACTTACGAGAAAAGAAAAAGTTATGAAATGGTTGAAAAAGTTGGATTGTACTGGCACTTTGTCGATTTAGTATGGGTGTTTGTATTCACATTCTTCTACCTAGTTTAATTTATTAAGATTTATCGATTATGGCACACGCACACGAATCAAATACAAAAAGAATCTGGTTAGTTTTTGGAATTTTATCTCTTGTTACAATTGTTGAAGTAGCATTAGGTATTGTTAAACCAGATGGTTTGCATATGACAAGTATTTTAGGAACTAGTCCACTTAACTGGATTTTCTTAATCTTAACTTTAGTTAAAGCATATTTCATTACTTGGGCTTTCATGCACATGGAGGGTGAAAAAAAATGGTTTAGAAGATCAGTGGTTTGGACTGCAGTTTTCTTAATTATTTATTTATCATTTATTCTTTTAGTAGAAGGAGACTATGTTTTTGAAGTTTACAAACATGGACATTTAAAATGGATATTCTAATTAGAATTTAACATATAAAATCCCGATTTAATCGGGATTTTTTTTTGTATTTTTGTGAGAAATATTACTCAATGAATAAGAATAAAATTGTCTTAATAATTCTCTTTATATTTCCTATAGTTACGTATTTAATTTTTGCTTCTGCAAAACACAACGCTTTGTTTTTGCCTACTTTATCGGAAAGTAATAAAGAAATTCCAGCAACATGGAAAACTCTTGACGGAGAGACTGTTCAATTAAAAGATAAAATCACCATCTTAGGATTTGTTGGTGCCGAAGTTTTTGAGAATAAAACCAACCTTTTTAATTTAAATCAAAAAATTTATAATAAATATTTTGGTTTCAAAGATTTTCAATTTGTAATGATAGCGCCCATTGGAACTGAAAAGGATTGTAAAGAAATTTTAGATAAATTTAAATTAGTATCAGATGATCTTTCGGGTTGGCATTTTGTTTTTGCATCGAAAGAAGACATTCAAGAATATTATAATTCATTTAAGTTACAAACTACTTTAGATCATAATTTGGGAACACCAAATGTTATAATACTCGATAAGAATATTAATCATCGCGGTAGAAAAGGTAAAAATAAAAAAGGGGAAGAAGAGTACAGAGAAAGTTATAATACTATGTCTTCGGCTGATCTTCATAATGAAATGTCTGATGATGTAAAGATTATTTTGCGAGAATATCGACTTGCTTTAAAAAAGAATTCTCGTAAAGACGAGTTTAGAGATAAAATTACAGAGGAATTAGAAAATAAATAAGATGAAAAAGTCATATATAGGTTTAGCGTTTATTATTTTAATTTTTGGAATCTGGGTAGTTAAGGAAATAAATGCACGTTATTATTCTAAATCTGATTTGTATGAGATTGGCTCAGCACCAAGTTTTGAACTAACTAATCAAGATGATAAAAAGATTTCTGATAAAGATTATTTAGGTAAAGTTCATGTAATTGAGTTTTTCTTTTCAACTTGCCCTACGATTTGTCCTAAAATGAATCAAAATATGTTGAAAATTCAAGATGAGTTTTTAAATGAAAAAGATTTTGGAATTGTATCAATAACCATTAATCCTGATTATGATACACCAAAAGTATTAAAAGAACATGCTGAAATTTTAGGTGTAAAACACGCTAATTGGAATTTTCTTACAGGTAATAAAGATTACATATATGAGTTGGCTAACAAAGGTTTCAATATGTATGCTGGCGAAAATAAAAAAGCAATGGGTGGTTTTGAACATTCTGGCATGTTTGCACTTGTAGACAAAGAAGGAAATATTCGTTGTAGAACGGATCAATACGGAAATCCAATTTTATATTACGATGGAATTGATCAGGTAGGAGTAAAAAATATTATTGAAGATATTAAAAAATTATTACAAGAATAATTATGGAAAACAATACTATTGAAACAAAATACAATAAATTGATTATTGCTTTATCAGTTATTATACCAGTAGCAGTAGCGGTTTTATTTGGTGTAAATCTAAGAAAAATGGGCTTTGATGTAGAGCCGCTTAGTTTTTTACCTCCAATTTACGCTACAATTAATGGAATTACTGCTGCGGTTTTAGTTTTTGCGGTTATGGCAATTAAAAATGGTAACAAACAGCTGCATGAATTATTAATGAAAGGGGCTATTGCTTGTTCATTAGCGTTTTTAGTAATGTATGTAGCATATCATATGACTTCTGATACTACTTATTTTGGAGATGCTAATCTAAATGGAGTTTTAGAAGAATCTGAAAAAGAGGTTTTAGGGTCATTTCGTTATATCTATTACTTTATTTTATTTACTCATATTTTGTTGTCAATAGCAATTATACCTTTAGTTTTAATTACTTACGTAAAAGCATTGGCACAACGATTTGACAAACATAAAAAAATAGCCAAAATAACATTCCCAATCTGGCTTTACGTTGCCATTACAGGTGTTGTAGTTTATATCATGATTTCTCCTTATTATGCAAATTAGAGTTAAAAGTAAAAAGTTAAAAGTAAAAAGTTTAAAGTTAGGTGTTTTAAAAAGAGCACTTTTCACTTTTGTCTTTTCACTTTTACCTTTCTTCGTAGAAGCTCAATGCGCTATGTGTAGAGCTGCACTAGAAAGTGAAGAAAGCGGTGCCCAAGCAGAAGCTGTTAATGATGGTATTGTTTATTTAATGGTTATTCCATATATTTTAGTTGGAGCTGCTTTTTATGCTATTTATAAACTGAAATATTCTAAAAAGAAGGAAGATAATTAATCTAATCCATCGATTTTAACGCTAACTTTTCCTGATGTCGTGATAAAGGCTATAATTGCTTTGTTGGTTAATTCGACTTTTTCAAACTCTAAATCGCTAAGCGTTCCATTAACAAAAACTCCTTTCATAGGAGAGTAATTGTTTAAGTAAGTAGTAAGTGTACTTTTACCTTCTTCTAAGTTTTCTTTAATAGAATAACGGCAGTTTTCTTGAATTTTCCTCAAGATTGTTCCTTGCGCTAACCAGTTTGCTGATTTTAATAAGACACTTTTGGTGTTTAAAACATAATCCAATTGGTCAAAGTAAATTTCTTTAGTAATAGCATTGTAATTAGGATAACCATTTAAATAAATAGTGCCGTTTATGCTTCCTGTCATATCTAATGCTATAATTAGTTTGTTGTCTTTTTCCCAAATGGAAACATTTTGAACGGTTATTTTTTTACTTCCGGAACCAAATTCTTGACCTTTAAAATTTTTAGTAATTACTTTTGATGCGCTTTCATAAGTAGACACAATTGCTAACGAAACTTCGGCTTTATTTGGAATTTGAGTTACTGGT
>JAIXHM010000035.1 GCA_030145825.1 Flavobacterium sp.
CAACATATCAGTTTCAGAGAATTTTTCTGAAGGTAAAGATTCGTGATGTTTTTGTTGTTGTAATTGCTGATTTTCAAATTCTTTTTTAGCTTTAATACTCGCTAATGAAAATGCAGAAACTTTAGTTCCGGGTGTTTCAATTTTTGGTACAATAGGTTTTGCAGTTTCAGTTGGAGTAACAGCTTCCGTTTTTGGCGGAATATTATTTTGAATAACTTCTGGTTTTGCTTGAGTTTCAATTGTAGAAGTATCTTCTTTGGTTTTTACTTCAACTATCGAATAAGAATTGTTTCTAAAATAAGTAGCAGGAATTATAAAGGACTCAGCTTTTTTTTTTCTCCATCAAAATTGATAGAGGCTAATTGCATTAGGCAAAGTTCAACTAAAAGTCGTTGATTTTGACTTGTTTTAAATTTTAAATCACAGTCGTTTGCAATTTCAATTCCTTTTAAAAGAAATTCTTGACTCGATTTTTGAGCTTGAACTTTATAAAGATTTTGAGCATGTTCACCAGCTTCTAAAAGAACTAATGTTGCCGGATTTTTGCAAACTAATAAATCTCTAAAGTGAGAAGCTAATCCCGCAATAAAATGATGACCATCAAATCCTTTAGCTAAAATATCGTTGTACATTACTAATAATTCAGGAATTTTATTTTCCAAAATTAAATCGGTTACTTGTACATAATATTCAAAATCTAAAACGTTTAAATTTTCAGTTACTGCTTGACGTGTTAAATTTTTACCACAATAAGATACTACTCGGTCAAAAATTGAAAGCGCATCACGCATCGCACCATCTGCTTTTTGAGCAATTATGTGTAAAGCATCGTCTTCAAAAGTAATTTCTTGTTCTTGTGCAATTTCGGCTAAATGTTCTTTCGCATCTTGAACGGTAATTCTTTTGAAATCAAAAATTTGACAACGCGATAAAATTGTGGGTAATATTTTATGTTTTTCAGTTGTAGCTAAAATAAAAATAGCATGTCTTGGAGGTTCTTCTAATGTTTTTAAGAAAGCATTAAAAGCGGCTTGCGACAGCATGTGAACCTCGTCAATAATATAAACTTTATATTTTCCAGTTTGTGGCGGTATTCTAACTTGGTCAATAATATTACGAATATCATCAACACCATTGTTAGAAGCAGCATCTAGTTCAAAAACGTTAAATGAAAAATCTTCATTGGGATCGTCATAACCTTCTTGGTTAATTTTTCGAGCTAAAATTCGGGCACAAGTAGTTTTTCCTACACCACGCGGACCTGTAAAAAGTAAGGCTTGAGCTAAATGATTGTTTTCAATTGCATTTAATAAAGTATTCGTAATAGCCTTTTGTCCCACAACATCTTTAAATGTTTGAGGACGATATTTTCGAGCTGATACTATAAACTGTTCCATAAATTCAATTGAAACACAAATATAGTTTTACTTCCTTCAAATTACAAGTTTGAAAACCTTAAAAAAGACAAAAGTTATTCACAATATGTACTTAAAAAAACGATTATGATAAGTAATAAAAATGTTTATTTTTGTGAAAAAGGTTAGTATGATTTGTAAAAATTGTGATGTTCCATTCAACGAAGATTTTCAGTTTTGTCCGCATTGTGGTGGAAGAGTAGTAAACCAGCGCGTTACTACAAAATCTTTACTGATTGAATTTGCTGAAAAATTCTTGAGTTACGACAATAAATTTGTGAAAACATTTAGAATGCTTTTTAAAGCACCCGAAACTGTAATAAATGGTTATTTAAAAGGAGCACGACATAAATATATTAATCCGTTTACTTATTTATTAATTTCAATTACTATTTCAGGATTGAATATTTATTTAATGAAAAAAGGATTTTATGGCGAAATCAATTTTACCGGAAGTAACGATGCTAAAATTGAAAATTTTGATATGCAAAATTTTACATCATCAATTTTTGATTATCACAGTTTTATATCTACAGCATTTATACCATTTTTTGCATTATTATCTAAGTTAGTTTTTTGGAAACGAAAAGATTACAATTTTGCAGAGCACAATATTATTTATTGCTACACCTATAATCATGTATCAATATTAACTATTAGTTTAATAATACTTCTTGGTTTTTTTGTTAAAAGCTACATGACATTATCAGCCTTAATGTATCCTGTTATTTTTGGTTACCATTTTTATGCTTTAAAAAGAATATTTAACCTTACCATGAAACAATTGATTCTAAAATCATTGTTATTTTTTGTATTGTTATTTTTCTTTTATTTACTATTTGTATTTATTATAGGTATGCTAATGTTTAAATCGATGTTGTAAATTTTAAGAAGAAAGTTTTATTAAGTTTTCTAAAATTTTGACCGCTTCAGATGAAGTATTAGCCGAATAACCCGCAACAAAAACTCCTTTTTTATCTTCGAATGAAGAAATACCATAAACAATAGCTTCATCGTCTGGGTTTGAATTTCCTTCATATCTATAAATATGATGAATAATAAACCCATCGGAATCCATTATAATTTCATTCTCATGTATGTTATAATCAAAATCAAATCCCATTTTCTTTAATTCTTCGAGTGCTACAGAAACGGATGCATAATGATATTATATTTTCATAATAATTTTTTTTCGTTTCTATACAATTTACTAAATTTTATATACTTTAATATAATAGATTAAAATTTTATAAATTTTTTCACATTGTTGTTCACTTTTGCAAAGTAAATTCCTTCATCTAAAAAATTAATTTTTATTGTAATTAACTTTTCATCAGATTCTGTTTGTAATATCATTTTACCAAATATATCATAAATACTAATCTTACATAAAATTTTATTCTTATTTCGTATAAATAAGTTATTGTGAGCAGGATTAGGAAAAAAAGTTAATTTGTCTTCAATTTCAAAAGTTTCATTAGACAATAAAGCGCAAAAAGATTCTCTTGGATTTACATTATTAGTACATGGAAAAGTATAATTACTTTCTGGGTAAACAATAGGAGGATTTTCATACTCTATTAAATTTAACATACCAGTTGGCATTGTAATTTGATTTATACTTCCATTCCCTAATGCCACATCTTTTCCAGTTAAATTTGCATTAAAAGTATAATCACAAAGAGCATCTAACAAGCGATAATAGGCATAATAATCCAGAGCATCAAAGGCAGAAGATGTATTGGGTACACTATGATCCGCAACATAATTATAACCGTTAACTGTTGAAGATTTAACTAGAATAAAATCTTTTTCACTCAATGGGATATTGATATTATTAAAAATATCTATTGCCATTCTGTGGTCATTTGTAATGTCATCATCAAAAACTTCTGTTAATAGTTTGGTATCCAAAGGAAAAGAACTCAAATCTGTAGGTGATAAGTTAAGTGTATACCATTGAGCCAAAGCATAAATAAATCTTCCTGATGCTCCCCAATTATAATTATCAAAACAATGTTTGGCTATAGTAAACGAAGCTCCACCACCAAAAGAATGACCTAAAAAACCAACTTTTGTTGTATCTATTACAGTTGAATAATCTCGTGCTGCTTTTGTGAAACCGTGTAATAAATTCTCATAACGATTGTCATTTGTCACTCCAGTGGTTTGGTAAGGCACATAAACAACAGCGTATCCTTTTTTTGCTATAAAATTTAACACGCCACTGATATTTGAAGAGACATTTCCACCAAATGCATGACTGTAAAATATGGTAGGAACTGGAGTATTGATATCAGTAGGATGGTAAATCTCGATATTTTTACTTGAAAAATAAGGATTTGCGAAAGAAATAACGCCTACTGTATGTGTTCCATCTGAACCATAACCAGAAGAAGGTTTTGGAAAATTAGGATCTGCATATTGCGCATACCCAAATGTAATATTGACTAAAAATAAAACAAGAAAATTTTTCATTAGAAATTTTAGTATAAATGTATATAGTTTTTATTTAGGTTTTACAACATAAGAGTTAAAAAAGTTTTACTTTTGCGTCCGCAGACCGTCTTATCGCTGCTCGAAAGAGGAGAGGAAAGTCCGGACACCATAGAGCAAGCATAGCGGGTAACGCCCGTCCGCTGAAAGGCGAGGACAAGTGCAACAGAAAGTATGTACAGGTAATGCTGTAGTGAAACCAGGTAAACTCTATGCGGTGAAATGCCATGTATATCAGCAATTAAGAGCGGCTCGTTCAATGCTGAGGGGTAGGCAGATGGATTCCGTGAGTAATTGCGGAACTAGATAAATGATAAGACTCCTTTTGGAGACAGAACCCGGCTTATAGGTCTGCTTTTTTTAAACAAAAAATGTCATTTTAATTTACTTAAAATGACATTTTTATTTTTAATTACCAAATTAGAAGTTTGGCGATAAATTGTATTTTTTGTAGAAAGTATCTAAAGCTTCTAAAACTTCATCCTCGTTGTCTACTATTTTAAATAAATTTAAGTCTTCCGGACTCACATTATGGAATTTTTCTAATAAAACGGCTTTTACCCAATCCATTAAACCCGACCAAAACTCACTTCCAACTAAAATAATAGGGAATTTTGCAATTTTCTTAGTTTGAATTAAAGTAATTGCTTCAAATAGTTCGTCTAAAGTTCCAAAACCACCAGGCATAACCACAAATCCTTGAGAATACTTAACAAACATTACCTTTCTTACGAAGAAGTAATCGAAGTTTAAGTTTTTATCTCTATCGATATATGGATTAAAGTGTTGCTCAAACGGTAACTCGATATTTAAACCAACTGAAGTTCCGCCACCATAATGCGCTCCTTTGTTACCAGCTTCCATAATTCCAGGTCCACCACCCGTAATTACACCGTAACCCGCTTTACTGATTTTGTAAGCAATCTTTTCAGCTAATACATAATATTTGTCTTCAGGTTTTGTTCTTGCTGAACCAAAAATAGATACACAAGGACCAATTCTTCCCATCGATTCGTAACCATTTACGAATTCCGACATGATTTTAAAAATTGCCCATGAGTCGTTTGTACGTATTTCGTTCCAAGTTTTTTGTTTAAATTTCTCTTGGATTCTGTGATCGTCATTTTCGTATTGATCTGCTGCCATAATAAAATAAATTACTTTGTTATAAAACAAATAATTAAGTTAAACATTACATCTTGAGCAGTGTTGTTGTGTGAAGTAATTAGACCGCTAAGATAATTCTTTTTTCAAAAACTGAGCTGTATAACTCTTTTTATTTTTTATCACTTCTTCCGGAGTTCCCACTGCTACAACTTGTCCGCCACCTTTTCCACCTTCGTAACCAATGTCAATAATATGATCGGCAAGTTTTACAACATCTAAATTATGTTCAATAATTAAAACGGTATTTCCTTTCTTAACCAATTTGTTAATCACTTCCATCAACACTCGAATATCTTCAAAATGTAAACCTGTGGTTGGTTCATCTAAAATATAGAAGGTGTTTCCGGTATCTTTTTTCGAAAGTTCGGTTGCTAGTTTTACACGCTGAGCTTCACCACCAGAAAGTGTTGTACTTTGTTGTCCCAAAGTAATATAACCCAATCCAACATCTTGAATGGTTTTTACTTTTCTGTAGATTTTAGGAATGTTTTCAAAGAAATCAACCGCTTCATCAACCGTCATTTCTAATACATCAGAAATCGATTTTCCTTTGTAGCGAATTTCCAAAGTTTCTCTGTTAAAACGTTTGCCTTGACACGTTTCACATTCTACATAAACATCGGGTAAAAAACTCATTTCAATGGTTCTCACTCCAGAACCTTCACAGGTTTCACATCGTCCGCCTTTTACATTAAAGCTAAAACGTCCCGGTTTGTAACCACGAATTTGAGCTTCTGGTGTTTGGGTAAATAAATTTCTAATTTCAGAGAAAACATCAGTATATGTTGCTGGATTACTTCTTGGTGTTCTACCAATCGGGCTTTGGTCAATATCAATTACTTTATCGATGTGTTCTAATCCTTCGATTTTCTTGTAAGGTTGTGGCTTTTTTACCGCATTAAAGAAATGTGTATTCAAAATAGGATACAAAGTTTCATTTATCAAAGTCGATTTTCCACTTCCCGAAACACCAGTAACGCAAATTAGTTTTCCTAAAGGAAATTCTACCGAAACATTCTTTAAGTTGTTGCCGCTTGCTCCTGAAAGTTTCAATATTTTTCCGTTTCCTTCACGACGTTTTTTGGGAACTTCAATTTGCATTTTACCACTCATAAATTGAGCTGTAATGGTATTTTCTTTTAATAATTCTTTTGGTGTACCTTGACTGATAATTTTTCCTCCAAAGCGACCTGCTTTCGGACCAATATCAATTACGTGGTCGGCACGTTCTATCATGTCTTTGTCGTGTTCTACTACAATAACGGAATTTCCAATATCGCGTAGACTTTCCAAAGATTTAATCAAACGTTCGTTATCACGTTGGTGTAAACCAATACTCGGTTCGTCTAAAATGTATAACACACCAACTAACTGCGAACCAATTTGCGTAGCCAAACGAATACGTTGTGCTTCACCACCCGAAAGCGATTTTGAACTTCTATTTAAATTCAAATAATTTAAACCAACATCTAATAAAAATTGTAAACGCGCTGTAATTTCTTTTAAAATTTCAGTGGCAATCGCTTGTTGTTTGGTGTCTAAATGTTGTGGTAAATCGGCAAACCAATCTGCTAATTCCGCAATATCCATTTGCACCAATTCGCCTATGTTTCTATCATTGATTTTGAAATACAAAGCTTCTTTACGTAAACGCGTTCCATGACAATCAGAACAATCGTTTTCATCCATAAACTCTTTTGCCCAACGCTTAATACTTTGTGAATCGGCTTGTTCGTATTGATTTTTGATAAAGTTAGCAATACCTTCAAAATCAATTTTGTAATCTTTAGTAATTCCCATAACCTTTGAAACTACCGAAAATTTTTCATTTCCACCATGTAAAATCATCTCCATCGCATCTTGTGGAATGGAATCAATAGCATCGGTTAGTTTGAAGTCGAATTTTTGGGCAATAATTTCCAATTGCTTAAAAATCCATGAGTTTTTATATTCTCCCAAAGGTGCAAAACCACCATTTTTAATCGATAATTTCGGATTTGGGATAATTTTATTCAGATTGATTTCGTTAACCGTTCCTAATCCATTACAAGTGGGACAAGCACCTTTTGGCGAGTTGAATGAAAAATTATTTGGTTCTGGGTTAGGATAGGAAATACCTGAACTCGGACACATTAAATTTCTACTGAAATAACGTACTTCGCCACTTTCTTGCTCAATAACCATCATGATATCATCACCGTGATACATAGCGGTTTTAATGCTTTCAGTCAAGCGCTTATCTGTGTCCTCATCGCTTTTAATTAAAACTCGGTCTATGACCGTTTCGATATCGTGTGTTTTATAACGATCGACTTTCATTCCGTAATCTAAATCACGGATTTCACCATCAACACGAACTTTCACAAAGCCTTGTTTGGCAATTTGTTCAAATAATTCGCGATAATGTCCTTTACGTGAACGAATTACAGGAGCTAATATATTGATTCTTTTGCCATTAAAAGTATCTACGATAAGCTCTTTAATTTGCTCATCAGAATAAGAAACCATTTTTTCGCCCGTGTTATAACTAAACGCTTCGCCAGCACGCGCATATAACAAACGTAAGAAATCGTAAATTTCGGTAATGGTACCAACGGTAGAACGTGGACTTTTGCTTGTAGTTTTTTGTTCGATAGCAATTACTGGCGATAAACCATCAATTTTATCTACATCGGGGCGTTCTAAACCGCCCAAAAACTGACGTGCATAAGCAGAAAATGTTTCAATGTAGCGACGTTGCCCTTCGGCATAAATGGTATCGAAAGCCAAAGAGGATTTACCAGAACCCGAAAGCCCTGTTATTACCACCAATTTCTCTCGCGGAATGGTAACGTCTATGTTTTTAAGGTTATGCGCACGAGCGCCAATAATTTCAATAGTTTCGTGTGTGTTGTCCATAGTTTTTTTGGCAAAGCGCAAAATTACAATTTTATAGAGAGAAATGCTAACTTGCTGGAAAGGAATATTTAGAGAAAATTAATGGATAAAGTTGTTAATTGTTATATATTTGGAAGAATTAAAATTGATTTTATGATTTTTTTGCCTAAAGAGAATATTATTTATAAAACTAAACTTGAACCAATAGAAATTATATATAGGCTAAACAATGTTATTGAACCTTATAAATCATTTAGATTAAAAGGAATCTTAAGTGAAAAAGAGTTTAAAGAATATGAAGGTGAAATAATTAATAATACATATAATGTAAAAAGAATTATTAGTTATAGGAATTCATTTTTACCAAGAATTGAAGGTGAAATAATTAAAGATTTAAGTGGTACTAAAATAAATGTAAAAATGAAACTGCATTCTTTAGTTTTATTTTTTATGATTATTTGGATGTCATTGACATTGATTTTCTTTTTGTTTTTATTGAAAGAAATGATAAAAGCTGAAAAATTTAGTTTTGAAATATTTCCTGCATTATTAATGCTAATATTTGGTTATGGAATGACTTTAGGTGGATTTAAATATGAAAGTATAAAATCAAAGAAATATTTTGAAAAATTATTTGAAGCTGAAATAATAAAAGAATAATTATGAAAAACCTAATCCTAATCCTTTCCGTATTTACACTTTTAAGTTTTAGTTCTTCATCAGAAATTAAAACAAGTGAAACCGTTTATGTTTGTGGTAAAAGTGAAGTGTATCACCCAACTAGATCGCATTCAGCTTTAGATCGTTGCAAATCGGGCATTACTGAAATGACAGAGAAGGAAGCGATAAACGCTGGTAAAAGAAAATGTAAATGTAGGGGATAAGCTTTATGTCACACTGAGCTTGTCGAAGTGTTGTTAAAAAGAGTCTTCGACAAGCTCAGACTGACCAAAGTGTTTTGGACGAGTTTGGAGTAACAAAGGTCACTTCGATTGAAATCGCATTCGGCTTTAGATCGATGTAAATCGGGCATTACTGAAATGACAGAGAAAGAAGCGATAAACGCTGGTAAAAGAAAATGTAAGTGTAGAGGATAAGCTTTATGTCACACTGAGCTTGTCGAAGTGTTGTTAAAAAAAGTCTTCGACAAGCTCATACTTACCAAAGTGTTTTGGACGAGTTTAGAGTAACAAAGGTCACTTAGATTGAAATCGCATTCGGCTTTAGATCGATGTAAATCGGGCATTACTGAAATGACAGAGAAAGAAGCGATAAACGCTGGTAAAAGAAAATGTAAATGTAGGGGATAAGCTTTATGTCACACTGAGCTTGTCGAAGTGTTGTTAAAAAGAGTCTTCGACAAGCTCATACTGACCAAAGTGTTTTGGACGAGTTTGGAGTAACAAAGGTCACTTCGATTGAAATCGCATTCAGCTTTAGATCGATGTAAATCGGGCATTACTGAAATGACTGAAAAAGAAGCGATAAACGCTGGTAAAAGAAAATGTAAGTGTAGAGGATAAATACTCTGTCACTTCGAGCGGAGTCGAGAAGTAAAGAGCGCTACAAAAGTGTTCTCGACTCCGCTCGAACTGACAAAGATTCCTTCACTTCGTTCGGCTTTGTCTAGAGTCCGAAAGTAGTGAAGGAATCTAAAAAGACACTTCGACAGGCTCATTGTGACATTCTTATTTACTTATAAAAATACCATTTAGAACCATCAAAAACCGCTAATGCTTGGTTATAGGTGTCGTAGCACATTGTTCCAGGGTGCGGGTTTACTAAGTTTAAATGCGGTCGGTCTATTTTAGGCAAAATTAAGGCTTTGGTTTGCGATTCTAAGACTAAAACACCCTCTGCAGTAGTTGTTGTGCTTATTAAAACGCCATTTCCTGTATCGGGAGAAGTATTTAGGTTAATACTTGAAGTATCTCCAATTTCGGGAGTTAGTTGTGTCCAACTGTTGTTTTCTTTAATTTTTACACATCCATTATTATAGTCGTAAATAATGGTGCCATTTGTGGCTGCACTTCCTGTAGGTAAAGTTGTTACAGCGGGTAAAATAATACCTCCTTTTGCAGGATTTTCAAAATCTAATATACCATCGCCATCTACAGAGGCTTTTCCAATACTTACTTGTGAAAAAATGATAATTGGGGTAAAAAGGGTGATAATCGAAATAATTTTTTTCATAATTAAAGTTTTAATCGTTAGCACAAGTTTCTTGAATACAGTTCCAAGTCGTTCCATTATACAATTGGAAACAATTTACTGTAGTGTTGTAAATAAGCATTCCTTCAACAGCATTTAAAGCATCTCGTTCAGTTGTTGATAGGCGAGTAACTACTAAGCCTTTGTTTTGAGCATCAAGAACTAAAGCACCATTGTTTATGTTTTCTAACCAATTGCTTTGCATAGTTTGAAAGGATCCTATACCAACTTTTGATTCATAAGGTGTTCCCGTAGTTTTTGGGTTTTTACTACAATCGCTTTTAAAACTATTCGCTTCTAAATACACCACGCTATCATAGGCACCATCACTAATATCCATTACAATAAGTTTAATATGATACGTTGCACCAGGAGTTAAACCCGATTGTTTTGCGGTAAGAATTTTGGTATTTCCATTTAATTGTGTACCATCAATAGTACCCAAAAACTCAGGAGAAGGTGTGTTTTGTACCCATGCCGGATTGACACTTGAACATCTACTCGCATTAGGTGAACCTCCATTTGAACCCACAACACCACTGTTAACCGAATTTATTGAAACTTCAGAACCATTTGCCAATCGAGCTATATTTCTAGCATCATTTGTATAACCTGCGCCTCCAGAAATTCCAGGACCGCTTATTAAAAATCCGAATTTGTCATTGTAAGAAGAGCATTGGTAATTAATCCATCCACCATCATCGGAATATTCTTCTGAACCAAAAATATAGCGGAACGAAACTTCAGAATTATTGGGAACAAAATCGAATTCTAATATGGCAGAATTGAAATAATTAAATCCTCCAGATAAAATATTCAAATCGTTAATAACAGAAGGACAAGTACCGCCTTTTCGAACCTCTCCAGCAGTACAAGAACTATAATTACGACTCATTTGCCCTACGGAACCAGGATTAGTACCTAAACTTAAAGGAATTTCAGATGTATTTCCTGTAGATAAAACGACACCATCAGTAAATCCCATTTGTGCTAAGGTTGTGGTCGCAGTAGAAAAATAACCTATTTGATAACGACTAGAAACGTTGCGAACACCACTAAAGGTAACGTTTGAAACCGTAACACCACTACCTGTTGGAACCAATACACCATCTACGAGTTGGGTAGGAGTATAAGCTGTATTATTTATGGTTATTTGAGATTGTAAATTTTGATAAACAAGTAAAACTAAAATAAAGTATATTTGTTTCATAAGGTTAAATTTTACATTTAGAAGCATTTTTTTTATCTAATTGTAAATTTATAGTTAAGTATAGGTTTGTGTGTTTAATGTAGGTGTAAAGATGTATTGATTTTAGGAATCTGTACAAATGTAAAATTTAAAGTGTTGATTTTATGTTGTTTATATTGTTTTTTCCAATTATTATTTCTTTCCTAATAGGATTGTATTTACTTATAACTCAACAAAAAATTGGTGTTTCAAAGCGCGTATTGGGTGTTTTTTTCTTGTTTTTTTCTTTTGCTCTTTTTGCAATTTCATTAAATTTCATTCGATCTTTTTTAGAACCTATAGAGCAGGTTTTTCCTTATGTAGAACTACTATTTTATCCAGTAATGTTATCATTACCGGTATTGGTTTTTTTGTATATCAGAAGTTTGGTTTATAATATAAAAGAGCGCATTGGTAAAGAATATTTTGTTCATTTCTTTATTCCTATTCAATCTTTTTTTTTAATCTTATTCCTTTTTTAGAGGGTAGTTTAACAACAGAAATTGGCAAAAAACTAGATTATGCCAACTTTTTTTCATTGAAGTTTAGTTTTGTTTTGCTTAATATCTATTATCTTGTAAATTCATTTATTGTTTTTAGGCAGAATAGTTCAAAAATTAAAGAAGAATACTCTTATGCAACTGGAATTCAATTCAAATGGATGACATTTTTTGTATTAGGTTATCTGGCTTTTGTTTTTTGTTTTTTTCTTTTAAACCCAGGTGCTTCTCCCGTTGTAGTGTATATTCCTTTCTTAATGGTAAGTTTTTATTTGTATTCTCAGCGATTAAATCAAAACCCCGTAGAATTAAGATTATTAAATGAAGTTCCAATAGACGAAGAAGATAAAAAAGATTCCAACGGACCTCTTTCTGAGGAGAAACGATTTGAAATAATAGATAAATTGAAATTTTCTATTGAAGCTAATCAATCCTTTTTAATTAATGATTTAACGATACATGATGTTGCTAAAGATATTAAAATCAATAGCAGTTATTTGTCGAATGTTTTAAATCAAGATTTAAAAACAAATTTTGCTACTTTTATAAATTCCTACAGAATTGAAAAAGCGAAGGAAATATTATTAGACGAAAAATACCATCAGTTTACTATAGAAGCCATTAGTGAAAAAGTAGGTTTTAAATCGAAATCATCTTTTAATAATGCTTTTAAAAATTTAGTAGGCATGACACCTTCTGAATTTAAAAAGAAAAATTTATAAAAAATTACAAAGCAGGTTCATAACTCACAATTGCTTCACGTAACCAATCAGGAATTTCAATCGATTTTCCAATAGTTGTATCAATTAAAACCTGTACGCTTTTTCCTTTAGCGTGAATAATTTCGTTATTTTCCTTGTCTAAACTGCAAATTAAATATTCAATTTCAAAGCTTTTTGAACCTAAAGAAGCCGTTCTAATTTTAATGGTTGGTTTATTTGCGGTTAGTTTTAATTCTTTAAAATAATCGCATTCTATATGCGCAATTACAAACATATGTTTGGTCCAATCCCATTGCGGACAAGCAGTTGGCATATAATACCCACGACCTATTTGAAAATACTCGAAATAATACACGTTATTTACATGATTTAAAGGATCTAAATCGTTCCAACGGATGCTTAAGGGCATTGAAAATTTGAAGTCGTTTGTGTTTATTTTTTGCATGTTTTCTTTTTATTCGATTGTCATTGAAATTAATTTCTTGCGGTATTCTTCTAATATATGATATTTAGAAATGAAACCAATGAATTTTCCGCCTTTTAAAACAGGTAATAAAGTAGTTTGACTGTTTTCAAACTTTTCCATTATCATATCTGCGGTTTCATCATATAAAATGATTTCTTTGGGCGAACGGATAATTTCTTTTATTGAAGTGTATTTTACTTGAAAAGGCGAAAGGATAATAGGACGAATTTCGTTTAAACGTATGACACCAATTAAACGTTCTTGTTCGTCTAAAACCGGAAATAAAGTTTGCGCTGTGGTTTTAATAATTTCGATCAGTTCTTCTAAATTATCCGATTCTTTAATACTTCTAATATCAGTGGTAATTAATTTAGAAACCTCAATACTAATTAAAAGATTTTTATCTCTATTATCTGTAAAAACATCACCTTTATCGGCCAAATCTTTAATGTCGAAGGAATGTATTTCAAATCGTTTAGAAATTGCAAAACTTATCGAAGAAACAATCATTAACGGAACCATTAGGTTGTAACCACTTGTAATTTCGGCAATAAGGAAAATTGCAGTTAATGGCGCATGAAACAATCCACTTAAAATTCCTGCCATACCCACTAATGTAAAATTACTTACCGATAAATCTTTGTCAATTCCCGTTAGATTTAAAAATTTTGCTAAAACAAATCCTAAATAAGACCCCACAAAAAGAGAAGGGGCAAAGTTTCCTCCATTTCCTCCCGAACCTAAAGTTAATCCCGTTGCGTAAACTTTAACCATCATGGTTACCCCAACAAAGGCTAATAAAACCCAAGGATTATCTTTAAAACCACTTGCTAATGTATTGTCTAGTATATTTTCGGGACTATTATTAGCTAATACTTTAATACTTTCATATCCTTCACCAAACAATGTTGGAAAGAAGAAAATTAAAACAGCTAATAAAACGGCTCCAATTAATGCTTTTCTATAAGCTCCTTTCTTTTTATGAAACCATTTTTCGATACTTCTAAAGGTTCTAGCGTAATTGATAGAAACAAAACCAGAAAGAATTCCAAGAATAATATAATAAGGAATATTATGATAATCAAAAGCTTCACCTTCTTTGAAGTTTAATAAAATATCTTCGTTTAAAACAATTGCAGAAACCAGAGAACCTGTCGCAGCACTAATCATAATAGGGATAAATGCTGTAATACTTATTTCTACTAAAACCACTTCGATAGCAAACAAAACTCCAGCAATAGGAGCATTAAACGCTGCTGCAATTCCGGCTGCAACACCACAAGCTAAAAGTAACGTTCTGTCTTTATAACTTAAACGATAATTTTGAGCAAAATTACTTCCGAAAGCAGCACCCGTAATAGTAATTGGTGATTCTAAACCCGCACTTCCTCCCATACCAACAGTAAACGAACTCGTAATTATTTGAGAATACATTTGTTTGCGTGGCATAATTCCGTTTTTCTTGGCCACAGCATTCATAATTTGAGCGGTACCTTTTTGAATAGAACCGTCTAAAACTTTTTTTACAATGAAAACTGTTAATAAGATTCCAATAATTGGGAAGGTACTATTAGAATAAGGTAAATGTAAAAAACCGTCTAAATATTGAGCAAACTTATAAACCCAATGCGCAAATGTTTTTAAAACAATTACAGCTAAAGCAGATGAAATACCAACAAGAACACAAGACAAGTAAATAAATTGTCTTGGAGAAATTAAAGATTTTACCACAAATAAAAGACGTTCAAGACGTCTAAAGTTGCGCGTAATAAAATGTTTTAATTTTTGCGAAGTTGTTCTGGGCATTGTTTAATTTAGATGTGCTACAAAGGTACTTTTTATTACATTTTTACCCAAGTTCTTTTAGTTTTTCTTTACACATAAACTCAATTTCTTTCATAAAATCGAAAAATTCAGCTTCAAACTCCTCGTAAAATTCATTTAATTCAAAAATTGCGGCTTTACTTAAATCTACTTTAAACTTGATACGATGACTCATTTGCCAAAGAATTCTCTCAATTCCAGATATAGTTTGATATGAATTTAGCCAATTTTGTTCAATTAAATAAGGAACTATTTTTTTGGTTTTCTCAGGTAAAACATCTAAGTTTTCTACTAAAGTTTTATAGAAATCATCAATAAAAATATTAAGCGGAATTGAAGAAAAGTTCTTCCAATTTTTGGCTAAAAAATGATCGTATAAAACATCCATAATTACTCCTGAGTAATGTCCGTAATTTTCGTGTAAACGATGTTTACTTTGGCGGTAAATTTCATTTGCATCAGTAAAACTATCAATAGCTCTATGTAGTAAAATACCTTTACGCAAATCATCGGGATAATTCAAATAATCGTTTCCTTTAACACTATCTGCCATGAAATTGCCCACCTTTATGAGGTTGTTTTCTCCCGATAAATAAATGTGAGCTAAATAATTCATGTAATGACTTATGATGTTTAAGTCCTAAATATAAGTATTTTCTTTAAAAGTTTAGTTTTTTAAGTTTTTCAATTCAATCCATTTGCTCATAAACTTAGTACTTTGCAAAGATTGATGTTGGAAAACGTAACCTAAAAAATTTTCTTGACGATGCTTTTGTAAGTTACTTAATAAATAATCAATTTTTTCAGCAAACTCAACTCTAAATAAATCGGTTTTAAATTTATTTTCTAGAATTAAGAATCCATTTTGCTGGGCTTCATTCCAAAAGGTTTCATTTGTATATAACTGAATGGCATTTTCAACAAAATCTTTTTCACTATCTGTTATACATCCATTCCAAGAATTATTAAACTGCATTCCTTCAGCACCAATTGTTGAAGTTACAGTTGGTAAACCAAATTGCATACTTTCGAATAATTTACCTTTTAAACCCGCACCAAAAGGAATTGGAGCTAATAAAACCCGAGCTTTTGTAAAAACATCACAAACTGAACTTGCTCTACCTTTTACTAAAAAACCTTCTTTTAAATTGTGTAATTGCATTACTTTATCGCTAGCATAAGCACCATAAATATGTATTTCGGCATCTGGAAGTTCTTTTTTGATTGATTTCCAAAGTTTTTTTAGCTGTAAAACGGTTTGCCAATTGGGTTCATGAAAAAAATTGCCGATGCTTACAAAGTGTTTTCTTTCTGAAAAATGGGGTTGATTTGTATGGATTTCTTCAATTAAAAAAGGTAAATATTGTAGAAGTGAACGATCTATTTTAAAGGTTTTAGTCAATAATTCCATTTCATATTCTGAAATTATCAAACTCAAATCACATCGATACATACTGGCTAATTCTCTTTTAAATGTATCCGATAAGTAATCTTCAAACGATAATGTTCTATTTTGTTTAAAAGCAATTTCTCGTGCTTTGCGGAGAAAATGCAAATCTTCAGTATCTAAAATTGTTAGCGCATTTGGACAAGTTTCAGTAACGCGCCAACCATATTGTTCTTCTGTCATAAAACGATCATAAAGCACAACATGTGGGTTTAATTCAGAAATTTGATGATTAAAACAATCACTATTTAATGTTATAGTTGCAGTAGTAATGTGTAACTCCTCTAAATTATAAGAATACTCAGTTTTACTTGCCGAACACAAAAATGTAATCTTAAAGTTTTGGTTTAGAAATAAATCTATTATTTGTAGCATTCTACTTCCAGCTGCTGTTGAAGTAGGTTCAGGCCAAACCGTTCCTATAATTACAAGATGTTTTTGCATATTACAAATATAGAATTAAAGTTTAATTTTTAGGTTTTGCATTAGTTTAAACAATGCAAAGCATTGTACTCTTTTACGCAGAATAGTCTGAAAAAGCTCTGAAATTCAGGACTAAGTCCGCAGAGTTTTTCAAATGGTTTTAATCGAAGATTAAAAATTCCTCGTAAAAGTGTCCTTTCTTTTGGTTCGTTTTCTTTGGACAAGCAAAGAAAATGAATGTAAAAAGGCAAAATTGTTAATAAAATGTTGACTTTTAAATTTTATTTCGTTCTTGATTAGGCATATTAAATCTTAATTTTAAGCTATATATTTTTATTATGAGAATAGAAAGCGATTTAAAATTAGGTTTTAAAGATGTAATGTTTCGTCCGAAACGTTCTACATTAAAAAGTCGTTCACAAGTAGATTTAGAGCGCGAATACAAATTTTTACACAGTCCGTTTAAATGGAAAGGAGTCCCAATTATGGGAGCCAATATGGATACTGTGGGAACTTTTGAAATGGCACTTTCTTTAGCTCAAAAACAATTATTTACAGCAGTTCATAAACATTACACGGTTGAAGAATGGAAGTCTTTTATGAATACTGCTCCTAGCGACATTATCAATTATATTGCAGTAAGTACAGGAACAGGTAAAAAGGATATTGAAAAAGTCTTAGAAATTTTTAAGCAAAACCCTGAATTACAATTTTTATGTATTGATGTGGCGAATGGTTATTCGGAACATTTTGTGCATTTTGTAAAGAAAATGCGCAATCTTTTACCAGAAAAAGTAATTATTGCTGGGAATGTTGTTACAGGAGAAATGGTAGAAGAATTATTACTTTCGGGTGCTGATATTGTAAAAGTAGGAATTGGTCCGGGTTCTGTTTGTACGACTCGAGTTAAAACGGGTGTAGGTTATCCACAATTATCGGCAATTATTGAATGTGCTGATGCAGCGCATGGTTTAGGCGGACACATTATTAGTGATGGCGGTTGTAGCGTTCCTGGAGATGTGGCAAAGGCATTTGGTGCTGGTGCCGACTTTGTAATGCTTGGTGGGATGTTAGCCGGGCATGATGAAAGTGGAGGTGAATTGATTGAAAAAAATGGAGAAAAGTATAAGTTATTTTACGGTATGAGCTCAAGCACTGCTATGACAAAGCATGTTGGAGGTGTAGCAGAGTATAGAGCAAGTGAAGGTAAAACCGTTCAAGTTCCTTATCGTGGTCCTGTCGAAGATACGGTTTTAGATATTCTAGGCGGATTGAGAAGTACTTGT
Organism: Flavobacterium sp.; assembly: GCA_030145825.1. GTDB lineage: Bacteria > Bacteroidota > Bacteroidia > Flavobacteriales > Flavobacteriaceae > Flavobacterium. The sequence continues at coordinate 18,063 of JAIXHM010000035.1, forward strand.
ACCTATGTGGGTGCGGCTCAGCTAAGAGAACTATCTAAGCGTACCACTTTTATAAGAGTAACTGAACAAGAAAATAGAGTTTTTACGAAGTAAGTAAAAAGTAAAAAGTAAAAAGTAAAAAGTAATTTTGCACTAACCACTAACCACTAACCACTAACCACTAAAAAATGTCAATTTTTAAATATTGCCCGAATTGTAAATCTGAAAATATTGAACATCCAAATCATGTTCGGTTTTTGTGTCACGATTGTAATTTTACGTATTACCATAATATAGCAGCAGCAGTTGCTATTGTTTTTACTTTTGAAGACAAAATTTTGTTTACGGTGCGCAATGTGGATCCTGATAAAGGGAAATGGGATTTACCAGGGGGATTTATAGATCCGGGTGAAAATGCAGAAGCAGCAGCTTGCCGAGAAATCAATGAAGAATTGGGAATAACCGTTAAGCCGAATGAGTTGCAATATATAACGACTTCACCTAATAATTATTTGTATAAAAACGTTCCCTATAGAACCATGGATATTTTTTATGAATGTCCTTTACAGACCGATTTTATTAATATAAATGCTGAAGATGAAATTCAAGATTTGATTTGGGTAAAACGTTCCGAAATAGATTTGAACCAAATTGGTTTTGTTTCGATACGAAAAGTGATTGGCGAAAACTATAAATTTTAATATTTATCAGCAACAGAACTTATTCGTATAAATTTTCCTGTTGTTTTTAACTCTAAAAAATAGATTTCAAGAGTGTCTTTTGAAATATTTTTTATTGTTCCAATCTCTCGAGAAGCATTTGAATTACTAACTACTATTGAATTACCAGTAATGTACCATTCAACTCTTGGACTATAATATTTATTTTCAAATTTAAAATTATAGGAATTGTCATCATAAAAATTTAAAATCCATTCTTTAGGAGCATCTTCATTTTTGGGATTTAATTCAAAATTTTTCCAAGAATCATAAAGATTTGTTTCATCATTTATAATTTCAGTTGTTTCAATTATCTCAACTTGGTCATTTATTGAATCGTTACCCAAGTTTGAAGAATTTTCAACAGATTTAATTGGGGTTATATTTTTTTTATCAAATTTACTATGGCATGAAACTACTAGAATGCCTAGAAATAAGATATAAAATTTAAAAATTCTATTATTCATTATTGGTTTAGTTTAATAGTATAATTTACCAGTAAAATATTTTACTCTTGAAAATTAACCTTTTTTCATTTCGCGAATTATCTTATTCGTTCTTCTATCAGCATACATTCGGTTTAAAGCGGTAACCGCCCAAATAAATGCGGGTATCCAACCAATAATCGTAATTTGTAAAAGCAAACATATAAATCCGGATAATATTTTACCTTGTAGCATTAAACTCAACCAAGGAAAGAAAAAAGCAATTACATAACGCATGATGATGATTCGTTTTTTGATGTATTAATGAGTAGCAAAACAAACCACAATGTTACATTTATTATTTTAATGCAAATTCACTTCTAGAGGTTTGTATAGCTTCCATATTTCCTTTTGCCCAAAGCACTAATCCGTGTAAATGTGGTAATAAAGATTTTCCTCTTTCGGTAAGTTGATATTCTACTTTAGGAGGAATTTGAGGATATACAGTTCTGTTTACTAAACCATCAGATTCTAATGTCTTTAGAGTTACAGCAAGCATTTTTTGAGAAATAGACGCTATAGTTTTATGAATTTCATTAAAACGTAATACTTTTTCCTCTTCCAAAACTAATAAAACGAGTACCGACCATTTATCTCCTATACGGTCAATTACGTTTCGAATAGGGCAATCTTCAATATTTGAAAATTTATTTAATTTTTTTTCTTCCATAATCCTTTGAAATATGCATTACTAACCAAAAGGTAAGTATTTGATTTTGAGGTAACTTCTTGTTTGAATTAAATTTTGCGATTACCTTTGGTTACCAAAAGTAAGTAAAAAACTTTTAGTAATCTAATAATCATTTTAAAAAATTTAGTTATGACAATAGGAATTACAGGAGCTACAGGACAATTAGGACAATTGGTAGTTCAAAATTTAAAAGAGAGAAATACTGGTGCAACTATTGTAGCATTAGTAAGAGATCCAAAAAAAGCAGCAGATTTAGGTGTTGATGCAAGAGTATTTGATTACAATCAACCTGAAACGCTTGCAGAAGCTTTAAAAGGAATTGATAAATTATTATTAATTTCAGGAAACGAAATTGGTAACAGAACTGCTCAACATACAAATGTTATTGAGGCAGCAAAAAAAGCTGGTGTAAAATTAATTGCTTATACTAGTTTATTACATGCTGATAAATCTTCATTAGCTTTAGCTGGAGAACATTTAGAAACAGAAACATTATTAAAAGAATCGGGAATTCCTTATGTTATTTTACGTCACGGATGGTATACTGAAAACTATGTTGGAGGTTTAAGCGGAGTTGTAGAACACGGAACATTTTATGGTAGTGCAGGAGATGGAAAAATTGCATCTGCTTCTAGAGCCGATTTCGCAATTGTTGATGCTGAAGTTTTAGTTACAGAAGGACATGAAGGAAAAACTTATGAATTAGCAGGAGATGAAATTTTTACTTTATCAGATTTAGCAAAATCACTTTCTGAAGTTGCTGGAAAAGAAGTAAACTATCAAAATTTACCAGTTGAAGAATATGCAAAAGTTTTAGAAGGATTTGGTTTACCAAAAGGTGTAGCACAATTCTTTGCAGGAACACATATTGGAACTGAAAAAGGAGATTTATTTGATGATAGTAAAACATTATCAAAATTAATTGGGAAACCAACTACGAGCTTAAAAGCTGTTTTAAAAGCTTCTCTATAAAAAGTTTTAAAAAAGGCTTAATTATAAGAAATAATTAAGCCTTTTTTATGTTTAGAAGTTTTAAATTTGGTTTTTAAAAAAATATGAACAACCATTACATTTATTGTTTAGAAGTAGTAGCTGATGTCGAGGCAGCAAATAATAGCATTATTTTGACTGCTTTAGAAAACTTGGCGTT
>JAIXHM010000036.1 GCA_030145825.1 Flavobacterium sp.
ACAATTATACCAGTGATATTTTAGAATACAAATTAGCAGAAAGTCAATTCATAAAATCAAAAGGCGAACTAAAAAACTTATTAAACTAATAAACAAATGAAAAAAATATTTTATATCGTTTTAGGTGTGGGATTAGCAGGAGCTACTGTTGTAACTCTTATGAACAACAAAAAACAAAATGAAGCAGATACAGCCATTGTTGCTCAAGAAAATAGTAGTGTTGCCGTTCGTGTAGCTACAGTAGGAACAAATCCTGTTGAAGATAACTTTGTTGCTAACGGAAACTTCTCTCCTGATCAAGAATTGGAAATGGCAGCAGAGCGTTCAGGAAAAGTAATTTCGATTTTAGTAAAAGAAGGTGATAGAGTAGCAAAAGGACAAACTATTGCTATTATTAGAGGTGATGTTGTAAATGTTGAAGCAGAAACAGCTAATGCTAATTATCAAAATACTCTTAACGATTACAACCGTTTCGAAAGTGCCTACAAAACAGGAGGAGTTACAAAACAACAATTAGATCAAGCTAGAATCAACATGATTAACGCGAAATCTAGATTAACTCAAGCTAATATTAATGTAGGTGATACAAGAGTTAAAGCTCCTTTCGGTGGGATTATCAATAAAAAATTCATTGAAGTTGGAACTATTTTAAGCGCAATGCCTCCAACAAAAATGTTTGAAATTGTAAATACAAACTCGTTAAAACTGAAAGTAAATGTAAGTGAGCGTCAAGTAGCACAGTTAAAAATTGGTTCAGTTGTAAAAGTAAAAGCAAGTGTTTTCCCAAACAAAGAATATACTGGAAAAGTAACTTTTATTGCTCCAAAAGCAGATACTTCTTTAAACTTCCCTATTGAAGTGGCTATAATAAACAATCCTAATAATGAAATCAAAGCAGGAATGTATGGTTCTGTAGTTTTTGGTGCGCCAGAAGGAAAACAGCCTGAATTAATGACAATTCCAAGAAGTGCTTTTGTAGGAAGTGTAAGTAGCAACCAAGTGTATGTGGTGGAAAAAGACATCGCAGTAATGAAAAAAGTTGTGGCAGGAAGAGTGTTTGGCGACAAAGTTGAAATTCTGAGTGGCTTAAACAATGGAGACGTAGTAGTAACTAGCGGTCAAATTAACTTAAGTGATAGCACTAAAGTTTCTATTGTAAAATAATTAAAGACGCTTACTTAAAACCGATTATATGAAAATTGTAGATATATCAATTAAAAGACCTTCTATGGTTATCGTACTTTTTACGATACTATTATTAGGTGGACTATATAGTTATAAACAGTTGAGTTATGAGTTAATTCCAAAATTTGAGATTAACGTAGTTACCGTTTCAACTGTTTATCCTGGAGCTTCTCCAAGTGAAGTAGAAAATACCGTTACCAAGAAAATTGAGGATGCGGTTTCTACTATGGAAAACATCAAAAAATTAGAATCAAAGTCTTATGAAAGTTTATCGGTAGTAATGATTACATTAACTGCTGATGCAGATGCCGATTATTCTTTAAACGATGCCCAACGTAAAATCAATGCGGTATTAAAAGACTTGCCAGATGATGTTGACCCACCGTCATTGAGTAAATTCTCATTGAGTGATTTACCTATTATGACCATTGGTGCAACTGCTGGTATGGATGAAGTTGCCTTCTACGACTTATTAGACAAGAAAATTCAACCGATTGTTTCTCGTGTTCCCGGTGTGGCGCAAGTTAACTTAGTAGGTGGTGAAGAAAGAGAAATTAAAGTAAGCTTAGATGCAACTAAATTACAAGGTTTTGGATTATCTGTTCCTCAAGTACAACAAGCGGTTTTATCTTCTAATTTAGATTTCCCAACGGGTAATATCAAGACTAGAGAAAATAGTACAACCATTCGTTTATCTGGAAAATATAAATCTGTTGAAGAGTTACGTAATTTAGTTGTTGCTTCAAACAATGGTGTTCAAGTGCGTTTAGGTGATGTGGCTGATGTACAAGATGCGCAAAAAGATGTGACCAAAATTTCAAGAATTAATGAAAAAGGTTCCATCATTTTACAAGTTATCAAACAATCTGATGCTAACGCGGTAGAAGTAAGTAAAAAAGTAAAAGAAGCGGTTGTTAAAATTGAACAAGATTACGCAAAATCGAATTTGAAATTAAAAATCGCAAACGATAGTAGTGAATTTACTTTAACTGCTGCCGATAACGTAATGCACGATTTATTTCTAGCCGTGTTTTTAGTGGCCTTCGTAATGTTATTCTTCTTACACAGTTTACGAAATGCGGCTATCGTTATGGTATCGATTCCTGCTTCGTTGATTGCTACTTTTATAGGAATTTCATTAATGGGATACACATTAAACTTGATGAGTTTACTTGGACTTTCATTAGTAGTAGGAATCTTAGTGGATGACGCGATTGTAGTATTAGAAAACATTCACCGTCACATGGAAATGGGGAAAAACAAAGTTCGTGCGGCTTATGATGGTGCAGCTGAAATTGGATTTACCGTTACTGCGATTACATTGGTTATCGTGGTAGTATTTTTACCAATCGCGATGAGTACTGGATTAGTTTCTAACATCATTACACAATTCTGTGTTACGGTAATTATTGCTACACTATTATCATTGCTGGCTTCATTTACCATTGTACCTTGGTTATTCTCACGTTACGGAAAATTAGAGCATTTAAATAGAGAATCAATTTTTGGAAAAGTTATTTTAGGTTTTGAAAATTACTTAGACAAATTCACTCACAAAGTAACAGACATTTTAACTTGGTCTTTAAATTACAAAAAAACAACGTTAGCTATCGTTACTGTTATTTTCTTTGGTTCAATTTTTGGATTATTAGGAGGTGGATTCATTGGTGGTGAGTTCTTCTCTAAAACAGATAAAGGCGAATTCTTAGTTCAAATTGAAATGCCAAAAGACGTTTCAATTGAGCAAACGAATTTCATGACACAAAAAGCAGAAGCTTATCTAAAAAAAGATAAAAATATCGTAGACATGATCACCACAGTAGGTCAAACTAGTGATGGTATGGGAGCTACTCAGTCTACTGCATATAAAGCTGAAATTTTGATTTCTTTGGTTGAAAAATCAAAACGCGATGATAACTCGTTTATTTATGCGGCTAAAATCAAACGTCAGTTAGAAAAAGAATTGGTGGGAGCAAAAGTAAAAACCGTCCCAATGGGATTATTAGGTGCTGATAAAGCTCCAATTGCATTAACTGTTACGGGTCCAAATTTTGATGATGTAATGTTATTTGCTCAAAAAGCAGCTGCAGAATTGAAAAAAGTTCCAGGAGCATCAGAAGTAAAACTAACTTCAGAAGCGGGAAATCCTGAAATCAAAGTTCAAGTGGACCGTGATAAAATGGCGGCATTAGGATTAAATCTTCAAACAGTTGGTTTAACTATGCAAACTGCTTTCAACGGAAATACCGACGGAAAATTTAGAGCTGGAGAATATGAATATGACATTAACATCAGATTCAATGAATATGATCGTTCTAACATTAATGATGTAAACAATCTAATTTTTGTAAATAATATGGGACAACAAATTAAGTTATCTCAATTTGCAGAGGTAATTGAAAGTTCAGGTCCAAGTATGTTAGAAAGAAGAGATAAGAGTACTTCGGTTACGATTGAAGCACAATCTGTAGGTAGACCTTCAGGTACCATTGCAACCGAATGGGAAACAGTATTCTCAAAAATGGAACGTCCAACAGGAGTTAACTATGTTTGGGGTGGAGATATGGAAAACCAAACAGAAGGTTTTGGTACTTTAGGAATTGCGTTGCTTGCTGCTATTATTTTAGTTTACTTAGTAATGGTTGCCTTGTATGATGACTTTGTTACACCTTTCGTGGTATTGTTCTCTATTCCATTATCGTTTATTGGAGCGTTATTTGCATTAGCATTGACTAATAATTCACTTAACATTTTCACCATCTTAGGTATCATCATGTTAATTGGATTGGTAACGAAAAATGCAATTTTATTGGTTGACTTTGCTAACCACAGAAAAGAAGCTGGAGAAACAACTTTCAAAGCTTTAGTTCAAGCAAACCACGCGCGTTTACGTCCAATCTTAATGACAACTATTGCCATGGTAATTGGGATGGTGCCTATTGCGCTTGCTAAAGGAGCTGCTGCCGAAATGAATAATGGTTTAGCGTGGGTAATTATTGGTGGTTTGATTTCCTCTTTATTCTTAACATTAATTGTTGTTCCTGTAGTTTACGCTATTGTTGATGACATTAGAGTTAGACTAGGAAAAGATGTTAAAGTAGATTATGACGGTTTAATGAAAGCTGATTATGTTCACAAAGAAATAAGTGAAGATGGTTTTACCCCGAAACACGAAATTTAAAATCAAGCATATAACAAAAAAGTCCCGATTAAATCGGGACTTTTTTTATACTTTAAATTGAATTAGTTTTTAACTAAAACATCTTTTGACCATTTTTTTACTTCAGCAATTCTGCTATCAGAAAAATCAACTTCATTTAAAGAATTTTCATTCCAAAAGAACCATTTTCCAGTTTTCATACCATTGCTGTATTCACCCATAGTTAATTTAGTTCCATCTTCGTTAAAAGACGACCATTTTCCATGAAGTTTTCCATCTAAGTAAAAACCTTGTTCTTTAATTTGTCCGTTATCGTGATAATATGTTGCTTTTACCATTTGGTCAACCACTTCGAATTTTGGCTCAACCTGAGAAAACATTACACCAGAAACCAATAAAACCGCTGCAATCATTACTTTTTTCATATCCATTTCAATTATTAGGTTAACATTTATATAACAAATATAAAAATATTTTTACACTAAACAAACTATTTCTTAACAATTTGGTAACATTGAGAAAATTTAACATAAAAAAAGACCATTGGTTACCCAATGGCCTTAGTAAATAAACCTAATATATTACTTTAGTAATTTATCTATTGTCTGGTAAATATCTTCTGCAGAAGGTCTTGGAGCATCAGCATTTACAATTTCTCCTTTTGGTCCAATAATAATAAATCTCGGAATTCCATTTATTTGATAACCTTTTACAAAATCTGAATTCCAATCTTTATCTGCGAAAAGTTGAACTCCACCTAATTCTTTATCTTTTACAAATTTTTTCCATTTATCATGATCTTTAGCTTGGTCAATAGAAATACTCACAAAAACAATATTCTTTTTATCGTGATAATGTTCTTCTAATTTCTTTAAAGCAGGAATTTCAGCACGACAAGGTCCGCACCAAGTTGCCCAAACATCTACATAAACATATTTGCCTTTAAAATCATCTAAGCTCGTAGTTCCGCCTTTGTAATTTTCATAATTAAATGTTGGTGACTTTTGCCCGTTAAGTTTTCTAACTTTTACGCTTTCATTATAGTAGGCTTGTAAGCCCACCATACTTTGCTCAAATTGTATTTTATAAGCATCTACAAAACTTTTTTCAAAATCTTTACCATCTAATTTACTTAAGGTATAATCCTTTCTTTTTTCTAATAAATTTGGAAAATCATTTTCAGATGCTTGTAACATACCTGCATAATCAAACTTTTCATCATCTAAAGCCATTTCAGCTAAAAAATTGTTTTCATTTGCACCATCCCCTTCAAAAATTATACTTTCATCAAATTTCTCAGCATTTAGAGACATCCTTAAATCATATCCGTTTTTTAAATATAGTTTTGCATATTCAGTTCCATCAAACAATTGATAAAATCCTTCCTCAATTTGAAATTCATCGGTAAAAACACCTTCTTTATTAGAAACTATTATTTTATTAAAAGTTCTTGATCTAATAACTAAAGTATCACTATTTCTGTTTTCCACTGTTGCTTTAAACTTAACGGTGTCATTATTTATTTTTGTAAATGATAATGTAATAAGAGCAACAAAAAGTAATGCTATTTTCTTCATAAATTTATACGTTTCGGTAAATATACTTTTTTAAACTAAAACTAAAGCAAAATAATTATGGATTATCCTGATGTGAAACGTTAAAATTTGATTTTTGTTGTTATTTTTGCAAAAAAATATTCTGATGTATAGAAGTCATTCTTGTGGCGAATTAAATGCTACACATATAAATAATGAAGTAACACTTGCTGGTTGGGTTCAAAAAACTCGTGACAAAGGATTTATGATTTGGGTTGATTTGCGTGATCGTTACGGAATTACTCAATTAATTTTTGACGAACAAAGAACCGCAAAAGAAGTTTTTGAAAAAGCAAAAACACTTGGTAGAGAGTTTGTAATTCAAGTAAAAGGAACTGTTATTGAGCGTGAATCTAAAAATAAAAATATTGCAACGGGTGATATTGAAATTTTAGTTTCTGAATTGACTATCTTAAACGAAGCAATGTTACCACCTTTTACAATTGAAGATGAAACAGATGGTGGCGAAGATTTAAGAATGAAATATCGTTATTTAGATATTCGTAGAAATCCGGTAAAAAATAACTTATTATTCCGTCATAAAGTTTCTATGGAAGTAAGAAAATATCTTACAGACCAAGGGTTTTGTGATGTGGAAACACCCTATTTAATTAAATCTACTCCTGAAGGTGCTCGTGATTTCGTTGTGCCAAGTAGAATGAATGAAGGTCAGTTTTATGCGTTACCGCAATCGCCACAAACTTTCAAACAATTATTGATGGTAGGTGGAATGGATAAATATTTCCAAATTGTGAAATGTTTCCGAGATGAAGATTTACGTGCAGACCGTCAACCTGAATTTACACAAATTGACTGCGAAATGGCATTTGTAGAACAAGAAGACATTTTAAATATGTTTGAAGGTTTAACACGTCATTTACTAAAAGAAATAAAAGGCATAGAAGTAGAAAAATTCCCTAGAATTACTTACGACTACGCCATGAAAACTTACGGAAACGACAAACCAGACATTCGTTTTGGAATGAAGTTTGGTGAGTTAAACGAAGTCGCTCAACATAAAGATTTTGGTGTTTTCAATTCAGCAGAATTAGTAGTTGGTATTGCTGTTCCAGGATGCGCTTCTTTCACTAGAAAAGAAATAGATGCGTTAATTGATTGGGTAAAACGTCCACAAGTTGGTGCTAGCGGAATGGTTTACTGTAAATATGAATTAGACGGAAGTTTAAAATCTTCTGTAGATAAATTCTACGACCAAGAAGATTTAAAAAAATGGGCAGAAGTTACAGGTGCACAACCAGGAGATTTAATCTTAGTATTATCTGGAAATGCTGATAAAACAAGAACACAATTATCTGCTTTAAGAATGGAATTAGGAAATCGTTTAGGTTTACGCAAACCAAATGAATTTGCTCCATTATGGGTTGTAGATTTCCCACTTTTGGAATGGGATGAAGAAAGCGGACGTTATCATGCGATGCACCATCCATTTACATCGCCAAAACCAGAAGATATTCATTTAATTGATTCAAACCCTGGAGCAATTAGAGCAAATGCTTATGATATGGTGTTAAATGGAAATGAAATTGGCGGTGGTTCTATTCGTATTCACGATAAAGGATTACAAGCAAAAATGTTCGATTTATTAGGTTTTACACCAGAAGAAGCAGAAAATCAATTTGGTTTCTTAATGAATGCATTCCAATTTGGTGCACCACCACACGGAGGTTTAGCATTTGGTTTAGATCGTTTGGTTTCTATTTTAGGTGGACAAGAAACCATTCGTGATTTTATTGCGTTCCCTAAAAACAATAGTGGTAGAGATGTAATGATTGACGCTCCTTCAGTTATTGACAATAAACAATTAGACGAATTACACATTCAGTTAAAATAATTAAAAAGGACTCTTACAGAGTCCTTTTTTTAACTTTATAAAAAATGAAATACTTTATATTGCTTTTATTAGTATTGTTCTTTATTTGTGTAGGTTATGGTTCTTACTTAAATTCAGAAATAGCAAAATCGGGAGATAAATGGATTGGTATTGGAGTTCTATTAATAGCATTTGGGATAATGCCGCTTTTTATAATTCACCGATATAAAAAAAGTAAATTAAAAGAATACTTGAATTCTCAACTGGATAAAAACAGCGAAAAAACTGAAAATCAGTAAATTTCTTAAAAAAAAACTTTGTCACGTCATTAATAAAACTATCTTTGAACATTATTAATTTTATTTTTTATTTATGCGAACAGGCAAAGTAAAATTCTTCAATGAAGAAAAAGGTTACGGTTTCATTACTGATGATGCAACTGGAAAAGACATTTTCGTACACGCTACAGGTTTAAGAGTAGAGAAATTAGAGCAAGGTGATGCTGTAAGTTACGAAGAAGAAGATGGAAAAAAAGGTAAAGTAGCTGCTCAAGTGGTAGTTATCGAAGACTAATATAGATTACGCTTATTATTTTTTGATTACCTAGGTAAAAAAAGAATCCCGAGCAGTGCTCGGGATTTTCTTTTTATAGATTTTTGAACCATTCGTTATATTTTTCTCCTAAAACTGGAACTGGAACTAATTTTCCATTTATAGCATTAATTAATCCCATCACCCAAAGAAATATTAAAAAGAAGGAACCTAAAACACTTATAATCCATCCTAAAATTGGTATTACTCCTATTGCTCCTATTGCCAAACCCGTAACTAATATTCCTAAGCTTTGCTTAATGTGATATGTTGAAAATTCGTATTTTTTTTCGCTATTCATTACAAAAGCAATAATAAGTCCGATAATGGTTAAATAAGCAATTAATGCAATTTCTTTCCCTTTAATTAAATTGTCTTCCATTTTTAAAATTTATTTTTATAGTTATTCGTTAGTGTTACTTTTCTTAATAAGTAAACATTTATTGCAAAAAAATCGCCAACAAAATTGTTGACGACTCTCTTGACCAAAACCTAATTAAAAACTACTCTATATTTTATATTCAGAAATAGAAAACTCAAATGGATTAGGCCCATAATTGAGTAATTCTAATTTAAAAATTTGATCTTTCAATATTTGTAATAACATCTAGTTTACTAAAAATATTGATATAATCTAATCCTATCGTTATTCGAGCATCTCCATTTAATCTAGAAAATCCATAGATTTGATAACTGTTAATTGGTATTTGTGTAGTTGCAAAAAGTAATTCACTTCCTTGCATTTTTAAATAATCAAATTGATATCCTCTGCAGATAATGTCCTTTTGTTGAATGTTGGACTGGTCGATTGTTTTGGTAATCGCTAACGGTTTCAATAAATTATCATAAACCTCATCAACAGCAACGGCTGAAATGTTTTCCTTCAGCACTGTTTTTAACCCATTTTCATCTGTTCCATAAATTTCATAATCTCCGTTTGGATAAGAAATTATCGCTTGTATCATATCGTCATTTGGAACATATAAAATCTGTTGCGTTTCTTCATTTACATAAAACCAAAGTTCTTCTTTTAAATCGTCAATTTCATATTGATAAGTTAATGCATTAGGAAAATATTGAATGCTGTCTTGTTGCTCTTTTTGTTCTAAAACCAAAGATTTTTTTTCATTATAGAGAACTGTTCTTTCTGGCTGTTTTTGACAACTTAAAAGAATAAAAAAGAACATGCAAACAACTATTTCTTTCATTGGTTAATTTTACTTGACAAATTATAAAAACCGCTCGACTCTGCTTGAAGTGAAGTAATCCTATAAAATTTAATTTACGGTTATTAAAAATCGAACGGGTTTAATTGCTCCTTTTACGCCAATGGGTTTTGCTTCTAAAATTACTTCATATTTTCCAGATGGAATTTCAGATATTCGATCGTTGGAATTCGTTTGAATATTAGATAATATTGAAATAAAATCAAACGTTTCCACTGGCATGAACATATCACCAGGAAAGAACGGAATTGGATTTCGTTTCACATTTCCAATGATTTTTCCATCTCGTTTTACAGTAGTTGTAAAAACAAATTGAACTACTTCTTTTTTATCTGAATTTAACGGAACAGCATCTGTAGAAAAAATAAAGTGTACGGGGTAATTTCCTTCTCTAAAAGCAGCATATAAATTAACCGCTTTGTTGTTTTTTAACTTTATTTCAGTTTTAGATTGTTCTCCTAAAAGCATTTCTCCTTGTACCAATTGTGCGTTCGCAAAAAAACCGCATAGTCCAATAATTGCTATAAATATTATTTTTTTCATCTGTTTTTGTTTTATAATTTATTTACCATCAAAATATTCATTTAAAACCTTAGTCGGTCTTTTATCATGGAAATCAATTGTATATTCTATTCCCGCACCATATTTTTGGGTTTGACGATATAAGGTATAAGTAATTACAAAAGTTCTTTTTGCTACTTTATCTGATGTTGTAACGGTCATTTTTGCACGATATCTTCCATCGGCAGTATCATAAATAAATGGTACTTCATTGAATGTAAAGCCTAATTCGGTTTTACCACCTACTTTATGATAAATCATTGTTTTACCATTTTGGATTACAAATTTTGGCAAATTAGAATTTGTATTTCGGTTTGTAAAAACTTGAGCTGATGCTGAAAATCCATACAAAAAAAGTACATAAAGTAGAATTGCTTTAATGTTTTTCATAATAAATAATATAGATTTAATCAATATTTTGTGACTCTAAAATAATTTTTCCACCATTTGAAAAATTTGTACCATCGCCCCAAGTACCTTCAAGTTTTTTTGTAGAATCATTGTAAGTTGCTTGTACTGAAAATGTTCCTCCGTTAATATACGTATAAGTAAATGTAATTGTATTATTATGAATTGTTGGTTCACTTATAGATAAACCATAACTTGAGTTGATGTCTGCATTTAGAATAGAACTGTTTAATGCCACAACTGTAACAAATCCGTTTTCAATAATGAAGTCATAGTTGTAATTTGGAGTTTCGTTTTCAAATCCATAAAAACCTTTCCAATGTCCTTTTAATAATTCTGAACCGAAATTTTTTTGAAATTGCTTTTTTGCAGCAAAGTAACCGTAGGAAGCTTGACTTTGAGCATACTTGATACTTCCATTTAAAATTTCTCCCGTTTCAGAATCATATACACCCGACCATTCTTTATCGAAGAGTATAAACTTTATTTCGTTTGTTGTTTCATTTAAAGTGAACGTTCCCGATTCATTTTTAAGATTACCACCAGAAGCCAATGTTTCATGAATACTATTTGCCTCATAAGCAAAGAAAACTTTATTATTTTCAAACAACAGAAGAGTAGGATCGTTACTCATAGATGTTTCTACAACAAAAGTTCCCTTAAGTGAATAATTTATCTCTTTATTATCGTCTTCTTTAGAACATGAAAAAAAGACAAATCCAAGTAAAACTATTAATATTTGATTTTTCATTTTTTATAATTTTTGTTTAATAATCTGTTTAGCTACTTCGATTGATTTTTGTTTGTTAACTGATTCGTCGTTACTAACCTCAACCGTTATTTCAAACTCTAATCCTTTATAGAATACTTTAAGTTGTTTGTATTTATTATTCCAAGTAGCATAATCTCCTACATTAGAAACCTCTGTATACGATTGCCCATTCATCAATCCGTTACCCATTTCTTTTGATAAATCGGCTTGTTCTTTAGTTGCTTTTCCTTCGCCCACCATTTCGCTCAACTTCTTATCCATCACTTCATTTGCTTTCTTAATCTCTTCGGCTGTTGGTGTATGATAATCGAATTTGAATTTATCTAATGTGGTATTTCTTACCCAAGCAATTTTTACAAAATCATTTATAGGAACATTCATTTCTTTATTGGTAATGGGGTTGTTTACTTTCTTCATTCTTCCTTTATCCCAATTATAAGAAACACTATGCGTTGCCGGATCTTTTAAAATTTTACTATAATCTTTTCTTGCTTCATTAGGTACATAAGCTGTTGCTTCGCTGGCAATTTCTAAGGTTAATAATTCGTCTAATTTACCGTTGTACTCATCAGAAGTTTTGCCAATGGCTTGTTCGACAGCATCGTTAACTTCTTGTTCCATTACTGATGAACTTCCTTCGTTTTTGCACGAAAAGGCAAAGAGAAAAATACTTAATAATATAAGTTGTACTATTTTCATGTTAGTTTATTTTAAAATGTTATTTTTATCAATTCCGTAACTCAGAATAATTGGATGAACAAGTTTACCGTTACCTTTTATTTCATTCCAATTAGAAGGACTATCTATATTCATTGCATCACTTCCTTTTCCGTTAATTTCAAATACAACTTCATCTTTTGAAAGTTTTGTTATGATCATTTCTCCTTCAAAAGGAACTTCAGAAGATTTCATTCCTGTATCGTTAACTTCCATGAAAGTTATATTTGCAGTTGGATTTTCACCATCATATTCGTTACCGATTGCAAATTTTGCTTTTAAAGGCAATGTGAATTTTTCAGAGATGTGACTTATTGTTGTTACAAATGATTTACCGTTTTCACCTGTCATCTGAAAAGCGATTGATAATCCTTCGTTATCTTTTTGAAAAATCACGGTGGCTTGCATTTTTTCCTTTTCAGTAAGGTAGGTTTTAGTTGCAGACTTATAATTGACAAAAGCACCGCTATTTTCCATTTCACTTGTGTCAGGTAAATCTATTTCGGCTCCTGTTTTACGCTCTATAGCATTTTCCATTGCATCAGTAACTGCATCTTGCATGCTTTCTTTTGCTTTATTACAGGAAAAAAGCGTAATTATTATTAGTGTAAATATTATTTTTTTCATATTAATTATTGTCTTGTGATAATATAATTTAATAAGCCATAATATTCTCCAAATTCTTGTACATATTCTCTTTTAGCGACTAGGTTTGTATTTAATTTTATTTTTTTTAAATCTAAAATTTCTGAAAAATATTTTCCGTCTCTGTTAGGACCAAATTTTTCGGCCTTAATGTGATGAAATACTTTTAGTTCAAATTGAACATTATTATCATTCCAATCTGCTTCAGAAATTTCATATTCCCTATAGTAAGTAGGTTGATTTGGAAAAACATATGTAGATCCTTTTACAAAAGCCTGATTTCCATTTGTATTGAATAAATATTTGGATTTATTTCCAAAGCTCAAAACCTCAACTCTTGAATTACTAGTTACTTTGTATAACTCAAAACCCACAAATCCATATAAACTAACATCTGAAGGATTAACTCCATGTTCATTTAAATAAATGCTCTTCGCCTGAATTTTAAATGATATTTTTTTAGAAAGAGAATTATTTGACTGATTAGTTTCAACTATCTTAGATAATTCTTTATTATTTTTCACAACTTTTGTCCCATCCCAAATACCTTCTGCCATTGAAGTATTCCAACCCCATTTTCCTTTAAAAGAATTTCCCTCAAAATTAAATTCGAAATAGCCTTTTTTTCCTTTATTGGTAAAAGTCCCTTTTAGTTTTTTTGCTACTTTATCAAAATCAGCATCTATATCTCCTAAATTGCTATATTTTCCCTTAATTTTGGTTCCAATTTGTTCAAGGTTTATTTCACCAAAACTGGTATTCCATTTTCCGTTCCAAACTGCAGTTTGTAAATCATTAGGTTGTCCACTTGGTTGTTTAGTACCTGTCCATTGCCAATTAGGTTCAATTGTAAATGTCCAATTTTTACTGTTAGCTTTTATATCTGCAATGCTTGTAGAGTTATCAGAAGCTCCATAATATCCTATGAATTTATCTTCATAATTACCACTATAACTATTTCTAATTAATTGAAATTTCCCTCTTTCATTTCCGTTAAAATAAATCCCGTTTAGTGTTGTTTTATATCTATCAATAACTTCGTAGGCTAAAATGGTTCCATTATTTGCATAATCTCCGTAGATTATACCATTTTCATCTACTAATTTTAATGTTCCAAATTTTGTTTGAAATGTGCCTTGCCAATTTTGCGCATTAGAAATAAAACTAAATGCTAACGCTATAATTAATGCTATTTTTTTCATTTTAAATTCTTTATTTTATTAATATTCAAAGTAATATTCTTCATATCCGTTGAATTGAACTGACTTTGTTGTGGGTTCAAT
This sequence comes from Flavobacterium sp., assembly GCA_030145825.1. GTDB lineage: Bacteria > Bacteroidota > Bacteroidia > Flavobacteriales > Flavobacteriaceae > Flavobacterium. Next base: position 13,975 of record JAIXHM010000036.1, read on the forward strand.
TTGGATTACTTTTAAATTAATGGATTCGGCTCCGTGTTTACCATCAATTTCTAAAACTCCGTGATTTTTCAAATTTGGAAAGCCTACTTTATCTGCCATAAACATGGTGGTAAAAGGCATTACATCATGATAAAAAGGCAAAGTTTTTACTGTAATCCACCAAGTCATTGTCATGCTTCCTTTTTCATCTTGTGCCGTTATTTGATATGCGTTACATAAATGACCTGCTATAACTTTCGTTTGATTTAACTTTTTAATTTTAGGCTTACTGCTATTTGGAGAAAACATAAAACTCTTTGAATAAGTAGTAACTGCTATTTTTTCGTTCTTATCAGAAAGACCAAAAACCGTGCTTACTCCATCATTTCTAATAGCCCAATATTGAAACTTACCTCCGCCATCAGCCATATCTGAAGCAGGAACTAAGCTCAAATTCCCTTGTAAACTTTGCTTATCTAACAAAATAAGTGTCCCTTCTTTATTTACGTAATAATCATAATTTGCAAAAGCACTTCCATCAGCACCATAGTTTTTAACTGATATTGAAATTTTCTGTTTCCCGTAAAAAGGTGTTCCGGTATAAGGTCTTGTTTTGACATAAGGGTTATTATTCTCGTTTAAAGATCCATTTGAATCTCCATTTGAATTTGAACCACCTCCATTATTTCCTCCATTATTATAAAAAACTTGATTTTTACAATACTGTTCACGTAAGGTTTCTTTTGCTTGTTCAAGATATTTTATCATGGTAGCATCTGCACCATTTTTCTTTGCGTTTTCTATTTCAACATCCATTTGTTTCATAATAGAATCGCATTTTATTTCTTGAGCAGTACTAATTAAATTTATTAGTAACGATATGATGAGGATTAATTTTCTCATTTCTTAATGATTTTTTGAGTGATTTTTTTATCAGTTGTTGAATTTGAAATTGTGATGTAGTAAATTCCTTCTGGTACTGAAGTAAAATCGATAGTTTCATTATTGATTCTTAACTTTATTTCTTGACCAACAGCATTGAAAATAGCAATTTGATAAGCTTCTATATTTTCAATTGTAAGTTTTACGTAATCTTGAGTTGGATTCGGATAAATTTTAATTTTATCTTCTAAAGTAACCTCATCAACACCTAAAGTTCCCGTTCCAAATTTCCATAATTCATATCCTTCAGCTAATGTTGTTCCTTCTACGTACATTTCATTATTCCAAGATTTTAATGGTCTTGTAAAAATTTGTCTTGGTTGTGTTGTGGGGCCTGTGTAGGATGAAATTTGTGTAAAATTTCCGTTTGTTGGATTAGCTTCCCAAAGTTGCTCTGGACTATTATCGCCACTCATTAAAAAATACAACTTATTATTATTTGCCGTAATCCAATAAATAGGTCGGGAAGTAGGCGAACCACTATGTGTAACCGGAATCGAAACTTGTGTCGTAGTTCCATCTGTTTCATAAATTTGATACACTAATCCACTATTTGGAGATGATTGCTCTTTAGCAGCGAAATAGAGTTTATTGTTTAGAACTGTAAAATATGGATTACCATCATCTGCTAAATAACCTGCAATAGGTGTTAGAAAATTATTTCCAGTAGCATTGAAGTTATAAACTATTTCTACTTTGTAATCGTTATCTGCAACACTGTAATAACATTTATAAACGTCTTGATTTCCATAAGTTGCTGTGTTACCAAAGAAAAATATAGCGTCATTTAAAACTGTTAATTTATCAAATGATGTTATTCCGGTTGTGCCTAGAGTTACAAAATTATTAGTTGCTCCATTGGTATAATATAATTTTCCATCAGCAACAGTAAATAACTTGTTATCAAAAATGGTTAAATAAAGATAGCCACTTGTATTATTAGACGGATAAACATCTAAAACAGAAGTATTGTTGTTTGTTAACACATCATATTTAAAAATCTGACGATGTCCCGTGTTATTATCTGTATAAACAAAGTATAAATCATTTCCTAACTTCTTAAAATTCAAGTTTAAACCTGAACTTTCGTTTGTATTAAGTTCCGAAACTTTTACGGTTCCTATTTCCGTTCCGTCTGTTTTCCACAAATCGTATCCAGTTCCTGATGTGTCTTCCGCAAAAAAATATAAAAACCCATTTCCTTCTAACATTGCCATCATGTTATCTGAATGATTTGAAGAAGATCCAGAACCCACATTAATGTCTTTTACTAAAGTGATAGTTGTTCCATCAGTTTTAAAAAGCTCTCTTCCATGCACTCCGTCCTCTGCAGTAAAATACAACTCGCCATTGAAAACTTTAAAATTGCTAGGATTACTACTTCCAGAAAAATTTGGATTCAAATTCATAACCAAACTTGTTCCTGCTTGAGTTCCATTCGTTTTATATAATTCAGTTCCAATTCCGCTAACATTTGTACCACTTGCAGAAAAATACAATTCGCCATTAAATTCTGTAAAGAACATTGGATTAGAACTATTGCTCCCAGAAGCTATAATAATTTGCTCCCAATTTTGAGCTATTCCAAGTATTGGAAACAATAGAAATATAAATAGTAATTTTCTCATACTATAGTTTAATAAATTCAACACGTCTGTTTTGGGCTTTTTCTGAAGCATTGGCGTTTTTATTTAAAGGCACACTTTCTCCTTTTCCTTCAGTGGTTAGTTTGTTAGCATCAATTCCAAATTCATTTACCAAAGCTCTTTTTACCGATTCTGCTCTTTTTTGAGATAAGATTAAATTATCGGTATCTTTTCCATCACTATCAGTATGCCCTACAATTTTAATGTTGCCTTCGATAGATTGAATGCTTTCTGCAATTTGCTTTAAGATTGCGTAAGAATTTGGACGAATAACATCAGAATTAACATCAAAGAAGATGTTTTGAGTAACAAACTTCTTTTTAGTGGTTATATCGCTTTTAGGATTAGCATTACCTGTAGCTAAGCGAATGTTGGAAAAATTCATTTTAAATGCATCTACAAAATAAATATCATGTTGGAATGTTAAATAATATTCTTTATTACTTAAAAAGAATTCTTCATTGTCCATTATTTTTTCCTTATTTACCCAAGCTGATAATTTATTTCCAGTTCTTTTTAGACTAATTCTAGCATAATTATTATCTAATTCTGGTTGCCAACTATAAAAGTTGATACCTTCTTTAGATTTTATAACTACTCCATCCGATTTTACTGAATATTGCGCCAAACCTGTTTTAGGTATTTGACTAACTGGACTTAAATCTAACCCACTACTTATATCAAAGTTGGGATCTTCTAATCTTCCTGCTTGTGCTTTTTCAATAAAACGCACACTTAAAGTACCTGTTTCTTTATTGGGCGTATATACATCAAATTCTAAAGTAAAATCGTTAGGCAAAGTTTTTAAAGCAATAGGAAAAAATGTTCCACCATCATTCAATTCAAGCCAGTTTTTACCTTCATAATTTCTCACATTTAAACGTTCATTATCATAAGCTTTCCATCTACTTTTAGAACCATCAGCAAAATCTTCGAAGAAAATAATTTTCTCTGCAGGCACAAATTCAAAATCTTTGTAAGCAGAATAATCGGTATTACCCGCTTCATCTGTTTTTGTTACTGGTGGATCGTAACTTGGCATGGGTTCAGACGAAGAATTACTATTTTTGTTTGTTTTATCACTTTTCCCTTTCTTCTTTTTTTCTTTTTTCTTAAAAATGCTACCTATTCCTTCTTCAATTTTATTTAAAGTTTTATCTACCGCTTCATCTCCTTTTTGCTCAACCTTTCCGTATGTTTTATCCTTAGCATTCTTAGCTACTCGTCCACCAACAGTTTCCTGAGCACTTAAGTTTATGAATACAGAGAATAGAATTCCTGTTAATACTAATTTTTTCATAATTATCTTTTTAATTGTTTTGATTTGAAGGTTAGTGCCAAAAAATGAAAAAGGTAAACATCGGTTGAAAAATTTTTTTTTAAATTGGTCATGTTTACTTTTCACTAATTCGAGACACTAATGCATAAATCGCATCAATTGGTAGATTCTTTGAAGAAAGGCGATGAAAAAACAATTGCCTCTATCTATAATGACAACCGTAATGGTTTTGTGTTATTTGCTTCTCGTTACGAGATTAGCAAAGAAGACGTTATAGATATTTATCAGGACGCTATTATTGTTTTATGTGAAAATGCCAAAAAAGGATTACTCGATAATTTACAAAGCAACATCAGTACCTATTTGTACAGCATTGGGAAATACATGATTTTTCATAAACTTAAAAAAGATGGAAAAAACAGTATAAAAGAAGATACAATACCAGATACTATCGATTGGGATTTTTATGAAGAAGAACAAGAAAACATAGAAGTTCAACTTCTTCAAAAAGCATGGAGTAAACTGGGCGAACAATGTAAAAAAGTATTGCAGCTTTTTTACTATGAGGAAAAAAAATTAGATGAAATCATGGAAACTTTAGCTTATACAAATAAAGATGTTTTGAAAAGCCAAAAGTCGAGATGCTTAAAACAACTTAAAGATTTAACAACTTCAAAAAATGGATAAAGAAACACTATTAACAAACTATTTTGAAGGAACATTAACCGAAACTGAAAAAACTTTGTTTACTGAAGAACTAGAAAAGGATGCTGAATTTAAAGCTGAATTTGAGTTTCAGAAAAATGTAAAAGCCGCGATAAAATTAGAAGAACGCAAAAACTTAAAGGCTAAATTAAATGCATTAGAAAACCAAAGAACATCCAAAAAAACAAAAAAATCGTCTACTCGTTGGGTTTCAATTGCGGCAAGTTTTATCGTTTTTATTTCGGTTGGTTATTGGTTATTCATAAGTGAAAACTCCAATGATTCCCTATATAAAAACTATTACGAAACGTTCCCAAATGTAGAAGCTCCTATAGTTCGTGGTTCGGTGTCTGATGATATTAAATCGAAAGCTTTTTACGTCTATGACAGTAAACAATATGAAGAAGCTTTGCGTTTGTTCTCAGAAATTTACGAAAAGGACAAAGACGATTATGCTTTGTTTTATAAAGGATTAGCTTTAATGGAATTAGAGCGTTTTCCGGAAGCTGTTACTGTTTTTGAAGGGTATCAAACCAAACCAAACAGTGCATTCAACAGCTATGTAAAATGGTATTTAGCTTTGAGTTATCTTAAAACTAACGAAATGGAAAAAAGTAAATCTTTGGCTAACGAACTTACCAAAAATGAAAATCCGTTCCAAAATCAGGCAAAAGAATTGTTACGCGATTTAGAATAATATTTTCGGTACAAAATAAAAGCTAAAATTAAAATTCCAAATCCAGTTGATATCCAATACCAATAAGAGAAATTGGGTTCACAAATAGGAGTAACATCTCCGTTAATGATAAATCCTGCCCAAAAATAAGGATGATTTTTTAACGGATTTTGCTGTATAAATTCTTGTTTTGCTAAAGCTAGAGCTTCGTCTTTTGGCAAACCTTTTTTCAGATTTTCATAAAATAAAATCATGATCTCCGAAGTTTCTTTATCAGGAACTTGCCACAAACTTACCACAGAACTTTTAACTCCGGCATACGTAAATGCTTTAGCTAAACTCATAATGCCTTCACCTTTTACTAATTTACCATTTCCGGTATCACAAGCGCTTAAAACCAACAAATCTGCCGGAATATAATAGTTGTATAATTCCGAGAAATAAAGAGGTTGGTTATTGGAAAACAACAAACACGACTGCGAAAAATCGTCTTCATATAAAAATGAATGCATAGCAAAATGATACACATTAAACGGTTGGTTGACATTCAGAAAATTCTCCTTTGTAGCTTTTTCATTCTGAAAAGAAGTTCCATTAAATAATGTACAAATTGCTTCCGACTCTTCTTTTGCGAAAGGTAAATGCTGCACTTTTTGATTATTAAACCAAGTGTTTTCGCCATAGTTTGGAGCAAAACTCGCCAATTCTAATTTTGTTTTATTTGTTCCTTGTTTACGACTCATCAACCACATTGGAAATGAATAAGAATAAGATATTGCTTTAAACGAATCTTTTGGAGACACATTTAAAATGACTTCAAACGGAATATAATTCAGAAAATTATCAGGAATTATGGCAAGTTTCTCTATTTCTATTTCTTTCGGAAAAAGTATGCTTTTTAATTGCGTTGTTTGTTCTTGAACTAGTGAATTTGGCCGTTTTAAATCTTGTATCCAATTCAAAACTAATGGTCTAATTTTATTAATTAAGCCAAGCGGATGAATTTCTAATTGTGCTGATGTTACGCATAAACCATAAATATGTTCATCGGTAACATAAAATTTCCAAACATGTTCTTTTTCTTTAA
>JAIXHM010000037.1 GCA_030145825.1 Flavobacterium sp.
TATTCAACGTGCCATTTGCGGCTAAATTTGGTGGTGCAACTGGAAATTACAACGCACACAAAATTGCGTATCCTAATACCGATTGGAAAGCGTTTGGAACTAAATTCGTAGAAGAAAGTTTAGGCTTACACCATTCTTTTCCAACGACACAAATTGAACATTACGACCATTTTGCAGCGTTTTTCGATGCTCTAAAACGTATCAATACGATTTTAATTGATTTAGATCGCGATATTTGGACATATGTTTCTATGGATTATTTCAAGCAGAAAATCAAAGCGGGTGAAATTGGTTCGAGTGCGATGCCACACAAAGTAAACCCAATTGATTTTGAAAACTCGGAAGGAAACTTAGGTATTGCCAATGCTATTTTTGAACATTTATCGGCTAAATTACCGATTTCGAGATTACAACGCGATTTAACGGATAGTACGGTTTTACGTAACGTAGGTGTTCCTTTTGGACATACTATTATTGCTTTTGAAGCTACGCTTAAAGGTTTAAACAAATTGTTATTAAACGAAGATAAGTTTGCTGAAGATTTAGAGAAAAACTGGGCGGTTGTGGCCGAAGCTATTCAAACTATTTTACGTCGTGAAGGTTATCCTAATCCTTATGAAGCGTTAAAAGACTTAACAAGAACCAACACGGTTATTAATAAAGAATCGATTCATGCGTTTATTGAAACGTTAATAATAAACGATAATATTAAAAACGAATTGAAACAAATTACTCCGAGTAATTATTTGGGAATCTAAGTTTTACTCAAATAGCTGTTAAAAACTTTATCATATATAAATCCTGTCGAAAGACGGGATTTTTTATCTTAACATTTATTTACAAGTGGCACAAACTTTGTAAAGATTTTAAGAAAATTATTTCTATGAGATTATCTATTCTACTTTTTACATTCTTTACTTCATCTTTAATTGCCCAAAACATTGACATCGATTTAGTAAAATTAAATACCGAACTATCATCAATTATTAATAATCATAGAAAGTCAAAAAAACTTAATAATCTCGAAAAAACTGATGTTCTTGAAAAAGCAGCTTTCGATCAAGCTGAATATATTTCTTCAAAACAAAAACTAACTCACGAACAAAATCTAGCAAATAAAAAAAATGTTTTCGATAGAGTTAAATTATATAATGGGAAATTTAGTACTGTTGGAGAGAATTTATTATCGATACCTATTTTTCCAAAAAAATATTCGGACCAAGAAATAGAAAGTTTAGCTTATAGAATGTTCACGCAATGGAAAAATTCTTCTGGTCATTACCAAAATATAATTAATTCTGAATTTGATTCGGGTGGAATTCAATTCAAAATCGACACAAAAAATAAAAAAATATTTGCTGTTCAAGTTTTTGGTACTAAAGGAGTTGAAATCCCAAATCAACTTTCAAACAACAATTTTAACTTAAAAGAGAAAAACAATTCATGTAAAAATTTAAACTTCTCTACAAAATTAACAATTGGAAATAGTATACAAATTGAAGGAAGCGATGTTATTCTTTATTATCATGACAAAGAAGAGTTCAAATCAATTTTTACTAATCCGAATGATGGAATTGCTATAGATTTTATAGAAAAAGAACAAATGAAATGTGGAGTTCCAAACACATTTGATGTCTCTCCTATTTACGATGGAGTTTTGGGAAAACCAATTTATATTAAAGAATTATTGGAACAAAATACTGCTGAAAATCCTTATAAATTAATTACAAAAGTAGGAACAATTCCATCTCATTTAATTGGTAAAGATCTTGTTGTAAATATTGTCTTAATTTTTGATAATTGTGCTTGTGAATACGTAATTCCAAATAAAGTAAATTCAAAAACAATAGATTTATTTCCGTTAATTCCAAAACTTGTAATTCCTAATAAAATTTTATCAAATAAGGGAATTATATATTCCGATGAAATTGAATTTGAATTCGATAAAAATAAAATCATCCAAAAAAATAATGGCTATTATAGCCTATACAATGATGTGCATTCCATTCAAATTTATAGCTATAGTTCTGTAGAAGGAAATGAAATTATTAATAATAAATTACACCAAGATCGTGCTAAAACAATAGAAAAATTTGCAAAAGATTCATTAAGAATAAAAATAAAACCATCTCTGATTTTAGCAAAAGAGAATTGGGAAAAATGTCTGCTTCAATTAGCAATGGAAAACAATGATGAAATGTTAACCAAACCAAGAAATGAAATTAGAAAATATATTAATGAAAATTCAAAAGAATGGAATAACTACTTAAACCAACAAAGAGTATCAAAGCTGGTTATCAATTATCAGGGAGAAATAACAAATGATAATTCCTTTAATTCTAATGAAGAATATGACGTCAATTACTATGAATTAAACTTAAGGAGTGGAGTTTTCGAAAAAGATATAGATAAAATAAACTTATCCTTAGCTAAACTATATGAAGTTGAAACGTCTAGAGCAATTTTTGAAGAATTTATATTTAATGAAATAAATTCTAATTCAAAACTGGTTCAAAATTACGCAGCAGTACTTTCGAAAAATTTTACATTAAATAGAGAAAAAACGGTTGTTTTTTTGGACACATGGCTAAGTAAATTTAACGAATTAAACAAAGACGCTCAATTCAATTTACTTAATCTCTACTGTAAAACAAATAGAAACTTACTTGAATATTGGGATATAAACATAACAAAACTTGCAAATGTTATTAAACCATACAAACACGAAAACAAGTTTACATTCTTTAAAGAAAATAAAGGGTTACAGTCAAATTTCGACTATATTTTATTGTATTATAGTAGTCACATCAATGATTATGAAAAGGTTAACACCTATTTTGATAAAGTCTATAATAGTTTCAAAGCAAACATAAAAAACACCGACGATAGAATAAATTTAGCTCTTTTCTTAAATCATTGGAGTGCATTTGGATATTCAATTGAACTTTTAAAATCTCAAATTAATAATCCAAAATTTTCAAAAGAAGAAGCATTATTATTAGCTCAAACTGCAACTGTCATTTTTGATAAAAACAACAATTTAGAAAATCAAAAAATCATTAATAAAGTTTATAAACTCAATAAGACTGAATGGTGTAAATGGCAAAAAGAAAATTTTAATTTATTGAGAAATAGTTACATAAAAGATCAATATTGTAAATTTTGTAACGATAACTAAATTATTTTTGATAGTAAAACTTATGAAAAAAAATGTATTAATTATTCTAATCATTAGCTATTTTAATTGCAATAGCCAAGAAGCAAAACTTGATTTAGAATTACTTCATGTCAAAGTTTTTACTTTAGTCAACAACTATAGAGTTTCTATAAAAGTAAAACCTCTTCTAAAAGATGCTGTTTTAAAAGAAGCAGCGGAAGATCACAGCATTTATATTGCTATTGAACAATCGCTAACACACGAACAAAGCAACCCAAATAAAAAGCTCCCTAAAGACCGAGTGTATTTTTATAAAGGAAATGATTTTGTTTTAGTTGGGGAAAATTTACTTTACACAGGAATAAAAGATAAAATCTATAAGGAAACCGACTTAGATGTTTTAGCCAATAAAATAATAGAACTGTGGAAGAATTCACCCAATCATTTAAAAATAATGAGTAGCGAGAAATATTCCTACACTGGTTTTGGTTTTCAATTAGACTGGACCAATAAAAAACTATATGTTGCTCAAGTTTTTGGCGCAAAATAAAAATCCACTAGCATACACTAATGGATTTTTTAGATGCTGAAACAAGTTCAGCATGACATTTTATTGTATTGTCACTTCGAGTAATTACGAGAAGTCATATAAAGATTATGAGATGCTTCGACAAGCTCAGCATGACAATTCTTATAAATTAACGTGAATAATTCGGTGCTTCTTTAGTAATAGTCACATTATGTGGGTGACTTTCTCCTATTCCACTTGCGGTTAAACGAACAAAACGAGAAGTTTCTTGTAAGGTAGGAATGTCTTTTGCTCCGCAATAACCCATACCAGCTCTAAGTCCGCCAATAAATTGCAACATACTTTCTGCTAATTCACCTTTGTAAGGCACACGACCTACAATTCCTTCTGGAACTAACTTTTTAACGTCGTCTTCCACATCTTGAAAATAACGGTCTTTTGAACCTTCTTTCATTGCTTCAACCGAACCCATTCCTCTATAAGATTTAAATTTTCTTCCTTCAAATATAATGGTTTCACCAGGTGATTCTTTGGTTCCTGCTAACATTGAACCTAACATTACAGAATCAGCTCCTGCTGCTAATGCTTTTGGAATATCTCCTGTATATCTTACGCCTCCATCAGCAATTACTGGAACTCCTGTTCCTCTAATTGCAGCAGCAACTTCTAAAACCGCAGAAAACTGTGGAAAACCTACACCAGCCACAACACGAGTCGTACAAATAGATCCAGGTCCAATACCAACTTTTACACCATCAGCACCGTTTTCAACTAAATATTGAGCAGCTTCTGGAGTAGCAATATTTCCTACCACTACATCTAATTGCGGAAATGCTGCTTTTACAGCTTTTAAAACATCTACAACTCCTTTTGTATGACCATGTGCAGTATCAATAATTACAGCATCTACACCTGCATTTACAAGGGCACTCGCTCTTTCTACGGCATCAGCTGTAACGCCTAAAGCAGCTGCTACTCGTAAACGACCAAATGTATCTTTATTTGCCATTGGTTTTAAAGTTAACTTTGTAATATCGCGAAATGTAATTAAACCGATTAATTTAAAGTCTTCACCAACAACTGGTAATTTCTCAATCTTATTTTCTTGTAAAATTTCTTCGGCTTGTGCTAAAGTTGTTCCTTGTTTAGCAGTTACTAAGTTTTCAGAAGTCATAACCTCAGTAATCGCTCTTGCATTTTCTTTTTCGAAACGTAAATCACGATTGGTTACAATTCCTTTTAAAACCATGTTTTCATCTACTACAGGAATTCCACCAATACTATATTCTTTCATAGCACGTTTTGCATCTCCAACAGTAGCAGATAACGGTAATGTAACAGGATCGATAATCATTCCACTTTCTGCACGTTTTACTTTACGTACTTCAGCAGCCTGACGCTCGATAGACATATTTTTATGTAAAACACCAATTCCTCCTTCTCTTGCCATAGCAATTGCCATGTCACTTTCTGTAACAGTATCCATAGCTGCAGAAATTACAGGAACGTTTAATGTAATATTTCTTGAGAATTTAGACTGAATGCTTACTTCTCTTGGTAATACTTGTGAATAATTTGGGATTAATAGGACGTCATCGTAGGTTAAACCTTCACCTACAATTTTAGCATTATGTGCTTTCATTGCAATTTAGTTGTAGTTGTTAAATTGCATGCAAATATAAAAAAAATTAAGAAAATAATCCATATCTTTCAAAGAATTAATTACCCGGACTTTTACAATAATTTTTCACTTGCAATGAGCAATTCTAAAAAAACAAGTACAGGCCTAACCGATTTAGAAGTATTAGAATCCGCAAAAAAATTCGGCACGAACTCTGTTGAACATCAGAAAAAAAACCACTTTCTAAATTCCATTTTAGATATCGTAAAAGAACCCATGTTTCTTTTATTATTGACTGCCACCAGCATCTATTTTATAACAGGAGATTATGGTGATGGTATTTTTATGGCTATTGCGATTATTTTTGTAGTAGCTATTTCGGTTTTTCAAGAATCCAGAAGTCGTAATGCCATTGAAGCTTTAAAAAAACTAACCCAACCAAAATGTAAAGTCATTAGAAACAGTCAACTAATTGAAATTCTAACCGAAGAAATTGTAATTGGTGATTGTGTTCAATTGGAAGAAGGCGCTTTTATTCCTGCAGACGGAATTATTCTCTCATCAAATGATTTTTCAGTAAATGAATCTATTTTAACAGGTGAATCTTTAGCTGTATTCAAGTCGAATGAATCCGAAAACAAACAAGTTTTTCAAGGAACGAATGTTGCTTCTGGTCTAGCAATTTGTGAAGTAACCGCTATCGGAAATAAAACGCAATTGGGCAAAATTGGTTCCAGCTTAAATGCGATTGAAGAAGAAAAAACGCCTTTGCAAATTCAAATCGGGAATTTCGTTACCAAAATGTCAATTATAGGTTTGGTGATTTTTGTTATTGTTTGGGCAATTAATTACTACAACTCCAGATTGGTTTTAGATAGTTTATTGAAAGCATTAACCTTAGCAATGAGTGTTATCCCAGAGGAAATTCCAGTAGCCTTCACCACGTTTATGGCATTAGGAGCTTGGCGATTGATGAAAATGGGCATCATCACCAAACAAACTAAAACCGTGGAAACTCTTGGAAGTGCTACCGTTATTTGTACCGATAAAACTGGAACAATTACTGAAAACAGAATGAGTTTAGCCGAATTGTACCTTTTTAAATCCAATTCGATAATTGCAACTTCTCAAAAACTAAATCCTGAGGCTGAAGAAGTACTGAATTACGCCATGTGGTCGAGCGAGCCTATTCCGTTTGATGCGATGGAAATTGCCATTCACGAAGCGTATTCTAATTTTGAAAGCGAAGACGAACGACCTCATTTTAAAATGGTTCACGAATATCCGTTAAGTGGAAAACCACCGATGATGACGCACGTTTTCGAAAACGAATCGGGTAAAAAAATCATCGCCGCTAAAGGTGCTCCTGAAGCTTTAATCACAGTCAGTCATTTAACTGAAATAGAAAAAAATCAGATTTTAGAGGCGATGAAAGCCATGATGCAAAAAGGATTCCGAGTTTTAGGCGTTGGCGTATCCGACTTTGAAGGAACAGATTATCCAGTAACCCAACAAGAATTAAAGTTCCATTTCAAAGGATTAGTAGCGTTTTACGATCCACCAAAGCATAACATTCAAGCGGTTTTTGAAACATTTTACAAAGCAGGAATTCAAGTAAAAATAGTAACAGGCGATAATGCTGAAACCACTTCAACTATTGCAAGACAAGTTGGGTTTAAAAACGCCGATAAAGTATTGAATGGCGATGAATTAATGGCTATGGATGAAGCCACTTTGAAAGAGAAAGTAATGGAAACGGCTATTTTCACCAGAATGTTTCCAGAAGCAAAACTAAGAATCATCAAAGCTTTAAAAGCCAATAATCAAATCGTAGCGATGACAGGCGATGGTGTAAATGACGGACCTGCTTTAAAATCGGCACACATCGGAATTGCCATGGGTAAAAAAGGTACCGAAATCGCTAAACAAGCCGCCAATTTAATTCTAATCGACGACAATTTCGAACGAATGACGGATGCGATTGCTATGGGAAGAAAAATATACCTCAACCTTAAAAAAGCGATTCAATACATCATTTCGATTCATATTCCAATTATCTTAATTGTATTTATTCCGTTAGCTTTGGGGTGGATGTATCCAAATATTTTCACGCCGGTTCACATTATTTTCTTAGAAATTATCATGGGTCCAACTTGCTCTATTATATACGAAAATGAACCTATGGAAGATAATCTGATGCTACAAAAACCAAGACCTCTAACCACAACATTCTTTAATTTCAAAGAAGTATTGATTAGCATCATTCAAGGATTAGTCATAACGTTAGGATTGCTATTTATCTATCAATACGCCATAGGAGAAAACATGTCCGAAAACGGCACTAGAACCTTGATTTTCTTATCCTTAATTACATCAAACATCATATTAACATTAGCAAATCGTTCGTTCTATTATTCGATTTTTAAGACCATTCAGTATAAAAATAACTTGGTGGGATTGATTATTGGAGTCACTATTGTATTGACAGGATTACTTTTGTTTATACCTGCGTTTTCCAACTTTTTCTTATTTGAAATGGTAAGTGGTTCCCAAATAGGATTGTGTGTTTTAGTGGGAAGTATTTCGGTACTTTGGGTTGAAATTTACAATGCTTTTAAACGAAGAAAATCGAATTAATGAAACTCTCCAAATAATTTAGTTGCTTCATTATAGGCACTTTCAAAGCTCATTGGACTAGTGTTTGTGTTTTCTTTTTTCGTGGTGAAATACGACAACAATTTCTCTGTAGGCATGTTTCCTGTTAAATCGTCTTTTGCCATTGGACAACCGCCAAAACCTTGAATCGCGCCATCATAACGACGACAACCTGCATTGTAAGCAGCGTCAATTTTTTCAAACCATTTGTCTGGCGTAGTATGAAGATGTGCTCCAAATTCAATGTTTGGATATTTCGGAATCAAATTAGAAAACAAATAATCAATTACTTCTGGAGTGGAACTTCCAACGGTATCAGAAAGCGAAAGGATTTTCACCCCCATATTCGCTAATTTTTCAGTCCATTCTCCTACAATTTCAACATTCCATGGATCTCCATACGGATTTCCAAAGCCCATTGAAATATAAGTCACGACTTCTTTATTCGATTTATCAGCGATTTCTAAAATCTCTTGTATAGTAACCAAACTTTCAGCAATCGTTTTGTGCGTATTTCGCATCTGAAAGTTTTCCGAAATCGAAAATGGAAAACCTAAATATTGAATTTCTTTATGAACAGAAGCATTTTGAGCACCTTGTGTATTGGCAATAATTGCTAATAATTTGCTATCGGTGGCAGACAAATCCAATTGCGCTAATACCTCAACCGTATCTTGCATTTGCGGAATCGCTTTTGGTGAAACAAAACTTCCAAAATCAATAGTATCAAAACCTACACGCAATAACGATTGGATGTATTTCACCTTTCTTTCGGTAGGAATAAACGGTTTGATACCTTGCATGGCATCGCGCGGACACTCGATAATTTTGATTTCGTTCATAGTTTCAAAGATAGAAATTTTAGCTGTTTTCCAAAATCTTTTTGTTTATCGCTTTCACTAAAGCCGGACCTTCATAAATAAATCCTGTGTACAATTGTACTAAACTTGCGCCAGCATTTAATTTTTCAATCGCATCTTCAGCGGTATGAATTCCTCCTACTCCAATGATTGGGAACGAATTATTACTTTTTTCTGAAAGAAAACGAATCACTTCTGTTGAACGTTTGGTTAATGGTTTTCCAGACAAACCGCCCGTTTCTGATTTGTTTTCTGATTGTAAACCTTCGCGAGAAATCGTAGTATTCGTAGCAATTACTCCTGCAATTTTAGTTTCGTTGACGATATCAATGATATCCAAAAGTTGTTCATCAGTTAAATCAGGTGCGATTTTTAGTAAAATTGGCTTTTGTTTTGGTTTTGCGTTGTTTTGATTTTGAAGTGTTTGCAACAATTCGGTCAAAGGCTTTTTATCCTGTAATTCGCGAAGATTGGGCGTGTTTGGCGAACTCACATTCACCACAAAATAATCGACATACGGAAACAAAGCTTCAAAACAGATTTCGTAATCTTTTACCGCTTCTTCGTTTGGTGTTACTTTATTTTTACCGATGTTTCCACCTATTAAAACGCCTTTATTTTTTTTCAAACGTTCTACCGCTTCTTTCACACCACCGTTATTGAACCCCATTCGGTTAATAATCGCATTATCTTCTTTTAAGCGAAACAAACGTTTTTTAGGATTTCCTTCTTGTCCAACTGGCGTCAAGGTTCCAATTTCAATAAATCCGAAACCAAAATTCGATAGTTCTTGATATAGTTTCGCATCTTTATCAAATCCTGCAGCTAATCCAACTGGATTTTTGAATTTAATTCCGAAAACTTCTCGTTCTAAACGAGCATCCTTTACTTCGTAAAGCGCTTGAAATAAGCTTGAAAAACCTGGTATTTTATTCAGAAAACGAATGAATGAAAAAGTAAAATAATGCACTTTTTCTGGATCAAAACAGAAAAGTAACGGACGAATGAAGATTTTGTACATAGTGTGTTGTGTTGTTGTGCAAAAATAGAAATTCAAAAGCAAAATTTAAACATTGTTTTAAGATTTTACATCTAGGTCATTTATTTGATAAATAGTATCTTTGACAAAATTAAAATTCAATCATGCAAAAAATCATAGATAGATTTGTAAGTTACGTTACAATCGACACAGAATCAGACCCAAATTCAACCACAACACCAAGTACTGCAAAACAATGGGATTTAGCTAATAAATTGGTTGAAGAGCTTAAAGCAATAGGAATGGAAGACGTTACTATTGATGAGAATGCTTACATTATGGCTACTTTACCAAGTAATGTAGAACATGATGTTCCAACCATTGGTTTTGTTTCACATTTTGATACTACGCCAGATTTTACTGGAGCTAATGTAAAACCTCAAATTGTTGAAAATTATGATGGTGGAGATATTGTTTTAAATGCTGAGCATAACATTGTTTTATCGCCAAGTTATTTTGAAGATTTATTATTATACAAAGGACAAACTTTAATTACTACTGATGGAACTACGCTTTTAGGTGCTGATGATAAAGCTGGAATTACAGAAATTATGTCGGCAATGGAATATTTAATCCAACATCCTGAAATTAAACACGGAAAAATTAGAGTTGGATTTACACCAGATGAAGAAATTGGTCGTGGAGCTCATAAGTTTGATGTTGCTAAATTTGGATGTGATTGGGCTTACACTATGGATGGAAGTCAAATTGGCGAATTAGAATATGAAAATTTTAATGCTGCTGGTGCAAAAGTTACATTTAAAGGAAAAAGTGTTCACCCAGGTTATGCAAAAGGTAAAATGATTAATTCTATGCTATTAGCGAACCGTTTTATTTCATTGTTACCAGAAAATGAAGTTCCAGAAAGAACAACTGGTTATGAAGGTTTTTTCCATGTACATCATTTAAATGGAAGTCTTGAAGAAACTGTTTTAGAATTAATAATTAGAGATCACGACAAAGCTAAATTTGAAGCTCGTAAAGAATTAATTTATACAATTACTAAACAATTTAATGCTGAATACGCAAAGCAATTTGGAGAAGATATTTGTATTGCTGAAGTAAAAGACCAATACTTCAATATGCGTGAAAAAGTAGAACCCGTTTTCCATATTGTTGAAATTGCTGAAAAAGCAATGAAAGAATTAGGAATTGAACCAATTATCAAGCCTATTCGCGGTGGAACTGATGGTTCGCAATTATCGTATATGGGATTACCTTGTCCAAATATTTTTGCTGGCGGACATAATTTCCATGGAAAATATGAATATGTTCCTGTGGAAAGCATGATTAAAGCAACAGAAGTTATTGTAAAAATTGCTGAACTTACAGCTCAAAAATAATTTCAAAAAATGAATAAATTTAATTTAAGTTTTATTCTTTCTGCGGTTTTCTTTTTAGGAAGCTTTGCTCAAGAAAAGAATCTTAAAAACATAAAGCAGTTAACCTTTGGAGGCGATAACGCTGAAGCTTATTTTAGTCCGAATGGTAAAAACTTAACGCTACAAATAACCAATCCTCAATTTGGCATTCAATGTGACCAAATTTATATGTTGGATTTACAAAAGGAAAATCATTCACCTGAAGATTTACAATTAATTTCAACTGGTTTAGGAAGAACTACTTGTTCATTCTTTATGCCTGATGGAAAACATATTTTGTATGCTTCAACTCACGAAGGCGGACATGCTTGTCCTGCTCCACCAAAATCGACAGATGGAAAATATCTTTGGGCAGTTTATCCTGAATTTGATATTTATGTTGCCGATTTAAACGGAAAAGTAGTTAAACAATTAACAAATTCTCCAGGCTATGATGCAGAAGCTGTAGTTTCTCCTGATGGAAAGAAAATTGTTTTTACCAGTACACGTAGTGGCGATTTAGAATTGTGGATTATGGATATCGATGGTTCTAATTTAAAACAATTAACTGATGGATTAGGTTATGATGGTGGCGCATTCTTTTCACATGATAGTAAAAGATTAGTTTTCCGTTCGTCTCGACCAAAAACTGAAGAAGCTATCGCTGAATACAAAGATTTGTTGAGCAAAAACTTAGTTGCACCAACAGAAATGGAGATTTACACTATCAACATTGATGGAACAAATCTAAAGCAAGTTACCCATTTAGGAAAAGCGAATTGGGCGCCTTACTTCCATCCTTCTGATAAAAAAATTATTTTCTCGAGTAATCATCATTCTACAAGAGGTTATGATTTCCAATTGTTCATGATTGATGAAGATGGAAAAAACTTACGCCAAATTACATGGGAAAGTGAATTTAATGCATTTCCAATGTTTTCACCTGATGGAAAAAAATTAGTTTTCTCAAGTAATAGACAACAAAGCAAACCAAGAGAAACTAATGTTTTTATCGCTGATTGGGTTGAAACAGATGAAAAAGAAGTTATAAATGATGCTAATCTAAAAGGACACATTAAATATTTAGCTTCTGATGAATTAGAAGGTCGTTTAACAGGTTCTATTGGAGAAGAAAAAGCAGCCAATTACATAGCAACAGAATTTAGAAAGTTAGGATTAAAACCTTACGAAAATAGCTTTACACAAAAGTTTGATTATAAAGTACGATTAAACCCTCATGATAGTACAAGTGTAAAAGCTAATCACGGAATGAATGTAATTGGGGTTTTAGACAATAAAGCGAAGAAAACTATAGTAATTGGTGCGCATTACGATCATTTAGGGCGAAATGAACACAATCACTCAACAAAACCAAATTCACACGGAGAAATTCATAATGGAGCTGATGATAATGCTTCAGGAGTTTCAGGAGTTTTAGAATTAGCACGCATTTTAGCACAAAATAAAACCAAAGAAAAAGTAAATTATGTTTTTGCTCTATTTTCAGGAGAAGAAGACGGTTTAATTGGTTCAAAATTCATGGCAGAAACTTTAAAAGATAAATTTCCAAATGTAGTAGCTATGATTAATATGGACATGATTGGACGTTTAAACGATAACAAAGCGTTGGTTGTTGGCGGTGTGGGTACAAGTCCAGTTTTTGAAAAAATAATCGAAAAGAACAAACCTGCTGGTTTCAATGTTACTTTAGAAAACACAGGCATCGGTCCATCAGATCATACATCATTTTATCTAAAAGATATTCCAGTATTGTTTTTCTTCACTGGGACACACATGGATTATCACAAACCAAGTGATGATGAAGATAAAATTAACTATTATGGTGTAAGAGCTATAGTTGATTACATTTTTAGAGTTACTAATGAAATTTCAAATACAAACGAAATTCCATTTACAAAAACTAAAGTTGAAGCTGGTAAAAAAGTTCCAACTTACAAAGTAACTTTAGGAATTATGCCTGATTATACCGATTATGGAGATGGTTTACATATTGATGGTGTTACTGATGATCGACCTGCTGCAAAGGCTGGAATACTTTCTGGTGATGTTTTAACTCAAATTGGCGATTGCAAAATAAAAGAAGTTTACAGTTACATGGATTGTCTATCAAAACTAAAAATTGGTGATGAACGAGAGGTAACTGTTATTAGAAAAGGTGAAGAACTGAAATTTAAAGTTATATTTTAATAAAAAAGGAAGCTTTTAGCTTCCTTTTTTATTTTCTAACCATATCAACTTTTCCTTTTGAATCAATTGTTACTATTTCAGTTGTAGTTGTCGATTTGGTTAATTTCATTTCATCTGGAGTTCTCAAATAATTATTTTGAACCATTGTTTTATTAACAATTAAATTTCCATTTTCAATTTTAATATTTGTTTGTGTAATATCTTCATAAGCAGTTACAGGATCTTTCATATAGTTCAATTTATAACGATTTTCACCAATTACAAAACTATTCTTCCAAGTTCCATTAACATCATACATATCTATATTGTAATACGACTCTAAATGACCATCAGAATTGTGTTTCGTTACTATGTAATAAATGATAAAAGTAAAGTTGTTAAATTTAAATTTTCCAACAGAAAAATAGCGAGAATTACTATTGTAATACATTCCGTTTTCTTTGAAATTTGAAGTAATTTCAGAAACTAATCCATTTTCTGCCTTGAAATCAATTTCTACATCATAAACTTCATCATGTCCAATTTTAGGATAATAATCTTTTGTAGTTTCATAAGGCAATTTTATTTCTTTAAACTCTTTTTCTAGTTTTGAAAAATTTTTTTGAGCAAAGCCAATGTTTGCCATAACTACAAAAAACAATACTATTTTTTTCATACTTTTACTATTATTGATTTGTTTTCAAAACTATTTTTAAATGACTTAGAAAACAATACGACAATTGCCTTATTTATGGAAGAAAAAAAGAAAAATCCTTGGAACAAAACCAATCAATGGAGTGAAGAATTAGATTTACTTCATAGTATTTTAAGAAAAACTCCTCTAGTTGAAATGACAAAATGGGGTGGTCCAATTTATACTTACAACGGTAAAAATGTGGTTGGAATTGGAGGATTTAAGTCGTATTTTGGAGTTTGGTTTTTTAATGGCGTTTTCCTTAAAGATGATAAAAATCTTTTGATTAATGCTAATGAAGGAACTACCAAATCTTTACGACAAATGCGATTTAATTCAAAAGAAGAAATTGATGAGAAAATAATCTTAGCTTACGTAACTGAAGCAATAGCTATTGAAGAAAAAGGATTGGCAATAAAAAAAGAGAAAAAAGAAACTGTTATTTCTGAGTTTTTTGAAAATTTTCTAAATGAAAATTCAGTTTTAAAAAAGCAATTTGAAAGCCTTTCTCCTTATAAACAAAGAGAATATTTAGAATTTATTGATACTGCTAAACAAGAAAAAACAAAACTATCCCGACTAGAAAAAATAAAACCTTTACTTGTTGAAGGTAAAGGTCTTAATGATAAATATCGTTAATTTTTCTTTGTCATTTCAAGCAAAGCGAGAAATCTCATAAAGAAAAGATTGTTTCACTTCGTTGAATCTTCGATTTCGGAGTCTTATTGTTTAGATACTGAATCAAGTTCAGCATGACAAAAATGAAATTATTTCTTTTCGCTAAGTTTAGCACTCATTTCCATTGAAATTGCTGACTTTTCCATTTTAATTTTTCCTGCCATAGTTTCGATAACTACAGTCGAATCTGCCATTTCAGCTATTTTTCCATGAATTCCAGCCTTGGTAATAATTTTATCACCAACTTTTAAAGCGGCTTCAAATGCTTTCTCTTTTTTAACGCGTTGTTGTTGTGGACGTATTAATAAAAAATAGAAAATTGCTACCATAAGTAACAACTGACCTATCATCATTGGATTCATAATCTATTATTGTTTTGGATTAACATTTGCTTTAATTGAAAAGGCTTCGCTACCATTTTCAGTATTTGTTGTAAGAGTAACTGTTTTATTTTGTTGCCCTGATTTACCAGCTGAATTAAAAGAAACTTTTATTGGTGCAGATTCTCCTGGTTTAATTGGTTGTTTAGGATAATCTGGAACTGTACAACCACAACTTGCTTTAGCATCTGAAATTAATAAATCAGATTCTCCATTATTTGTAACTGTAAATTCTGTTTCAACAACATCTCCTTCTGTAATTGTCCCAAAATCATATTCTGCTTTATCAAAAGATACTTTTGGCAATTTAGTAGCTAATTCTTTTGCTGTCTCTACTGCTTTAATATCTTCTTCAGTAATTTTACTTTTAGCAGCATCATTACAAGATACTAAACCAATAATTAATGAAAACGATGCGATTGATAATAAGTTTCTTCTTTTCATTTTTTTATTTTTAAATTTATAATAAACCTCTTCCCGCTTTATTTAAACGGTTTTCATTTTTAAATTCTTTTACAAGATTATCTAAAATTCCGTTTATAAAAATACTACTTTTTGGTGTAGAATACTCTTTGGCAATTTCTAAATATTCGTTAATTGTTACTTTTACCGGAATTGATGGGAACTTTAACAATTCGCAAATTGCCATTTTTAAAATAATAGTATCCATTTCTGCAATACGTTCAGCATCCCAATTCGGAGTTTTATCTATATATTCCTTAGAAAGTTCTTGCTCATTTAAAACCGTTTTTCTAAATAAACTTTTCACGAGATCTTTATCGTCTTCGTCTTTGTATAAAGCTGAAACTCTAAAAATATCATCTTCCGATTTTAAACTTTTAATTTGTTTTAAAATTAAAGTATTTACAGAAGCTAAATCGTCTACCCAGGTTAACTTATAATCTTCGATATAATCATAAAGTTTTTCATTTGGCGCAATAACTTCCGAAAATAAATCGGCTACAAAATATTTATCATCATTAAAATTACTTTCCGTTTTGCTCATGTAATGTTGATAAATAGTACTTGCTTTTACTTCTTCTAATAAAAGTAAAATAATATCATCATTGCGTTTCCAGTTAGAAATACTATTTTCTTCTAAAGCATTTTCGATATTACCTGAATTAGCTAATAATCGTAAAACTTTATTATTGATAAATTTTTTATTTGGATTGCGTTCTTCCTTTGTTGCTAAATGCTTTTTAGAAGCCAAATCAAGATATTCTTCTTCTTTATTACGAATTTCTATTAATGCTGCAACCAATAACAAGTAGAGATCTTGCATGTTTTCAATACTTTGAAATAAGAATTTTTCTTCCTTTTCAAGATTATCTGATTCGTGTTGATGCATGGCATAAATGCTTTGCATTACTTTAATTCGTATATGTCTTCTGTTTAACATACTTACTTTAAGAACTTTAAAAAATTAAGAAAGCGAAAGATTACTCTTTCGCTTTGCAAAAATACAATATTATTTAAAAATTACTTGTTTTGTAATTCATTTTTTCTGTCTTCAATTCGCTTTTGAGCTATTGATAATGCAGCAGCATGTGTTGTTACATTATTTTTATCAGCAAAATCAAAAATTTCTAAAGCAGTATTGTAAATGTTTTCAGTTTTCTCCATTACTTGAGCTTTTGTCAAGTTAGCTAATTCTGAATATACATTAATTACACCACCTGCATTAATTAAGAAATCTGGTGCATATAAAATTCCTTTTTCCTTAAGAATTTTACCATGTTTTACTTCATTTGCTAATTGGTTATTTGCAGCACCTGCAATTACTTTAGCTTGAATTTTATCAATGGTGTCGTCATTAATAGTAGCACCTAAAGCACAAGGAGCATAAATATCAACATCGGCAGCATATAAATCGGCTCCTGTAAAGATTTTCGCACCATATTTTGAACCAACTTGGTGTACTCTATCTTCGTTGATATCAGTAATTGAAACAATAGCACCACTTTCTGTTAAGTGTTGTACTAAAACCTCACCTACGTGACCAATTCCTTGAACTAAAACGCTTTTTCCTTCTAAATTATCAGAACCAAATTTGTACTTAGCTGCAGCTTTCATTCCCATAAAAACTCCGTAAGCTGTAACAGGAGAAGGGTTACCTGAACCACCTCTTTCTACTGAAATTCCAGCAACATGCTTTGTAACATTATTTACAATATCCATGTCTTTAGTCTCCATTCCTACGTCTTCAGCTGTAATATATTTTCCTGATAAAGAATCAACAAACTGACCGAAACGAGTCATTAATTCAGGAGTTTTTTCAGTTTTAGCATCACCTATAATAACAGCTTTACCTCCACCTAAATTTAATCCAGAAATTGAATTTTTAAAAGTCATTCCACGAGATAAACGCAAAACATCGTTTAATGCTTCCCACTCGTTTGTATATTTCCACATTCTAGTTCCACCTAATGCTGGACCTAAAACGGTATTATGTATACCGATAATTGCTTTTAAACCTGTATCTTTGTCGTAGCAAAATACAACTTGCTCATGACCGTCAAAAGACACTTGACCAAAAACCGGATCTACTTTGTGAAGCTCACTAGTAGTTAATAAATCTGCTGTCATGCTGTAAAATTTTGAAAATTATTCAATAAATGTATGCAATATTACGAATAAATTTAATTTGTTTCAATTTTTTATATTTTTTTTAATAATATGATAATACAAATCATGATGTTAATATTAACCAAAAGTTCATTTTTGTTGGGCTTTAATTTATAATTTTACTAAAAAATTGCTTTTTTATCTACATAAATGAAAGAATTACAATATTTAAATAAATATTTCCTCAAATATAAATTACGCTTTTTATTTGGGATTTTGATTACAATTGTTGCCCAAATCATAAAACTATTTGTTCCTGAGTACATTGGAGATTCAATTGCTTTGGTACAAAAGTTTATAGAAAACTCTCAAACCAATACAAGCGAACTTTTTTCTGCAATCTTAGAAAAATTTATCTGGGTTTTAGTGGTAACTATTGTTGCAGGTTTTTTTACTTTTTTAATGCGTCAAACCTTAATTGTAATGTCGCGTTATGTTGAGTTTGATTTAAAAAATGAAGTTTACAAACATTATCAAGTTTTATCGCAAAGTTTTTATAAGCGCAATAGAACTGGAGATTTAATGAATCGTATTAGTGAAGATGTTAGTAAAGTGAGAATGTATGTTGGTCCGGCTGTAATGTATTCCATCAATACCTTTATAACGTTTGTAACAGTAATTGTTTACATGTACAACATTTCTCCTCGATTAACTATTTATTCATTATTGCCATTACCGCTATTATCTTATGGGATTTTCAAAATAAGTTCGGAAATTCATAAAAGAAGTGGAGCATTTCAAAAGAATTTATCGACGCTTTCTTCATTTGCACAAGAAATGTTTTCTGGAATTAGAGTTATCAAAGCTTATGCTATCGAACCTCAAAAACTAAATGAATTTGGGGAACTTACTGTAGACAGCAAAAAAAAGGCCATGGATTTAGCCAAAGTGAATTCACTTTTTGGTCCCTTAATGATATTGTTAATTGGCTTGAGTAATTTAGTTGTAATTTACTTTGGTGGTTTAATGTATATGGAAGGAAGTACAGAAATTAACGACCTTGGAAAGATTGCCCAATTTATGCTATACATTAATATGCTAACTTGGCCAGTTGCTTCATTAGGTTGGGTTTCTTCTTTAATTCAAGAAGCAGAAGCTTCACAAGAACGAATTAATGAATTTTTAAAAGAACAACCTGATATTAAAAATAATAATCCTGAATCTTCTCATATAAGCGGAAAAATCGAATTTAACAATGTAAGCTTCACTTATGACGATACTAATATTGAAGCTTTAAAAAACATTTGTTTTACAGTAAATAAAGGAGAAACGTTAGGTATTTTAGGAAAAACAGGTTCTGGTAAATCAAGTATTTTATCACTTATCAGTCGCTTGTATGATACTACAAGTGGAGACATATTTATTGACAACCAAAATATTAAAAATTTAAACTTATACAGTTTAAGAGATGCCATCAGTGTTGTTCCGCAAGATGCCTTTTTGTTTTCCGATTCAATTAAAAACAACATCAAATTTGGTAAAGAAGATGCAACGGATGAAGAAATTGAAGATGTTGCAAAAAAAGCTTTGGTTCACCATAACATTATGGAATTTACTAATAAATATGATACTGTTTTAGGCGAAAGAGGAATTACATTATCTGGCGGACAAAAACAACGTGTTTCAATCGCAAGGGCTTTAATTAAAAATGCTCCTGTTTTACTTTTAGACGATTGCTTAAGCGCTGTAGATACAGAAACCGAAGAAGCTATTTTAAATAATTTAACAGAATTTTGTAAAGACAAAACAACACTAATTGTTAGTCATAGAATTTCATCTGTTAAAAATGCAGATAAAATTATAATTCTAGACGATGGTAAAATAATACAGCAAGGAACTCATAATCAATTATTAGACGAAGAAGGATATTACAAAGAATTATATTTAAAACAATTGTCTGAAAAAGAAATTGTATAAAAAATTGGTTTATAATTTTTTTTTTTAGATTTTTGAAACACTAAAACCACTAATTGAAAGATTGGATTATGAGAGAAAATGAAATGTTAGAAAAAGAAGAAATCTTTTCTAAAGTATTAAGAGC
>JAIXHM010000038.1 GCA_030145825.1 Flavobacterium sp.
AAAATTATATTAATATCATTATAGCAAAAATTAGCGAGGATACAAAAATGTACTACATTTGCACTCGCAATAACACAGTTGCATGGGAATTGGCCCATGGTGTAATGGTAACACTCCGGTTTTTGGTACCGTCATTCAAGGTTCGAGTCCTTGTGGGCCAACAAAGAAACTCCGATAGAAATATCGGAGTTTTTTATTTTTATTTGTTTGATTTTGAATAGTATTATTAAATAAAAAAAAGACTACTATTTAGTAGTCTTTTTTTTATCGGTAAAATCTTAAAAATTAGATTTTGAATGTAATTACTGGTCTTTTAGCATGATTTACTAGGTCTTCACTAATGCTTCCGTTGAAGAAGTGAGATAGTCCTTTTCTTCCATGTGTGCTCATTCCTATTAAGTCGGCATCAATGCTTTTTGCAAAATGTAAAATTCCTTTTTCTACATTGATATCATTGTAAATGTGAGTTGAGAAGTTTTTGAAATCAAAACTAGACATAAACTCATCCATTGCTTTTTGGGCAACTTTTGTAGATTTAAAGTTATTTGGTGTGTTGATATTTACCAAATGTATGTGTGAGTTAAATTTGTTTGCAAAAGAAATTACTTTTTCAAATGGTTTTTTTACTTCGTCTGAAAAATCTGAAGCAAATACAAATTTATCAGCAGTGAAACTTTCGTTATCATTTTTAATGATTAAAACCGGAACGTTTGAGTTTCTTACTACTTTTTCAGCATTTGAACCAATGAACATCTCTTGGAATCCGCTTGCGCCATGAGAACCCATAACAACCAAATCAGCATTGTGAGATTCTCCATTTTTAATAATTCCGTCAAATGCCATTTCAAATTGAATAATTTTTGAAACCTTAACACCTTCTAAGTAAGGAGCATTCATTAATTCGTCTAACTTGGTTAAAGCGGCATTTTTAAATAACATTAATTCGGGTATATCGTGTGCGCTAGAAATTGCATCGTTGCCAGATGTTGGTAATTCTAACATGTGTATTAAGAAGATTTCGCCATCATTTTTTTTTGCAATTTGAGCGGCTACCTTTAATGCATATTCTGCATGTTTTGAAAAATCAGTTGGTACTAAAATTCGTTTCATAAATTTAGATTAAAGTTTTGGTAGTAAAATTTTTACACTATAAAGGTAGTAATTAATTGGAAATTAACAATTTTTTTTAGTTTAAAAATTATTTGTATATTTGCAGCAGTTATTTGAATAATCAATAATGAGGCACGCTACGCGTGCCTCTTTTTATAAATTATGTTGTTTAAAGAAAAAGTAAATCAATTAGTACAAGAAGCTCTAATGGAGCGTCCAAGTTTGTTTTTAATTGATCTAAAAATTACAGATGATAATAAAATTTCAGTAATTTTAGATGGTGATAATGGAGTGAACTTACAAGATTGTATTGATGTAAGTAGAGTACTTGAACATAATTTGGATCGAGAGGAAGTGGATTTCGCTTTAGAAGTTGCATCTGCGGGAGCTACGAGTCCAATGAAAATGCCTCGTCAGTATAAAAAAAATATTGGAAGAAAAATTAAGGTTGTAAAGATTTCTGATGAAGTAATTGAAGCTACTTTAATTGAAGCAGATGAAAATGGAGTGACTCTAGAGTGGAAGGCTAGAGAACCCAAAAAAATTGGTAAAGGAAAAGAAACTGTAGACAAAAAAGAGGTTTTACCTTATACAGATATTAAACAAGCGGTGGTTATAATTACATTTTAAATAGAAAATTAACATGGAGAATATTGCGTTAATTGAATCGTTTTCTGAGTTTAAAGACGATAAACTTATCGATAGAGTTACCTTAATGGCGATTTTGGAAGATGTATTTCGCAATGCGTTGAAGAAAAAGTTTGGTTCAGATGATAATTTCGATATCATTATTAATCCTGATAAAGGAGATATGGAAATTTGGAGAAACAGAACTGTAGTAGAAGATGGAGAGGTTGAAGATCCAAATTCTGAAATTGCATTATCTCAAGCAAGAAAAATTGAACCTGATTTTGAAGTAGGTGAAGAAGTTTCTGAAGAGGTTAAATTAATCGACTTAGGAAGACGTGCTATTTTAGCGCTTCGCCAAAATTTGATTTCAAAAATCCACGAACACGATAATACAAATCTTTACAAACAATTTAAAGATTTAATTGGAGATATTTACACAGCTGAAGTTCACCATGTAAGACCAAAAATGGTTGTTTTGATGGATGATGATGGAAATGAAATTGTGTTGCCAAAAGAAAAGCAAATACCAAACGACTACTTTAAAAAAGGAGATCATGTTAGAGGGATAATAGAAAATGTTGAATTGAAAGGAAATAAGCCTCAAATCATCATGTCTAGAACTTCACCAGATTTTTTAGAAAAATTATTTGAACAAGAAATTCCAGAAGTTTTCGACGGTTTAATCAATATTAAAAAAGTAGCTCGTATTCCCGGTGAAAAAGCAAAAGTTGCGGTAGATTCTTACGATGATCGTATAGATCCTGTTGGTGCTTGTGTGGGGATGAAAGGTTCGCGTATTCATGGCATTGTTCGCGAGTTAAATAATGAAAATATTGATGTTATTAACTTTACAAACAACGCGCAATTATATATTACAAGAGCATTAAGCCCTGCTAAAGTTTCTTCTGTAAAAATTGATGAGGAAAACAAAAGAGCTGAAGTGTTCTTGAAAATTGAAGAAGTATCAAAAGCTATCGGTAGAGGAGGACATAATATCCGATTAGCAAGTATGTTAACAGGTTACGAACTTGACGTAATTAGAGAAGGAGTTGAGGAAATCGACGACGTAGAATTAAGAGAATTCTCTGATGAAATCGAAGGATGGGTAATCGAAGAATTCGAAAAAATTGGCTTAGATACCGCTAGAAGTGTTTTAGATCAAGATGTTGAAGATTTAGTTCGCAGAACAGATCTTGAAGAAGAAACTGTTTTAGATGTAATTAGAATTTTAAAAGAAGAATTAGAAGACTAATAACTCTAAAAATAAACAACACACAAATTACAAAGAAAACATAATTAGATTATATGTCTGAAAATAGAGTTATAAGAATCAATAAAGTTTTAAGGGAGTTAAACATTTCTCTTGATAGAGCTGTGGATTTTTTAAAAGAAAAAGGTCATCACGACATTGAATCAAGTCCTAATGCAAAAATCTCTCAAGTAGAATATGATTTGCTTTGCAATCAATTTTCGGCCGATAAAGGTAAGAAAGAAGCTTCTCTTGAAGTTAGTGAGGAAAAGAAAAAGGAAAAAGAGGCTTTAAAGAAAGAGATTGAAAAAGAACTTGAGATTAAAAAACTTCAAGAAGAAAAACTAAAGAAAGAACAAGAAGTAATTAAGGCTAGAGCAACTATTTCTGGTCCAAAAGCAGTTGGTAAAATTGATTTAAATCCATCAAAACCAGTTGAAGAAAAAGCAATAGAAGAAAAGGTTATTCAAGAAACTCCTGTTCCAGATGAAGTTAAAGTTGAAGAAGTTAAAAAAACTCCGGTAATTGTTAAAGAACAAGCTAAAGAAGTGAAACAAGTTCCAGTTGTTCAAAATAATTCACCAAAAGAATTTAAAAAAGAGCCTAAACTTGAAAAAGAAGTGAAACAACAACCGGTTCAAAATCAAGAAGAAACTTCTCAAGAACCAGTAAAAATTGAGACACAATATCAAAAACTTTCTGGGGCTACTTTTACAGGTCAAAAAATTGATTTATCTCAATTTGATAAACCAAAAAAGAAAAAAGAAGACAACAAGAAAGACTTCAAAAAGCCTGGAAGTAACAATAATCAAAATCAGCAAGGTGCTAAAAAAGATAACGGCGATGCTGCTAAGAAAAAGCGCCAAAGAATTACAAAACCAACCCCAGGTGGCACTAATAACAATAATAACCAAGGTCAAGGTGGTGTAAAGAAAGATTTTAATAAAGATCGCTTCAATAAAGGTAAAAAACCAATAATTCAAAAAGTAGAGCCTACCGAAGAAGAGGTTAAAAACCAAATTAAAGAAACTCTTGAAAGACTTCAAGGTAAAGGTAATAAGTCTAAAGCTGCTAAATATCGTAAAGATAAAAGAGAAACTCACCGTCAACGTATAGATGAAGAACAACAACAGCAAGATTTAGAAAGTAAAATCTTAAAAGTAACAGAGTTTGTTACTGTCGGAGAAATTGCAACAATGATGGATGTGCCAATTACCAAAGTAATTGGAACTTGTATGTCGTTAGGAATTATGGTTACAATGAATCAACGTTTAGATGCTGAGACTTTGTCAATAGTTGCTGATGAGTTTGGTTATCAAGTAGAATTCATAACTACTGATATCGAAGAAGCCGCTGAAGAAATTCAAGATAATCCAGAAGATTTACAAGAAAGAGCGCCTATTGTTACAGTAATGGGGCACGTAGATCACGGTAAAACATCTTTCTTAGATTATGTTCGTGATACAAATGTCATTGCGGGGGAGTCTGGAGGTATTACGCAGCATATTGGAGCATACGCAGTGGAATTAGAAAGTGGTCAAAAAATTACTTTCTTAGATACTCCTGGTCACGAGGCCTTTACAGCAATGCGTGCGCGTGGAGCTCAAGTTACAGATATTGCAATTATTGTTATTGCAGCGGATGATGATATCATGCCTCAAACTAAAGAAGCAATCAGTCATGCGCAAGCAGCTGGTGTTCCAATGATTTTCGCAATTAATAAAGTAGATAAGCCAACAGCTAATCCTGAAAAAATTAAAGAAAAATTAGCTGCTATGAACTTATTGGTTGAAGAGTGGGGTGGAAAATATCAATCTCACGATATATCGGCTAAAACTGGATTAGGAGTAAAAGAATTACTAGAAAAAGTTTTACTTGAAGCAGAATTACTAGAGCTTAAAGCTAACCCTGATAGGTTAGCACAAGGTACAGTTGTAGAAGCGCAATTAGATAAAGGTCGTGGTTATGTAACAACTATCTTAGTTCAAAACGGTACGTTAAAAATTGGAGATTATGTTTTAGCAGGTAAGCATCACGGAAAAATACGTGCAATGTTTGATGAACGTGGTCACAATGTTAAAGAAGCAGGTCCTTCTACGCCAGTTTCGGTATTAGGTTTAGATGGAGCGCCAACAGCTGGAGATAAATTTAATGTTTATGAAGATGAAAGAGAAGCTAAACAAATTGCAGCAAAACGTACACAGTTAATTCGTGAGCAATCTGTAAGAACTCAAAAGCATATTACATTGGCGGAGATTGGACGTCGTATTGCTTTAGGTCAATTTAAAGAATTAAACATTATCCTGAAAGGAGATGTGGACGGTTCAGTTGAAGCCTTATCAGATTCATTCTCTAAATTGTCTACAGAAGAAATTCAAGTTAATATTATTCATAAAGGCGTTGGAGCAATTACAGAATCTGATGTATTGTTAGCTTCTGCGTCTGATGCAATTATTATCGGATTCAACGTTCGTCCTCAAGGTAATGCTAAAATGTTGGCCGAGAAAGAAGAAATCGATATCCGTAACTATTCAATTATCTATGATGCTATTGATGATGTTAAAGATGCAATGGAAGGAATGTTGTCTCCGGAATTAAAAGAGGAGATCACGGGTACTGCAGAAATTAGAGAGTTATTCAAGATTTCTAAAGTTGGAACTATTGCTGGTTGTATGGTTACTGATGGTAAAATATATAGAAACTCTAAAATTAGATTAATTCGTGAAGGTGTTGTAATTTACACAGGTGAATTAGCAGCTTTAAAACGTTTTAAAGATGATGTTAAAGAAGTTTCTAAAGGCTACGATTGTGGTATGCAGGTTAAAAACTATAATGATATTAGAGAGTATGATATCATTGAAGCTTTCCAAGAAGTCGAAGTTAAAAAGAAATTATAGTTTCAAATTATACATAAAAAAAGCCCAATTTAAATTGGGCTTTTTTTATGGCTTAATTAAAAGTGAAGTAGGATATTTATCTTTAATTCTTTTTAGAGTGCCTTCTGCATGCAATCTTGAACGAAATGGACCGATATAAACTTTATATTGAGGACTAGAAAAAACAATGGTTCCGTCTAGTTCTTTGTACTCTTTTTTAAAATCATTTAATTGTTTTTTACAGTCACTGCTGTTACCGCTAAATATTTGAATCTTATAGCCATCATTAATGGCTAAAGTCGAGTTAACTTTTCTCTTTTCATTGAGTAATTCTTCAAATTTTGGATTTTGACTTAAAGAGGTTTTTCCTTCTTGAGAAAAAATTTGCGATGAACATAATAGTAAAAAAAAGAATGTTGTTTGGGTGAATTTTGAATGTAAATTTCTCATTTTGAATGAATATTTAAACAAAAATACAATTATATTTCTAGTAACTCAACTAACTAATTATTTAGAATAAATATAAATTACATTTTAAGATAAAATTAAGGTTTTTATAATAACTCGAATGTCGTATTTTTGTCGGAGTTTAAAAATAATGTTTTAGTTATTCTTTATTTTTAATAGCTAAAATCATACCATAAAATAGATACGATAACCATAAATTAATATGAAAAAGGTGGGTAACCATAGATCGTTTACAAAGATTTTCTTCAGTTTAGCGCTTTCGCTATCTTTTTCTTTATCAATTTTTGCTCAAGATGCTGCTCCGGCTGAAGCTGCTGCTACAGGGGGTGGAGATCCTGCAAAAGGTAAAGAATTGTTTAATGCAAACTGTGCGGCTTGTCATAAACTTGATAAAGTTGCTACAGGTCCGGCTTTACGTGGTGTTGCGGATAAATATGAAAGAGAATGGTTGTATAAGTGGATTAACAACAGTGGTGAGTTAGTAAAGTCAGGTGACGCTCAAGCTGTTAAGATTTTTGAGGAGTTTAATAAAGTCCCAATGACTGCATTTCCTCAATTATCTCATGCTGATATAGATAATATATTGGCTTATACTTCTGAACAACCAACAGCTGCACCTGTTCCAACACCTGGTCCTGGAACTGCAACAGTTGAAACGTCTTCAGGAATTTCTAATAATGCAATTTTAGCTGCATTATCTTTGGTTTTAGTAATGTTAATTGTGATGTTGTTCTTAGTGAATAATGTTTTAACAAAAATAGCTAAGGCAAATGGTATTGAGGCTGCTCCAAGTGAGAAATCGCTTCCTTTGTGGAAAGCATTTGCTAAAAACCAATTTTTAGTATTGGTGTCTGCAATATTCTTTTTACTGATTGCGGCATATTTTGCTTATGGTTACTTGATGCAAATTGGTGTAGATCAAGGTTATGAGCCAATTCAGCCAATTCATTATTCTCATAGAATTCACGCTGGTGACAATGGTATTGATTGTAAATACTGTCACTCGGCAGCAAGAGTTAGTAAGCATTCAAATATTCCTTCTTTAAATGTTTGTATGAACTGTCATAAGAATATCAGTGAGGTTGCTGAAACTACGGCTACTGAGGATTATTCAAAAGAGTTTTATGATGGTGAAATTCAAAAATTATATGATGCAGTAGGTTGGGACGGTACTAAATATACTGGAAAAACTAAGCCAGTAAAATGGGTTAGAATTCACAATCTACCTGATTTTGTTTATTTCAACCACTCGCAACACGTATCTGTTGCTGGTGTAGAGTGTCAAACTTGTCATGGACCTGTTGAGGAAATGGAAATTATGAGACAACATTCTTCATTAACAATGGGTTGGTGTATCAACTGTCACAGAGAGACTAATGTGAAAGTTGAAGACAATGAGTACTACAAAAAAATTCATGAAGAACTTTCTAAAAAGTACGGTGTTGATAAGTTAACAGCTGCTCAAATGGGAGGTTTAGAGTGTGGTAAATGCCACTATTAATAATAATTTTAGAAGCTAATATCAAGATATAATATGGCATCAAACAAAAAATACTGGAAAAGTGTTGAAGAACTAAACGAAAATAGTTCTATTGTTGAGACGCTAAGAAACAATGAGTTTATCGAAGAAATTCCTGTAAATGAATTTTTAGGGAATGATAATGCCTTATCGGGCTCTTCAACAACTCGTCGTGACTTCTTAAAATATGTAGGATTTAGTACTGCAGCTGCTTCTTTGGCTGCTTGTGAAGGTCCAGTTG
The DNA here is from genome assembly GCA_030145825.1 of Flavobacterium sp. Classification (GTDB taxonomy): domain Bacteria; phylum Bacteroidota; class Bacteroidia; order Flavobacteriales; family Flavobacteriaceae; genus Flavobacterium. The sequence goes on from JAIXHM010000038.1 coordinate 8,094, forward strand.
TAAAATCTATTCCTTATGTAGTGCAACCTGAAGAAATTGTTCCAGGTGTTGCAGATTTTTATGCTACAACAATAGCAGATGGTTTTGATTTTGCAAATATTTTAGTTAAGACAAGAGAAGGTCGTCCAATTAAAATTGAAAACAATAATTTAGAAGGTGCTTTAACGGGAGCTAATGCTAGAGTTCATGCATCAGTACTTTCTTTATATGATAGTTTAAGATTAAAACAACCTAAAATTGCAGGTAAAGATGCAACTTGGGCTGAAGTTAATACTAAAGTAAAATCAAGTTTAGAGGATGCAAAAGCAAAAGGAGGAAATGTAGTATTGTTAACAAATACAATGGCGAGTCCTTCTACAAATGCTTTAATTGCAGAATTACAAGCTAAATATCCTAACGTAAAACAAGTTGTTTACGATTCAGTTTCTGAAAGTACAGCCTTGGATGCTTTTGAGGCTGTTTATGGTGAAAGAGCTTTAGCAGGATATGATTTTTCTCAAGCTGACGTTATTGTATCTGTTGGTGCTGATTTCTTAGGAGATTGGCAAGGTGGTGGATATGATGCGTCTTATGCAAAAGGACGTATTCCTAAAAATGGAAAAATGTCTAAGCATATTCAAATTGAAGCAAACATGTCATTAGCTGGAGCAAATGCTGATAAGAGAATTCCAATGACGGTTTCTCAACAAAAGCAAGCTCTTGCTGACTTATATAATGCAGTAGTTGGTGGTGCAACACCAAAGAATGCAGAAGTTGCTAAGGCAGCTAAACAGTTAAAGTCTGCTGGTAATAAAGGTGTACTTGTAACAGGTTTAGATGATTTTGATGCGCAAATTGTTGCAATTGGAATCAATCAAGCTTTACAATCTGCTGCTTTTAATCCTAATGCTGCTAAACTAACTCGTAAAGGTAATGCTAAAGATGTTGCGCAATTAGTTGCTGACATGAAATCTGGTGCTATTCATACTTTAATTATGAGTGGTGTTAATCCAGTTTATACTTTACCAAATTCAAAAGATTTTGTTGAAGGATTGAAAAAAGTTAAATTGTCTGTTGCTTTCTCAATGAAAGAGGATGAGACAGCTAGTTTAACAACTATTGCGGCTGCGGCTCCACATTATTTAGAGTCATGGGGTGATGTTTCTTTGCAAAGAGGTCATTACAGTGTAATGCAGCCTACAATTCGTCCTTTATTTGATACAAAACAATTTCAAGATGCTTTATTATCTTGGACTGATAATAGTTCTGAGTATATTGATTACTTAAAGAATTTTGCTAATTCAAAATTAGTTGGTAAATCTTGGAATCAAACTGTTCATGATGGATTCGCTGCAACTGAAGTTGTTGCTTTAAATGCAAATTCGGTTGACTTAAGTGCTTCTGTTTCTAAATTAGCGAATGCTAAATCAAATGGTTTAGATTTAGTCTTGTATACAAAAGTAGGTATGGGTGATGGTCAACAAGCTAACAACCCTTGGTTACAAGAGTTTCCTGATCCGATTACAAGAGTGTCTTGGGATAACTATGTTACTGTTTCTAAAAAAGATGCTGAAAAGTTAGGATTAGATAATTGGAATGTTGCAAATGGAGGAATGAATGGTAGTTACGTGACTTTGAAAGTTGGTAATACTACTCTAAATCAAGTTCCTGTAGTTGTACAGCCAGGACAAGCTGTTGGTACAGTTGGTCTTGCTTTTGGTTACGGTAAGAAAGCCGCAATGAAACAAGAGATGCAAGTTGGTGTTAATGCATATGAATTGTATGCTGATTTTAATGCTAACCAATCTGTTTCTATTACAAAAGAAGAAGGTGAACATGAATTTGCTTGTGTTCAGTTACATAAAACCTTAATGGGTAGAGGTGATATTATCAAAGAAACTACCCTTGAAATATTCAATACTAAAAACGCTGAGGAGTGGAATCCTGTTCCGATGGTGTCTTTAGATCACGCTGAAACTCCGGCAACAGAAGTTGATTTATGGGGGTCTTTTGATAGAAGCGTAGCACATCATTTTAATTTATCTATCGATTTAAATGCTTGTACAGGATGTGGAGCTTGTGTAATTGCTTGTCATGCTGAAAACAATGTACCAGTAGTAGGTAAATCAGAAGTGAGAAGAAGCCGTGATATGCATTGGTTACGTATTGATAGATACTATTCTTCTAGTGAATCATTTGATGGAGATATTGAATTAAAAGATAGCGCGTCTGGATTAATGAACTCAAGAGAGACTTTCATTGGTATGGAAGATCCAAATGAGAATCCACAAGTTGCTTTCCAACCAGTAATGTGCCAACACTGTAATCACGCACCATGTGAAACAGTTTGTCCAGTAGCTGCTACTTCTCATGGTAGGGAAGGTCAAAATCATATGGCTTATAACCGTTGTGTAGGTACTCGTTACTGTGCAAACAACTGTCCGTACAAAGTACGTCGTTTTAACTGGTTCTTATATAACAAAAACGAAGAGTTTGATTATCATATGAATGATGATTTAGGACGTATGGTATTAAATCCAGATGTAAACGTTCGTTCTCGTGGAGTTATGGAGAAATGTTCAATGTGTATCCAAATGACTCAAGCTACTAAGTTAAAAGCTAAGCGTGAAGGAAGACCAGTAAAAGATGGTGAATTCCAAACGGCTTGTTCGGCTGCTTGTACAAGTGGGGCCATGATTTTTGGAGATGTAAATGATAAAGAAAGTAAAGTTGCTGAATTAGCAAATTCTGAAAGAATGTATCATTTATTAGAGCATATCGGAACTAAACCAAATGTGTTCTATCACGTTAAAGTTAGAAACGAAAAATAAAATATTAATTAACAGAAACAATATAAAGGATTATGTCGTCTCATTACGAAGCACCCATTAGAAAACCTTTAGTAGTAGGAAGTAAATCTTACCATGATGTTACGGTAGATGTGGCTCGCCCTGTAGAAGGAAGAGCTAACAAACAATGGTGGATAGTGTTTTCAATAGCACTAGCTGCTTTCCTATACGGATTAGGTTGTATGATTTACACAGTATCTACTGGTATTGGAACATGGGGATTAAATAAAACAGTTGGTTGGGCTTGGGATATCACTAACTTCGTTTGGTGGGTAGGTATCGGTCACGCCGGAACACTTATTTCTGCAGTATTATTATTATTCCGTCAAAAATGGAGAATGGCAATTAACCGTTCTGCAGAAGCTATGACGATTTTCTCTGTAATGCAGGCAGGTTTATTCCCAATCATTCACATGGGTCGTCCTTGGTTAGGTTATTGGGTATTACCTATTCCGAATCAATTTGGATCTTTGTGGGTAAACTTCAACTCACCGTTATTGTGGGACGTTTTTGCAATCTCAACTTATCTTTCAGTATCATTAGTGTTCTGGTGGACTGGTTTATTACCTGATTTCGCAATGTTACGTGATAGAGCGGTAACTCCTTTTACAAAAAGAATTTATTCAACCTTGTCTTTTGGATGGAGTGGAAGAGCTAAAGACTGGCAACGTTTTGAAGAAGTTTCATTAGTATTAGCAGGTTTAGCAACCCCTCTTGTACTTTCGGTACATACAATTGTATCTTTTGACTTCGCAACTTCGGTTATCCCAGGATGGCATACTACAATTTTACCTCCTTACTTCGTTGCAGGAGCTATTTTCTCTGGATTTGCAATGGTTCAAACACTGTTAATCATCATGAGAAAGGTTTCAAATTTAGAAGATTATATTACACTACAACATATTGAATTAATGAACTTAGTAATTATGATTACTGGTTCGATAGTAGGTTGTGCTTATATTACTGAGTTATTCATTGCTTGGTATTCTGGGGTAGAGTATGAACAATATGCTTTCTTGAATAGAGCAACAGGACCTTATTGGTGGTCATATTGGTTAATGATGACTTGTAACGTAATTTCTCCTCAAGTTATGTGGTTTAAGAAAATTAGAACAAGTATTATGGCATCATTCATTATATCAATTGTGGTAAATGTAGGTATGTGGTTCGAGCGTTTCGTAATTATCGTAACTTCATTACACAGAGATTATTTACCATCTTCATGGACAATGTTCCAGCCAACATTTGTAGATGCAGGTATTTATATAGGAACCATCGGATTCTTCTTTGTATTATTCTTATTATATTCTAGAAGTTTCCCAGTAATTGCTCAAGCAGAGGTTAAAACAATTTTGAAAACATCTGGTGACAATTATAAAAGAGAAAGAGAATTAAACGGTCATAATCATTCAGATAATCACTAATATCATGAGTAATAAAGTAGTACACGCTATATATAATGATGATGATGTATTAATGGATGCTGTAAAGAAAACAAGAGCAGCTCATCATCATATTGAAGAGGTTTATACGCCTTTCCCAGTTCACGGTTTGGATAAAGCAATGGGATTAGCTCCAACGCGTATTGCAATTGCTTCATTTCTTTATGGTTTAACAGGGCTTGCAATTTATACGGCATTGTTAAATTATATTATGATTCAAGATTGGCCTCAAGATATTGGTGGAAAACCAAGTTTTAGTTTTATCGATAATTTACCTGCATTTGTGCCAGTAATGTTTGAGGGAACTGTTTTCTTTGCTGCCCACTTAATGGTTATTACTTTTTACATGAGAAGTAAATTGTGGCCTTTTAAAAAAGCAGAAAATCCTGACGTGAGAACTACTGATGATCATTTTTTAATGGAAATAGGTGTTCATGGTAATGAAGAAGAATTAGTTTCTTTTTTACAAGAAACAGGTGCGGTTGAAGTTAAAGTAATTGAAAAGCATTAATATCAAGATATGAAAAGCTTATATAAAATAGTAGCAGTTGTTGGGTTATCAGTAATGGCAACTTCTTGCTTCGATAAGTCAAAGCCTAACTACCAGTTCATGCCAAATATGTATGAAGCAGTTCCTTATGAAACGTATTCAGAACATAGTGTATTTAAAGGTGGCAAGGAAGGTCAACTACCCGTAGAGGGAACTATTAAAAGAGGTTTCGTTCCTTATGAAATTCCAAATACACCTGAGGGATATACGCTAGCTAAAGAAACTTTAAAATCTCCTTTAGATTCAATCTCTTTAAATCCTGAAAAGGGCAAAGAATTATTCAACATTTATTGTGCAATTTGTCACGGTGAAAAAGGTGATGGTAAAGGAAATTTAGTTAAAAGAGAAAAATTCCTTGGTGTTCCTAACTATAAAGATAGAGAAATTACAGAAGGTAGTATTTATCACGTAATCACTTATGGATTAAATTCTATGGGGTCACATGCTAATCAGCTTTCACAAGAGGAAAGATGGCAAGTAGCAGATTATGTTTTAAAGCTAAGATCAGAATTATAATTGTAAAACACTTTTTGAAAGTAATTGATATGTACACGTTTTCAAGTAAATTAAAAACTTTTTCGCTAATTCTTATGGTAATTGGTGCCTTAGGAATAGGTTATAGTTTCTTGGATGCTCCAAAGACTATAGAAGAAGTTGAAACAATCCTTTCAGCAGATTCTCATGGACACCATGTAGAAGCTACTCATGATAATCATGCTTCAAACAATGAACATGCTGCACACGCAACGGAGGTTAATCATGATACTGAACACAAAGCGCATTTAGAACACGTTTTGCATCAATTGCAAAATAAACCATGGGCAGCTTTTTATGTAGCATGTATTTTCTTTATGTTAATCAGCTTAGGAGCTTTTGTTTTTAATACTATCCAATATGCTGCGCAAGCAGGTTGGTCACCAATATTATTCCGTGTTATGGAAGGTATTAGTGCTTACTTATTACCTGGATCAGTAATTTTCTTTGGTGTACTAGTATTGTCTGGATTACATTTTAATCATTTATTTGTTTGGATGGATCCTGAAGTTGTAGCAAACGACCATTTAATTCAAGGAAAATCAGGTTATTTAAATGTGCCTTTCTTTTTAGGTAGAGCTGCAATATTCTTATTATTATGGAATTTTTTCAGATTCAAAATTAGAAAAAATTCATTAGCTTTAGAAAACTCTGACGACGCTTCTATTTATAAAAGTATTTTTAAATTATCTGCTACTTTTCTAGTTATCTTCATTGTTACAGAATCTATTATGTCTTGGGATTGGATTATGTCTGTAGATCCTCACTGGTATAGTACATTATTCGGTTGGTATGTATTTGCAAGTTTCTTTGTAAGTGCTATTACTACAATCGCTTTAGTTACTATTTATTTAAAATCAAAAGGATATTTAGAGCAAGTGAATACAAGTCACATACACGACTTAGCGAAGTTCATGTTTGGTTTAAGTATTTTCTGGACATACTTATGGTTTTCTCAATTTATGTTAATTTGGTATTCAGATATACCTGAAGAAGTAACTTATTTTGTAACAAGAATTGAGCATTATAAACTTCCATTTTTTGGAATGTTGGTTATGAATTTTGTTTTCCCATTATTAATTTTAGTTAACACTGATTTCAAACGTCTATCATGGATTATTGTTACAGCTGGGACTGTTATTTTAATGGGTCACTATATTGATTTTTACAATATGATTATGCCTGCTACTGTTGGTGATCAATGGTTTATTGGTGTACCTGAAGTTAGTGCAGTATTATTCTTTTTAGGTTTATTCATATTTGTTGTATTTACAGCTTTAACAAAAGCACCTCTTGTAGCAAAAGGAAATCCTTTAATGGAAGAGAGCAAACATTTTCATTATTAATATTTAAAGAAATAAACAAATGACGGGTTTATTGATATTCTTTGTTTTAGTTTTAATTGGAATTGCAATTTGGCAATTAACTAAAATCTTTGCATTAACTCAAATTGGAGCTTCAGAAAATACTGAAGTAGCTAATGACAATGACAATAAGGTTAATGGTTACTTAATGTTTGCATTCGTTGGGTTTATATATTTATTTACAATTTATTCAATTGTTAAATGGGGGCATTTAGTTTTAGGAACTCCCGCTTCTGAACACGGTCCTGATTATGATAACTTAATGAATATTTCTTTTGTTATTATTTTCATCGTGCAAACATTAACTCAGTTCTTATTACATTATTTTGCTTTTAAATATAGTGGTAAGAAAGATCAAAAGGCAATGTATTATGCTGATAATAATAAATTAGAAGCAATTTGGACAGGTATTCCTGTAGTTGTTTTAGCAGGTTTAATTCTATACGGTTTATATACTTGGAATAACATCATGTATTTTGATGCAGAAGAGGATGTATTATATGTTGAAGTTTATGCGAAACAATTTGGTTGGGAAGTACGCTACTCAGGTGAAGATAATACATTAGGTAAAGCAAACGTTCGTTATATTGAAGGTGTTAATACATTAGGTGTTGATTTATCTGATCCTGCAGCTCAAGACGATAAAGTAACAAATGAGTTACATTTGCCTAAAGGAAAGAAAGTAGTTTTCAAGTTCCGTTCACAAGATGTTTTACACTCAGCTTATATGCCTCACTTTAGAGCTCAAATGAATTGTGTTCCTGGTATGATTACACAGTTTACTTTTGTTCCTACAGTTACTACTTCTGAAATGCGTCAGAATGAAGCAATACAAAAGAAAGTAGCTAATATCAACAAAATTAGAACTGAAAAAAGCAAAGAGTTGGTTGCAAACGGTGAATCCGCTTTAGATCCTTACGAATTCAATTACTTATTATTATGTAATAAAATTTGTGGTGCATCTCACTACAATATGCAAATGAAAATAGTTGTTGAGGAACAAGATGAGTTTACAAAATGGTTAGCTGAAAAACCAACATTATCATCTCAATGGGCAGAAGTAAACAAACCTGCTGAAACACCAGCTCAACCAGAAGTTATAGAAGTTGTTGCAGATACTACTAAAGTTGTTGCACAAGTTATTGAATAATTATAGATATCATCAAATAATAGAATAAGATTATGTCAGCACACGAACACGGTCATCACAAAGAAACATTCATAACTAAATACATCTTTAGTCTTGACCACAAGATGATTGCTAAGCAATATCTAATTACAGGTTTAATTATGGGAGTTATTGGTGTACTTATGTCAATACTTTTCCGTATGCAAATTGCATGGCCAGAACAATCTTTTGGTATTTTTAAAGCATTACTAGGTGAAAATTTTGCACCAGGTGGAGTAATGCGTAACGATATATACTTAGCATTAGTTACAATTCATGGTACTATAATGGTATTCTTTGTCTTAACAGCTGGTTTAAGTGGTACTTTTAGTAATTTGTTAATTCCATTGCAAGTTGGAGCTAGAGATATGGCTTCAGGATTCATGAATATGTTATCATATTGGATGTTCTTTTTATCATCTGTAATTATGATTATTTCATTATTTGTAGAGTCAGGTCCTGCAGCAGCTGGTTGGACAATATACCCACCTTTAAGTGCTTTACCACAAGCAATTCCTGGTTCTGGATTAGGTATGACGCTTTGGTTAGTTTCGATGGCAATTTTTATTGCATCTTCGTTAATGGGATCTTTGAACTATGTTGTAACAGTTATTAATTTAAGAACTAAAGGTATGTCTATGACTAGATTGCCTTTAACAGTTTGGGCTTTCTTTGTTACAGCAATTATTGGTATTGTTTCATTCCCAGTATTATTCTCTGCGGCTTTATTATTAATTTTTGATAGAAGTTTCGGTACTTCATTCTATTTATCAGATATTTTTATTTCTGGTGAGGTTCTACATTATCAAGGTGGATCTCCAGTTTTATTTGAGCATTTATTCTGGTTTTTAGGACACCCTGAAGTTTATATTGTATTATTACCTGCATTAGGTATTACATCTGAAATTATTGCTACTAACGCTAGAAAACCAATCTTTGGTTATAGAGCGATGGTTACTTCGATTATTGCAATTGCTTTCTTATCTACAATTGTATGGGGGCACCATATGTTCGTTTCTGGTATGAATCCTTTCTTAGGTTCAGTATTCACATTTACGACTTTATTAATTGCTATTCCATCAGCTGTAAAAGCATTCAATTATATTACAACATTATGGAAAGGTAATTTACAAATGAATCCTGCAATGTTATTCTCAATTGGTTTAGTATCTACTTTCATCACGGGAGGTTTAACAGGAATTATTTTAGGAGACAGTACATTAGATATTAACGTTCACGATACGTATTTCGTAGTGGCTCACTTCCACTTAGTAATGGGTATCTCTGCATTATATGGTTTCTTTGCTGGAGTTTACCATTGGTTCCCTAAAATGTATGGAAGAATGATGAATAAAAACTTAGGTTATGCTCACTTCTGGGTTACTGCAGTTTGTGCTTATGGAGTTTTCTTCCCAATGCACTTTATTGGAATGGCTGGTTTACCACGTCGTTACTACACAAACTCTGCATTTCCATTATTTGATGATTTAGCTGATGTTAACGTATTAATTACAGTTTTTGCAATAGTTGGAGCAGTTTTCCAAGTTGTTTTCTTCTGGAATTTCTTTTACAGTATTTTCTACGGTAAAAAAGCGACTCAAAACCCTTGGAGATCTAATACTTTAGAGTGGACAACACCAGTTGAACATATCCATGGAAACTGGCCAGGTCAATTACCTGAAGTACACCGTTGGGCTTACGATTACAGTAAACCGGGACACGCTGAAGACTTCGTCCCTCAAGTGGTTCCAATGCAAGATGGTGAAGAAGAATTACATCATTAAGATATAAATTTATAAATAAAAAAACCTTTCCTTTTGGAAAGGTTTTTTTGTTTTATATTTGCTATATGAACGAGAATTTAAATCCTAATAAAGAACGATTTTCACCACAAGAGATGGATATTGAAAGAGCATTAAGACCTCTTTCATTTGATGATTTTGCAGGTCAGGAACAGGTTTTAGAAAATCTTCAAGTTTTCGTTAAAGCTGCTAATTTAAGAAATGAAGCTCTAGATCATACCTTGTTTCACGGGCCACCAGGTTTAGGAAAAACTACATTAGCAAATATTTTGGCTAATGAACTTGGAGTTGGTATTAAAATTACATCTGGTCCAGTTTTAGATAAACCTGGAGATTTAGCAGGATTACTCACAAATCTTGAGGAAAGAGATATATTGTTTATTGATGAAATTCATCGTTTAAGTCCAGTTGTAGAAGAGTATTTGTATTCTGCTATGGAGGATTTTAAAATTGATATCATGATTGAGTCTGGTCCTAATGCTAGAACTGTTCAAATTAATTTAAATCCTTTTACTCTTGTTGGAGCTACAACACGCTCAGGTTTGCTAACCTCACCTATGCGCGCCCGTTTTGGGATTCAAAGTCGCTTACAATATTATAATAAAGAACTTTTGTCAACAATCATTGAGCGCAGTGCTTCGATTTTAAATGTTCCAATTTCTGATCAAGCGGCAATAGAAATTGCAGGTCGTAGCCGTGGTACTCCTCGTATTGCTAATGCATTATTAAGACGTGTTCGAGATTTTGCTCAAATTAAAGGTAATGGCTCAATTGATATTGAAATAGCTCAATTTGCATTAAAAGCGTTAAATGTAGATGCGCATGGTTTAGATGAAATGGATAATAAGATCCTAACCACTATAATTGATAAGTTTAAAGGAGGTCCTGTAGGTTTAACAACATTAGCAACTGCGGTTTCTGAAAGTGGCGAAACTATTGAAGAAGTTTATGAGCCATTTTTAATTCAAGAAGGGTTCATTGTAAGAACTCCTAGAGGAAGAGAAGTAACCGAATTAGCATACAAACATTTAGGAAGAACGAAATTAGGAAATCAAGGAGAATTATTTTAATTAGTAACTGTTTTGATAAATAGTAAAGAAAAATATACCAATTTAATTAAAGCCGAATCTAAAAGACTCGGCTTTCTTTCTTGTGGTATTTCTAAAGCTGATTTTTTAGAAACTGAAGCTCCTCGTTTAGAAAGTTGGCTTAATAATAATTACAATGGGCAAATGGCTTATATGGAAAATCATTTCGATAAGCGACTCGATCCAAGATTGTTAGTTGATGGTGCTAAAAGTGTTGTTTCTTTATTATTGAATTATTATCCAAATGAAATTCAAAATGTAGATTCCTATAAGATTTCTAAATATGCTTATGGTCAAGATTATCATCATGTTATAAAGGATAAATTAAAAGGCCTCTTGCAATTTATTCAAAATGAGATTGGTGAGGTTAATGGACGCGTTTTTGTAGACTCAGCTCCAGTTCTAGACAAAGCTTGGGCGGCAAAATCTGGTTTAGGATGGATTGGAAAAAATTCAAACCTACTTACTCAAAAAGTTGGTTCATTTTATTTTATAGCAGAACTTATTTTAGATATTGAATTAGACTATGATTTGCCAACAACAGATCATTGCGGTACCTGTACAGCATGTATTGATGCTTGTCCTACGCAAGCAATAGTATCGCCTTATGTTGTTGATGGAAGTAAATGTATTTCCTATTTTACAATCGAGTTAAAAGATAATATTCCAAATGAATTTAAAAATAAATTTGATGACTGGATGTTTGGTTGTGATGTTTGTCAGGATGTTTGTCCTTGGAATAGATTTTCTAAACCAAATTCTGAACCTTCTTTTATACCGAATCCTGAACTATTAGTTTTTAATAAAAAAGATTGGGAGGAAATAACTCATGATGTTATTCAAAAAATTTTTCAAAAGTCTGCAGTGAAACGAACAAAATTAGAAGGACTAAAAAGCAAAAAGTAATATTTAATAGAGTATGAGAAAAATTTATATTATTCGATTGATATTATAAGT
>JAIXHM010000039.1 GCA_030145825.1 Flavobacterium sp.
TTGTGGTGCCTATTCTAATTTGCTTGATCTGGTGTTCCATGTTGGCGGTAAGTTCTAGCATGTGAATTTTGAGCTTATATTTGATGTTGGACGGTTAAATTTCCCGTCCAACTGCCATTGTCAAAAGTTTGCCATTGTGCAAAATCATATAAAAAATTACTAGTTATATCAGCCTTTCTAATTCCGTTATACTGAGTTACTGCATAAATTTCGTTATTAAAAACTGTAGTCTGTAAAATTTTTAATTCTTCTCCTGATGTTCCTATGAAATAAGTTTCGATAAATTCTAAAGTATTGGTATCAAAAACGGAAATGCCATAATCTGTTGCTATGTATAACTTACCTTCGTATTCATAAAAATGGTTAATTCTCTTTTTATTAGGAGCAACAGGAACTTCTTCAATAATATCAACCTTGCGATACATGTTTAAATTTTCATCTACAATGTTTATTAATCCATTAGAATTTCCTGCAAAAAGTTTTCTTGAAGTTTGAGAATAATAAATACATGTTACGGTTTCAGGCTTAAAACCGTTTACAGAAGTAAATCTGTCGATATTTCCAGTTAGTAAATCTTTACTAAAAACACTGTTTTCCGTAGCCGCAAATATTTTATTGTCGCCATGAGCAACATCAACAATTTCATAGTAAGAAAAATAATCTTTCCAGACTTGATTATTTTGCGAGAAACCAATTGTGACAAATAATAGAAAAACAAAGTATTTAAATTTCATCAAACTCTTTTTTACAAATATAATATAAACGTATTAAAACAGCTTTAAGTATTTTAAAACAAAAAGCCCATCAAAATTGATGGGCTTTTAAAACATTATATTGTAATAAATTATACAACACCTTGTGCTAACATAGCTTCTGCTACCTTCACAAAACCTGCAATATTTGCACCTTTTACATAGTCAACAAAACCATCAGCTTGTGTACCATATTTAACACATGATTCGTGAATATCACTCATAATTCTGTGTAATTTTTGATCCACTTCTTCTCTTGTCCAACTTAAACGTAAAGAGTTTTGAGACATTTCTAAACCTGAAGTAGCAACTCCACCAGCGTTAGATGCTTTTCCTGGAGCAAATAAAATTTTGGCAGCAATAAATGCTTCAACCGCTTCTGGTGTAGAAGGCATATTAGCTCCTTCAGCCACACAAATACAACCGTTAGCTATTAACATTTTTGCTTCGTCTCCATTTAATTCGTTTTGAGTAGCACATGGTAATGCAATATCACATTTTACTTCCCACGGACGTTTTCCTTCAACAAATTTAGCATTAGGATATTTAGCCACATACTCATTAATTCTTCCGTATCTTACATTTTTGATTTCCATGATATACGCTAATTTCTCAGCATCAATACCATCCGCATCATAAATATAACCTGAAGAATCTGAAGCAGTAACAACTTTTCCTCCTAATTGAGTTGCTTTTTCAATAGCATATTGCGCTACGTTTCCTGAACCAGAAACCACTACCGTTTTACCATCAAAGCTTTGTCCTTTAGTTGCTAACATATTTTGTGCAAAATATACATCTCCATAACCTGTAGCTTCAGGACGAATTAATGAACCTCCAAAAGTAATTCCTTTACCAGTTAAAACTCCTGTAAATTCATTTCTTAATTTTTTGTATTGACCAAACATGTAACCAACTTCACGTCCTCCAACTCCAATATCACCTGCAGGAACGTCAGTATCAGCACCAATATGTCTTTGTAACTCAGTCATGAAGGCTTGACAAAACTTCATAATCTCGTTATCTGATTTTCCTTTTGGATCAAAATCAGACCCTCCTTTACCTCCACCCATAGGTAGAGTTGTTAACGAGTTTTTAAAAACTTGCTCGAAAGCTAAGAATTTTAAAATACTTAAATTAACTGAAGGATGAAAACGAATACCTCCTTTGTAAGGACCAATAGCAGAATTCATTTGAATTCTAAAACCTCTGTTTACTTGTGTTTTTCCAGCATCATCAACCCAAGCAATTCTGAACATTATTACGCGCTCTGGCTCAACCATACGCTCTAATAACATTTTACCTTGATATTTAGGATTTTCCTCGATAAAAGGTATTACTGTTTCTGCAACTTCTTGTACAGCTTGCAAAAACTCAGGCTCATTTGCATTTCTTTTTGCAACTGAATCCATAAAAGATTTTACATTCTCTTTCATTATTTTGTGGTTTAATTTCTAATTTGATAAAATTGTTGTTTAATATCGAAGCAAATATACATTTTATTGAAACAGATAACTCTTTTTTTATCAAATTTTTAAAACATATTTTACGACCGCTTCCTTATGTTAATTTTTAGGTTTTTTTAGCACTTTTTTAAGTTTTTTTTTTGAAGTGAACTTTGTTTTTTTATATTTGTCCGATAATCGTAAATTTTTAGTAATGACTAAAAAGATCCAACATCTCGTTTTATTATTAGTTTTAGCGCCATTTTTTGCTAATGCACAGTTCGGTTTTTCACACGAAATTGGTGCATTTATTGGAGGTGTGGCATTTCAATCTGACTTTGGAGTACGTCACGATTTTGAAACAAACGCAGGTAACACTGGTTTCGGAATTGGTTTAGTTCACTACATGAACTTTTCTTATCGTGCCGAATGTAACTGTTATACTCCTGAAACTTATTTTAATGATCACTTTAAATTACGTTCTGAATTATCTTACAATAGTACAAAATTAGAACATTTTGGAAAATGGGTAGATAAAGACTCTGAACATGCTTATAAATTAAAAGCCATGAAAGGTGAAGCTAAAGTTACAGATATTGGTATGCAGTTAGAATATTTTCCATGGAGTATTCGTGAGTTCACTGCAAGAGAAGGGGCTTGGGCTCCATTTATAGGATTAGGTGCTCACTATAGCTTCTTCAGCAACAATACTTATTCAACTTTACCAGGAGGATTAGATAATACAAACAATGTTTATGATGACTACCTAGCTGCTAATAATGGTGGTTATAATGGTTGGTCTACTGAAGGTGGTAGTACTTGGTCTGTTGTTTCGTCTGTAGGTACTCGCTATAAATTAACTGAACTTTCAGATTTATTTGTAGAGCTTAGATGGCAATATTATTTTTCTGATTGGGTTGACGGATTGAAAAAAAATCCAGATTTACATCCTGAAAACAAAGCTAACGATTGGAATCTTTGGTTTCACTTTGGATACATCTACTACCTAGATTAATTCTAAAAAAAATACAAATAAAAAAGCCTTGAATAATTCAAGGCTTTTTTATTTGTGCAAGTATTTAACTTAGTGCTTGTTCTAAATCTTGAAGTAAATCTTGAATATCTTCTACACCAACACTTAATCGAACCATATCGTCAGTAATACCTATTTCAGCTCTTTTTTCTGCTGGAACTGAAGCGTGTGTCATTAATGCTGGATGATTTGCTAGAGATTCAACTCCTCCTAAAGACTCCGCTAATGTAAACACTCTTACTTTTTCTAAAAACGAAATAGCATCTTCTTTTTTACCAGATTTAAAAGTAAACGTTACCATGCCTCCAAAACCACCAATCATTTGCTTTTTAGCAATATCATGATTAGGATGAGATTCTAGTCCAGGATAATACACACGTTCAACAGCAGGATGAGCTGCTAAATATTCAGCTACTTTTGCTCCATTTTCCGAATGACGTTGCACTCTTAAATGTAGTGTCTTTATTCCACGTAAAACCAAATAAGAATCCATTGGACCTAATGTTCCACCAGTTGCAAATTGCGCAAAATGTAATTTTTCTCCCAAATCTTTATCTTTTACAATCAAAGCTCCAGCAATAACATCGGAATGTCCACCTAAATATTTTGTTGCCGAATGCATTACAATATCGGCTCCTAAATCTAATGGTTTTTGTAAATAGGGTGTAGCAAATGTATTGTCAACTGCAAATAACAAATTGTGTTTCTTTGTAATTTTAGCCACTTCGGCAATATCGGCTAATTTCATTAAAGGATTTGTAGGTGTTTCTACCCAAACCAATTTTGTATTTGCATTTATTAAAGATTCCAATTTTGCTAAATCAGTCATATCTACAAAATGGAATTTGATACCAAAATCTTGATAAATACGGGCAAACATTCTATATGTACCACCATATAAATCATCCATAGCAATTACTTCATCGCCAGGTTTTAATAACTTCATTACCGAATCGGTTGCAGCTAAACCAGAAGAAAAGGCTAATCCACGAGTTCCGTTTTCGATACTTGCAAGAGCATCTTCTAAAGCAGTACGTGTAGGGTTTGCAGCCCTACTATATTCATATTCACCAACCGGTTTTCCAGGAGAAACCTGCGCAAATGTTGACGTTTGAAAAACAGGTGGCATAACCGAACCTGTTACTTTTTCATGATGTTGACCACCATGTATTACTTTTGTATTAAATTTCATATGTAGATATTTATTTGATTTTAAGAGGTCAAATGGTATCGCTTATCGTAATTTGGGTGTTTGTTTGCAACAAACTTGTTTTTAGTGGCGATTTCATTTCTATTTATTTTTTGCAAAGGTAGTAATTAAACAAATTTTCTTAACTGTAGAATGATTCCAACATGAATTCCTTCGTGGAAATTATTAAACTGCATGGCATCTTCGATACTTTTTAAAGTGAAATTGGCAGTTGAAACGGTATATTCCATATAATTCTGAAATAATCCGTTATCTAAATCTTCTTGCGCTTTTGTAATTGTAGTAAACAATAAATTCTTGATAGCCTCAACTTCTTCTTGAGTAACATTTCCTTGTGGAGCAGAGCCTTTTTGATATTTTGAAACCATCTCATCAGTAATCATCATAGACAAACCCGATAATTTATAAGCTAATAATTGTTGGGTAACTACAACGTGTCCAATATTCCAAATAATGTTGTTTTTGAAACCTTCAGGTATTGTATTAAGCTGCTCTAAAGTATGGTTTTCGATGAATTTTTGTAGTAATTCTCTACTTGCTATAGTAACTTGTAAACTAGTATTCATTTTTTATTGTTTTTTACGAAGGTACAAAAAAGAAATTTTAAGATTTTCCTAAAGTTAACTTTCTAGCCCCGATGGAAGTAAGCTACCGAGTAGCACAAACAGCGGGAAAATGGTTTACAAAAAAGCCTAAAGATTCGCTTTAAAATTTTATACTTTTGTAAAAAATTAGCCATGAGAAAAATTTACTATTTAAAGACTTGTGACACTTGTAAGCGTATTTTAAAATCGTTACCCAAATTGGATTCGTTTACACTTCAAGATATAAAAGAAGCTCCCATTACAGTTAAACAATTGGAAGAAATGTATGCGTTGACAAATAGCTACGAAGTTTTATTTAGTAAACGTGCTAAATTATATAAAGAAATGGGCTTAAAAGATGAAAAACTACAAGAAGCTGATTTTAAACGATACATTCTTGAACATTACACCTTTTTAAACAGACCAGTAATTATTATCAATGATAAAATATTTATAGGTAATAGTGCCAAAAATGTTGAGGCTGTAATTACTTTATTGAATAATGAATAGTAGAAATTGGGCATTGCTTGGCGCAACTTTTGTTGCTTTAATTTATGGTGCTACTTTTACTATTGCAAAAGATGTAATGCCAACTTATGTGCAGCCTTTTGGGTTGATTCTCATTCGTGTTTTAGGTGCTTGTACATTGTTTTGGATTGTCTCTATTTTTCTAACTAAAGAAAAAGTTCAGAAAAAAGATTTTCCAAGAATCATGGCAGCAGCTTTTTTTGGCGTTGCTTTTAATCAATTGACCTTTTTTAAAGGATTAAGCTATACGTCACCAATAAGTGGAGCAGTTTTAATGGTAACTGCCCCTATATTAGTTTTAATTTTGTCTTCAATTCTACTTAAAGAACGATTAGAAATTAAAAAAATTCTTGGGATTCTAATTGGATTAACAGGTGCTTCAGTTTTAATACTTTATGGGAAATCTATTGAGAATGCTCCAAATGCAAACTGGGGAAATTTTCTCGTTTTTATAAACGCTTCTTCCTATGCTGTTTATTTAATTTTAGTAAAACCAATTGCAGCTAAATATAGTCCGCTTACATTTATAAAATGGATTTATACATTCGGGTTCATTTATGTCTTGCCTTTTGGTTTTAGCGAATTTTCATTGATTGAATGGCAAGAGATTCCAACAACCATTTATTTTGAAATGGGCTATTTAGTCGTTTTTACAACATTTTTGGCTTACTTAATAAATCTTTCGGCAATTCGTATTTTAAAACCAACAACACTTTCGGTTTTTATTTACTTACAACCGCTATTTGCAAGTATTATTGCAATCAGTTTAGGAAAAGATAGTTTAAATGAAATCAAAATAATTTCAGCATTACTCATTTTCGTTGGTGTTTATTTGGTTACCAAAAAACCTAAAACTATTACATAAAGCCTTTTTGTCTTTAATACTGAGGAAATTCTTATCTTTGAAACCTTATTTAAGAAATACTGTATGATTGTATCGATGACAGGTTTTGGTAAAGCTTCTAAGCAATTGCCAACAAAAAAAATTACCGTTGAAATAAAATCTTTAAATAGCAAAGGTCTCGATTTGAATGTTAGAATGCCTTCAGCATTTAGAGAAATGGAGTTGAGTTTGCGCAATACTATTTCACAAGAACTAGAAAGAGGAAAAGTTGATTTTTCCCTTTTTGTAGAAATAACTGGCGAAGAAACTACAGCAAAAGTAAATGCTCCTATTGTGAAAGGTTATATTTCGCAAATGAAAGAAATTCTTCCAAATGCCGATGAAACCGAATTAATGAAAATGGCGGTTCGTATGCCCGATGCGTTAAAGACTGAACGTGAAGAAATTGACAAAGAAGAGTTAAAAGAAATAGAAAGCTTAGTTCAAGAAGCTTTAACTAATATTTCAACTTTTAGAAAAGACGAAGGTTTATCTTTAGATAAAGAATTCCGTTTTCGTATTGAAAACATTCGCAACTACATGAACCAAGCTGTTGCACTTGCTCCAGAAAGAATTAACGCCATTAAAGAACGCTTACAGAATGCAATTGACGAATTAAAAGTAAATGTAGATGAAAACCGTTTTGAACAGGAATTGATTTATTATTTGGAGAAACTTGACATAACTGAAGAAAAAGTTCGTTTAGGAAACCATTTAGATTATTTTGTTCAAACTATGGATGGTAAAGAAGCTAATGGAAGAAAACTAGGTTTCATCACACAAGAAATTGGTCGCGAAATTAACACTATGGGTTCAAAATCGAATCATGCCGAAATGCAAAAATTAGTGGTAATGATGAAAGACGAATTGGAAAAAATTAAAGAACAGGTTTTGAATGTTCTGTAATTTTAGTAAAAAGTGATAAGTGAATAGTAAAAAGCCAAAAAATGAGTAGTATTAGTTCACATAAAGACTTATTAATTTGGAAAAAAGGAATTACTTTAGTTATAAAGGTATATAACCTAACTAAAGAATTTCCTTCTGAAGAGTTATACGCATTATCAAATCAAATTAAAAGAGCTGTAGTGTCAATACCTTCGAATATTTCCGAGGGTTATGGAAGAAATACAGATAAATCTTTTAGTCATTTTTTAGATATTGCTCGAGGTTCTTTATGCGAACTAGAAACTCAATTAATTATAGCGAAAGAGTTAGGCTTTATTGTTAATTTTGAATTGTATAATGAGGTTTTAGGACTAATTATTAAAGAATCTAAAATGATAAATGCTTTTTCTAAATCACTTAAATAAGCTTTTCACTTATCACTAATTACTTATCACTAGAAAATAAACAACACAATGACAAAAGGAAAATTAATTGTATTCTCAGCACCTTCTGGTTCAGGAAAAACAACTATAGTTCGACATTTATTAGGAAAAGAAGATTTAAACTTAGAGTTTTCAATTTCTTGTACTACTCGCCAACCAAGAGGAGAAGAAGTTAATGGTAAAGATTACTATTTCATTTCTTGGGAAGAATTCAAATCGCACATTAAAGCGGAAGATTTTGTAGAATGGGAAGAAGTGTATACTGATAATTTCTATGGAACTCTAAAAGCCGAAGTAGAACGTATTTGGGCACAAGGAAAACATGTAATTTTCGATATTGATGTGGCAGGTGGTTTGCGTATTAAACGTAAATTCCCTGAAGAAACTTTAGCTGTTTTTGTAAAACCACCAAGTGTTGACGAATTAAAACGTCGTTTAAAAGAGCGTTCTACTGAAAGTGATGATAAAATTAACATGCGCATCGCAAAAGCGCACGTAGAATTAGCAACAGCTCCTCAATTTGATGTTGTAATAAAAAACTACGACTTAGATACCGCCAAAGAAGAAGCCTATCAATTAGTTAAAGATTTTATTAATAAGTAATTTAGTTTACTGTTGACGGTTTGCAGTTTTAGCTGTTTACTGTTAGCTGTTTACTTAAAGCTAAAAACATGAAAATCGGATTATACTTCGGAACATTTAACCCTATTCACATTGGTCATTTAATTATTGCCAATCATATGGCAGAACATTCTGATTTAGATCAAATTTGGATGGTGGTTACACCGCACAATCCACATAAAAAGAAAAGTACATTGCTTGATGATTACCATCGTTTACACATGGTGCATTTAGCAACCGAAGAATATCCAAAAATTCAACCTTCTGATATCGAATTTAAGTTACCACAACCCAATTACACGGTAAATACTTTAGCGCATTTACAAGAAAAATTCCCTAACCATACTTTCTCCTTAATTATGGGTGAAGACAATCTCAATTCACTTCATAAATGGAAAAACTACGAAGTCATTCTTCAAAATCATGAGGTATATGTGTATCCAAGATTAAATTCGGGTGAAATAGACGAACAATTTGTCAATCACCCTAAAATTCATCGTGTAGGTGCTCCAGTTGTTGAATTATCATCAACATTTATTCGCAACAGTATTAAAGAAGGAAAAAATATTGTACCAATGTTACCCAAAGAAGTTTGGGAATATGTAGAACATAATTTGTTTTATAAAAAGTAGTTAACTTAAAACATAAGCACTAATTTCATCTTTAACCTCATCCAAAATCGAATTCAACGTATCGTTTTTTCTTGCTAGTAAAAAAACTTCTGTTTCGGGCATTTTTGAGCTATTCCAAAGCAATTGTATTTTATTTTCACTTAAGTATTTCTTAGCATTAATGTTCCAAACAATAGAAACACCTGAATTCTCAGCTAAGGTTGCTAACATTTCAGATTCTGAAGGAATTATATAATTAGAAACCATTGATGGTCTTTTTTTATCAAAAACATGCAACCAAAACAATTTTACATGTGGAATTCGAGCGTCATAATTATACCATTTTTGTTGGTTTAACCAATTTTCTAAAGCTTGTAAATTGTCATTTTTTATAGCTGATTGCACTTGACTCAAATCTAAATCTGAACTTGAAACCAAAATCTGTTTAATTTTTCCAAGTGATTTTTGAATCGTGTCGAAAGTGTCAAATTTTTTAGTAACAATAGCAAAATCAATTTTTTTATCATCAACTAAACTAAATAACTCATCATTTTCACCAAAAGTGAAATCAATTAATTCAAATTTTGAAATTAATTGGGTTCCAATACTGGCAAACAAATGTTTTGAAATTCCCACAGAAACTAATTTATTAGAACTAAATGCTTTTTCTCTAAATCCATTTTCTACACTTTCCAAACGATCAAGTGCTTCAATGATTAAATTGTTTAAAAGTTTAGCATATTCTGTTGGCTCTACTCCTTTTGATTTTCGATTAAATAATTTGTACCCAACGTGAGCTTCTAACATAACAATCTGTTGACTAACGGCTGGTTGACTAATAAATAATTCTTTTGCCGCTTTGGAAAAATTTCCGTTTTTGTAAACTGACTTAAAGGTTCGATACCATTCTAAATTAACCATGATATAAATATATTTATCACAAACATAATTTAAATTATTTTTACTGATATCATATTTGCCCTAATTTTGTAATAAAATAAAAAATCATGAAACGTATAGCATTAGCATTAGTAGTAATTTTGTCGGTAAGTTGTAAAAACAACGAAAAATCAACTGAAAACACAACACAAGAGAATCAAATAACAAAAAAAGAAACTATGAAAAAGGTATTATTTGTTTTAACTAGTCACGAAGACTTAGGAAACACAGGAGAAAAAACAGGATTTTGGATTGAGGAATTTGCAGCACCATATTATGAATTAGCAGACAAAGGTGTTGAAATCACAATAGCATCACCTAATGGTGGACAGCCTCCAATTGATCCTAAAAGTGCAGATCCAAGTTCAGCAACAGAAGACACTAAAAGATTTGATGGTGATGCTGCATTACAACAAAAGTTGGCAAAAACAGTTAAATTAGCAGATGTAAATCAAGCTAATTATGATGCCGTATTTTATCCAGGTGGACATGGCCCTTTATGGGATTTAGCTTCAAGCGAAACTTCAAAATCATTAATTGAATCTTTTTACACCAACAATAAACCAATTGCATTTGTATGTCATGCCCCTGGAGTTTTAAAAGATGTGAAAGTAAATGGTGACTATTTAGTAAAAGGTAAAAAAGTTACGGGTTTCACAAACGATGAAGAAGAAGCTGTTGGTTTAACCAAAGTAGTTCCATTTTTATTAGAAGATGCTTTAAAAGCTAACGGAGCAGTATATAGCAAAGGAGAAAATTGGGCACCATATGCCGTTGAAGATGGCTTATTGATTACAGGTCAAAATCCTGCTTCATCTAAATTAGTAGCTCAAAAATTATTAGAACAATTAAATAAATAAAAAATGAACAATTTCGAATTATATAATCCCGTAAATTATGTCTTTGGAAAAGGACAAATTGCCAAACTTTCTGATTTAGTAACATCCAAAAAAATTCTTCTAACTTATGGAGGTGGAAGTATTTTTAAAAATGGTGTTTACGATCAAGTTAAAGCTGCACTTTCTGGAGTTGAAGTAATTGAATTTGGCGGAATTGAACCCAATCCTCGTTTTGAAACTTTGATGAAAGCAATTGAAATCATTCGTAAAGAAAAAATTAATTTCATTTTAGCTGTTGGTGGCGGAAGTGTGATTGATGGAACCAAATTTATTTCGGCAGCGGTTCATTTTGAAGGTAACGAAGCCGACATTTTACACAAGCGTATTTTATTTAAAGACACCTCAAAAGTTGTCCCATTTGGAACGGTTTTAACCCTACCTGCAACGGGTTCTGAAATGAATTCAGGTGCTGTAGTAACTATTGAAGCAACACAAGAAAAATTGACGTTAGGCGGAAGTGCTTTATTCCCGGTTTTCTCAATTGTGGATCCAACGGTAATTGAGTCGTTACCAAAAAGACAATTGCAAAATGGTGTGGTGGATGCTTTTACACACGTAATGGAGCAATATCTAACTTACAACCATGATGCATTACTTCAAGATAGAATTGCAGAAGGTATTTTACAAACATTGGTTGAAATTGGCCCGAAAGTAATTGAAAATCCAACCGATTATAAATTAGCTTCCAACTTTGTTTGGTGTGCTACAATGGCGTTAAATGGATTATTAAATAAAGGAGTTCCAACCGATTGGGCGACGCACATGATTGGTCACGAATTAACTGCTTTATATGAAATTGATCATGCGAGAACATTGGCTATCATTGGTCCAAATTTATATAAAGTAATGTTCGATTCTAAAAAAGAAAAATTAGCACAATACGGAAAACGCGTTTGGAATTTAATCGGAACTGATGAAGAAATTGCACAAAAAGCGATTGAAAAAACCACTGAGTTTTTCCAAAGTGTGGGTATGAAAACAAAACTATCTGAAAACACTGAAAACTTTCAAGATACGGCTTCTTTTATTGTCAATCGATTTGAAGAAAGAGGTTGGAAAGGTTTAGGCGAAAAACAATTGGTAACTTTAGATAAAGTAAAAGAAATTGTAGAAATGAGCTATTAATTTCTTTTATCAAAAAACGTCAATTCGAGTGAATTCTAGAAGAATTTATATCGAGAATAATTTTTCTCGTGTTCTCGACTTCGCTCGAACTGACGAAGTTTACTTTTTAATAATTTGCGTAACTTCTGTTCTATTTTCAAAAACAATTTTTGCTAAATAAACCCCCGATAATGTGTTTTTCAAATCTTGTTTGTGCGTAAATTCTTTTGGTTTAAAGGTTAAAACTTTTTGACCTAAAACATTAAAAAGGGTAACCTCAACAGGTAATTCATTATTAAACTCAAAAAACAATTCCGTTTCAAAAGGGTTCGGATAAACTTTAGCTTTCCTATTCATAAAAGAGTCAACGGAAAGTGTATTCACTTCAATACTTAAAATGAAAGAACTTGTTCCACTTTCATTTTCAACAGTAACTAAATAATCTGTTGGCGGAGAAACTTCTGTAGGTATTCCTGAAATTTCTCCAGTTTGTTCATTAAAAACTAATCCTGCGGGTAGTTGGGGTGAAATTGTATAACGATAGATTTTTATTTTTCTAATTTTGTGATTATTGTAGTCCGTAACATAAAACTCTGTTTCATTTTTTGCAACTATTCCTGTCAATGCCCTAAAAGAAGCTATCGAAGCTGGTCCATCAACAGCGCCTCCAGTACCAATACCTGCAAATGTTGAAACATTTCCCTGATTATCAATTTTTCTAATTTTCCTATTACCACTATCGGTTACATAAAAATTTTCAACACCGTCAAAAGTAACAACAGCAGGAGTATTAAAAGAAGCATTCAAAGCAGTCGAATCATTTGCTCCAGCAGTACCACTTCCAGCAAAGGTCGTTACATTACCATTAGGATCTATCTTTCTTATTTTGTTATTATGATAATCCGCCACATACATGTTTCCAATAGTATCAAAGCAAAGCCCCGTAGGACCATTAAAAGTTGCAATAGCAGAATTACCGTCAGTATTTCCAACAACTCCTCCTAATCCTGCGTAAGTAGTTACATCTCCAGCAGGTGTTACTTTTCTTATACAATGATTTCCGTAATCGGCCACATATAAATTATCTTGAGCGTCAATTGCCATTGCTGCAGGATAATTAAACCTTGCTGCTGTTCCATTTCCATCAACATAACCAGCAGTATTTGTACCAACAAAATTTGATACCATTCCGTCTGTTGTTAATTTTCTAATTTTATGGTTACTTTGATCTGTAATATAAATTGTACCATCAGAAGCAACAATTGCTCCATCAGGATATCTAAAAGTTGAAGAAGTTGCTACACCATTAATAGAACCTAATGCACCTGTACCGGCAATTGTAGATACCATGCCATTAGAAATCTTTCTTATTTTATTATTACTTCTATCGACGACAATTAAATCTTGATTATTATCAAAAACTGAGATAGTGGGTAAATTAAAACTACTTGCTAATAAAGTACCATCAGTAGAGCCTATAGAACCTGTTCCTGCAAAGGTTGAAACTATTGGTTCATTTGGAATAACCCCTCCAGTATTTGAAGGAATTAATGGAGTAATGGATTCGTTAATTGAAAAAGTGTTGGGAGTATTATATGATATTTGAGGCGCCTGAGAATAAATAAAATCAGCACATAATATAGAAAAAAAACATACTAAAAATTTGGTTTTCACAGCTTTAATTTGAAACAAAATTAAAACAAAAAACAGGATTATTGACAATAATCCTGTTTTTTTAACCAACCAAAACTTAATAGACTTAACCCAAAAACTATAAAGCAAGGTATTTATAAACATAAAACAGAATATTAACGACGAATTAGCGGCTAAAATTGTACAATAAAGTATAAATTAATGTTAATTTTTAAATTCACTAGAATTCAGTACCTTTGAATTTCTGAAAATTTAAAAACAGAATGGAAAAACAACCAAAATTTGCCGTAATAGGCGGCGGAAGTTGGGCTACTGCAATAGCAAAGATGTTATGTGAAAACCAACAAAAAATTGCGTGGTATATGCGAAGTACCTACGCTATTGAGCATTTGAAACATCAAAAACACAATCCGAATTATTTAAGTTCTGTTGAATTTAATACAGATAAATTACAACTTACAAATGATATTAATGAAGCGGTAAAATTTGCGGATTATATCATATTTGCAATTCCGTCAGCTTTTTTAAGTGGCGAATTGGAAAAGTTAACAGAAAGCCTTGAAGGCAAAGTGATTTTTTCAGCCATTAAAGGTATTGTACCAGAAACTAGCTTAATAGTTGGTGAGCATTTTCATTCGAAATATGAAATTCCTTACGAGAATATTGGCGTAATAACAGGACCATGTCATGCAGAAGAAGTGGCACTTGAAAGGCTGTCTTATTTAACTATTGCTTGTGGCGATAAAAACAAAGCAAAATTAGTAGCCAAAAATTTAAGTAGTCATTACATCAATGCAAAAACTTCTGACGATATTATTGGTACTGAGTATGCTGCTATGTTAAAAAACATTTATGCAATTGCAGCAGGAATTGCACACGGATTAGGTTATGGAGACAACTTTCAATCGGTTTTGATGAGCAACGGTATTCGCGAAATGAAAAAATTCATTCGTAAAGTACATAAAATGAAACGTAATATTAATAATTCAGCTTATTTGGGGGATTTATTAGTTACAGGTTATTCTATCTTCTCTAGAAATAGAATGTTTGGAAACATGATTGGTAAAGGCTATACCGTAAAATCAGCTCAAATGGAAATGAGTATGGTAGCTGAAGGGTATTATGCAACTAAAAGTGCATACATGTTAAATCAAAAATATGGTGCTAAAACTCCAATTATTGATGCTGTTTATGAAATACTTTATGAAAATAAAGAGCCCAAAAAAGTCTTTAAAAAATTAACTGAAAAATTAGACTAAAAAGACGTTTCTTTAAAAATACACTTAAAACACTAATTATCAATATTTTAAAATTTTTGATTAGTGTTTTTTTATTTCACAACTATTTGTTTATCAGTTTTTTATAAAATTTCCCCTTGGTTAAAAAAACTGCTATTACCTTTGCAAAAAAATAAAGATGGATCATTTAATAAACCACCCAGTAATAATAACCGTATTTATCATTACCATTTTAGCAATGTTAATTTTAGATTTGGGATTACTTAATAAGAAAGGACATACTATTTCTAATAGAGAAGCTGCTATTTGGAGTGCTATATGGATTTCTTTAGCTATGGGGTTTAGTGGCATTATTTATTATTACATGGGTGTCGAAAAATTTACTCAGTTTCAAGGTGCTTATTGGATTGAAAAAGCGCTTTCTGTCGACAATTTATTCGTTTTTATATTGGTTTTTGGTTATTTTAATGTTGCCAAAGAAGCGCAACATAAAGTTTTGTTTTGGGGTGTTTTAGGTGCTTTATTCTTTAGAGCTATATTTATTTTTTCTGGAGTTTGGATATTAAACTTTACTTATTTACCCGAAATGCATTTATTCGGACACGATGTTCAAATCAATTACTTATTAACTATTTTTGGTTTTATACTTATTATTGCTGGATTTAAATCTTGGTTCAGTCATGGTGAAAACGATGGTGATAAAGATTTTTCTAAAAGTCCAGGAGCAAAATTGGTACATCGTTTTTTTAAGGTAAGCGATAAATTTGACGAAGATAAATTCTTTACCATTCAAAATGGGATAAAAATGGCAACACCATTATTAGTAGTTGTTGCCATTATAGAGTTTACAGATTTATTATTTGCGGTTGATAGCATTCCTGCAATTTTTGCAATTGCTCCAGATGATCCTTTTATTTTATATACTTCAAATATTTTTGCGATTTTAGGCCTTCGTTCACTTTATTTCTTGTTGGCTAACTTCATGTATATGTTTAGTCGTTTACACTTCGGATTGGCTTTAATTTTAGCTTTTATAGGAACCAAAATGTTAGTTGCACCTTGGGTTCATATTTCTTCACCCGTGTCATTAGCTGTTGTGGGGTCAATATTAGTTATTTCAGTGTTTTGGTCGATATTATTTCCGTATAAAAAGTAATTACGAATTACGATATACATCTTTTATATAACGAATCAACAAATCAACGAAAAACAAATTATTATTTAATTTCAATTTCATCGATAAAGATAAAAGCATCACCATCAAAAGGATAACCTTGATGCCATTTTGGAAGTTTGCCAAAATTTTTAGCAATTACTTTTACATATCTTGCTTTTGTTGCAACTTTTGTAGTTAACTTTTGTAGTTGCACTTCATAATTTTGTGGGTCAACTTTATTTTCTACAGTTGCCACTTTAGTGAAATTTTGATTATCATTGGAAACATAAAATTCTACTCTTGTTGGCATTAAAATCCAAGCGCGAGTATCTTGTAAAAAATTAGCAGATAGTTCAGACACTTTCATTTCTTTTTGCAAATCGATTACAGCTTCAAAATCTTGGTTTTGATAGCCTTGCCATTCGCCTTTTCGCCAGTTTTCATTACCATAAATTCCGTCTAATAAACCATCTGGACCACCCGCATGATATTGCGGATTGTATTTCGATTTAATATCAATTGTGTAATTATTTGGTTTTTTGAAGAATTGAGCGGAAATGGTGTTGCTTTGTCCTTCATTTGTTTTCACATAAGCTTCAATGGTTGAAGTTTGGTATATTTCAAAAGGTTTAGTGTACTTAACAAATATTTTCTTTGCCAAATAATCATCTTTATCATTAATCATGAAATATATCTCATCATTTGAATTTTGAGATTTCAATTCGATCATCAATTTATCTTTAAAAGCTTTGCTTTCTGCTTGAATTACTGGAACAGGGATAATTGATGGAAATACTTCCTTTTCTTTAAAATCCATAGAAAACTGAGGTAAAATTCTAGTTTTTTCAAATGGTTGATTAATATACTCAGGTTTTTTACCATCAATACTAACTTTTATATTTTCAATATAAGGTATTGTAATATCCCACAATAAATCACCTGGAGTTACATCGTAAATTCCCATTGTACTTAATACATACCAAGCGCTCATTTGTCCGCAGTCTTCGTTTCCTATTAAACCATCTGGTGTATTGGTGTAAAAATTATCTAAAATATACTTGACTTTTGCATTAGTTTTTTCTGGTTTGCCAATGTAATTATATAAATACGCCATGTGATGACTGGGCTCATTTCCGTGCGCATATTGCCCAATTAACCCTGTAACATCCACTTGTTCGCGACCGGTTGTTTTACTTTCGCTGTTAAACATTTCGTCTAACTTGGCTTCAAATTTTTCAGGTCCGCCATAAGCATCAATCATGCCGTCAATATCTTGTGGCACAAAAAAAGTGTATTGCCAAGCATTGCCTTCGGTAAAATTATTATTAACTTCTCTTGGATCGAAAGGTTTGTCCCAACCGCCATTTTTCTTTGGACGCATAAAACCGGTTTCCCAATCAAAAATATTTTTCCAATTTTGAGAACGTTTCATGAAATATTGGTAATCTTCTTGTTTTCCTAACAATTGTGCCATTTGAGCAATACACCAATCGTCATAAGCATATTCTAAGGTTTTAGAAACACTTTCGTGTTCGTCATCAATCGAAATGAAGCCGTTTTTCTTGTAGGCATCCAAACCTAATACATCGCGCATCGCAGAAGCTTTACTCGCTTCAAAGGCTTTTTCATAGTCAAAACCTTTTATTCCTTTTACCATCGCATCGGCAATTACGGAAACGGAATGATAACCAATCATACAATCGGTTTCATTAGAGGCCAATTCCCAAACGGGTAATCTTCCACCTTGTTCATATTGTTTGATAAACGTATTGATGTAATCTGCAGTACGTTTTTTATCAATTAACGTATACAAAGGATGCGCCGCTCGAAACGTATCCCAAAGAGAGAAAACCGTGTAATAATCAAATCCTTCTGCTTGATGAATTTGGTTATCGCGACCGCGATATTTTCCGTCTATATCTTGTGCGATATTTGGTTGCATCATGGTGTGATACAAAGCCGTGTAAAAAATGGCTAACTTATCTTTATCATTAGAAGTGAATTGCTTCGCCAGTTCGCTTTCGCTCGTGTCAATTTTTGATAATTCTTTGTTCCAAGCCGCAATAGCATCTTTATGAACTTTATCGAAATCCCAATGTTTGATTTCAGAACTGTTTAATTTAGCTCCTTCATAACTTGTTGGTGAAAGTGCTACTTTTACGAGGATTTTTTCGCCTTTTTTGACTTGTTTAGAGAAACTTATTTTTAATTCTTCATCACCTGTATATAAATCTTTTGGTTTATTTTTTCCTCGAGCATTGCTTATTATTAATGGCACATTAAATTCTATTCGCGCATAAACATATTGATCTCTAGCCCAAGCTTCGCTTCTTCTCAATACTTCAATGGTTTTGTCATTTATTATTTTTATTTCGCCAAGAATTAACTTATCACGATGATTCAAATCCAAAATAATATTGGCTTGTCCGGCTTTATTAAACGTATACTCATGAAAACCAACACGAGTTGATGTGGTTAAACGAACATCGATGTTGTGTTTGTCTAATTTTACGCTATAAAAACCTGCAGAAGCTTTTTCATTATCATGAGAAAAAGTAGAAGAATAGACTTTATTATCAAACAAAGGCTCTCCCATGGTTGGCATCAACATAATATCTCCATAATCTGAAACACCTGTTCCGTTTAAATGCGTATGTGAAAACCCGTAAATAGCAGAATCCGAATAATGATAACCCGAACAACCATCCCAACTACCATCTATTCTTGTATCTGGAGATAATTGTACCATTCCGTAAGGTACTGTTGCACCAGGAAACGTATGTCCGTGACCACCTGTTCCAATAAATGGATTAATGTGTTTTGCAAAGTCTTGTGCAAAAAGAAAACTTGATGATAAAAATAGTATGTAGAAAAACTTTTTCATTTTATAGCTTTTAAAAACTATAAAATTGGTGATTTTCTGTAAAGATTACAATTAACTGGGATAAAATAATCGTAATTGTGATGAAATGAATTCAATAATGAGACTTCTCGACTCCGCTCGAAGTGACATAAAGTATTTCAAAATTTTTGTTCGGAATGACAATTAAACTGCTAAAACCCCGCGACGAGCTATAACCGGCAAATCAGTTTGGGCTTTTTCGTTAATGCTATGGGTTCTAAAAATGAATTTCTTATCGTATAATTTTCCATCTAAGAAATAGCTCAACATAAACTCATTATTCAACTGTAAAACATTGTTTTCTAACAATTCTACTTTTACCGCCGTTTGGGGTGCTACTTCTTTAAAAGCATGACGAAACGTTGCTGTTTTACGATTTTCACCATTTATTAATCCGTAAGCACGTGAAACCACCATTGCCATTTCCAATGTTTGTTCGGTTTCATTTAATAGGTAAGCATACCAAGAATTTTCTTGAAAATCGTCGTTCCATTCTTGAATAGCAACGATATGAACACCTTCTACTTTAGGAATAATAATGTCTTTTTTCATATATAAGTCGAAAGTCAAATGTCAAAAGTTATAAAGTAATCTTGAAACTTTAAAACTTTCAACTTTAGACTAAAAAATTATAAACTTGATTTAAATTGCTCCAAGAAACGTACATCATTTTCGTAGAACATACGAATATCGCCAATTTGGTATAACAACATGGCAATACGTTCGATTCCCATACCAAATGCAAAACCAGTATATTCATCTGGATTGATGCCGCAGTTTTTCAAAACATTAGGGTCAACCATTCCGCACCCCATAATTTCTAACCAACCTGTTCCTTTTGTAATTCTGTAGTCAATTTCATTATTTAATCCCCAATAAATAT
>JAIXHM010000040.1 GCA_030145825.1 Flavobacterium sp.
CGCCGGAAGAACTGAGAGTGTTGTGCATGCTAGATAAATGTTTGCTCATTTTGATAACGAAGAACACTTTGATTCAGCATTATTAGAAAAAAAATTAAATTCCTTGTTACCAAAAGATATTGTTATCTTCGATTTTATTAAGGTTCATGATGAAGCTCATGCTCGATTTGATGCTACTAAAAGAACTTACGAATATCTTATCCATACATTTAAAGATGCTTTTATAAACGAAGGCAGCTGGTACCAACATCAAGCGTTAGATGTTGAAAAAATGAATGAAGCTTGTAAAATTCTTTTTGATTATATCGATTTTGAGTGTTTTTCTAAAGTTCATACGGATGTTCATACATTTAATTGTAAAATTTATGAAGCTAAGTGGGAACAAAACGAAAATCAATTGAAATTTATCATTTCAGCAGATAGATTTCTACGAAATATGGTTCGTGCTATTGTGGGAACTATGATAAATATAGGAATTGGTAAAATATCTTTAGAAGATTTTAGAAACATTATTGAAAGTAAAGACCGAAGTGAAGCCGGATTTTCAGTTCCAGCTCATGGTTTGTATTTAGTAAAAGTGGAATACCCTTATATCAATTGATAATGAACAATTAACTATGGATAATCAATTAAAAAACTCGTAATTCGTAATTTTAAACTCGTAATTGAATAAATGAAAATACTTCGCTCAAAATCTTTAAATAAAGTAATGCAATATGCCAAACCTTATAGAAACAGGTTCAATTGGGTAATTGTATGGGCTATTTTATTATCAATTTTTGCAGCAACAAGACCTTACGTTTTCAAAAAAATAATAGATGAATATTTATTAAATATTGACGACAAAAGTGGCTTTATGCTATTTGTTGGTATTATGGCTTTTACATTAATTGCAGAAGTAATTACTCAGTTTTACTTCACTTATTGGGCAAATTGGCTTGGCCAAGATATTGTAAAAGATATTCGCGATAAGCTTTTTGTACACATTACAAGCTTTAAAATGAAATATTTCGATAAAGAATCTGTAGGTAAATTGGTTACCAGAACAGTTTCTGATATCGAATCGATTGCTAGTATTTTCAGTCAAGGACTTTTTATGATTGTCAGTGACGTTTTAAAAATGCTTATCATTTTAGTTTTCATGTTCAGCATTAACTGGAAAATTTCATTTATTGTAGTTGCCATCATGCCTGTTATTTTATATGCTACCAATATTTTTCAAAAGAAAATGAAAGTAGCTTTTAACGAAGTGCGAAATGAAGTAGCCAACTTAAATACTTTTGTACAAGAACGACTTACTGGAATGAAGATTGTACAATTATTTAATCGTGAAAAAATTGAAGCTAAAAAGTTTGAAGAAATCAATCAGCGTCATAATAAAGCTTGGTTAAAAAACATTTTATACAACTCTATCTTCTTCCCTATTGCCGATATTATTTCGAACATAACTTTAGGTTTAGTAGTTTACTTTGGTGCTTTGTTTATTATAAAAGGAGATTTTTCAACTACGATTGGAGATTTAATCTCGTTCAATATGTATATACCAATGTTATACAACCCGTTACGCCAAATTGCTGATAAATTTAATGTGATGCAAATGGGAATTGTAGCTGCTGAACGTGTTTTTGAAATTTTAGAAACTGAAAGTCAAATTCAAGATAAAGGTACAATTGAAGCCACACATTTTAATGGCAATATTTCGCTTCAAAATGTTCGTTTTAGTTATGTAGAAGGTGAAGAAGTTTTAAAAGGAATTAACTTAGATGTGAAAGCCGGACAAACCATCGCAATTGTAGGAAGTACGGGTGCTGGAAAATCGACTATTATAAATTTACTGAATCGTTTTTACGAAATTGATTCGGGGGAAATTACAATTGAAGGTGTTAAAATTCAAGATTATACACTTTCTAGTTTACGCAAACAAATAGCCGTAGTATTACAAGATGTTTTCTTGTTTGCCGATACTATTTACAATAATATTACGCTTTACAATCCTGAAATTACTCAGGAACAGGTTGAAAATGCCGCTAAGAAAATTGGTATTCATAATTTCATTATGAGTTTACCAAACGGTTATCAATACAATGTAAAAGAGCGCGGCGTAATGCTTTCATCTGGCCAAAGACAATTAATTGCTTTTTTAAGAGCTTATGTAAGTAATCCAAGTATTTTAATTTTAGACGAAGCCACTTCTTCAGTAGATACTCATGCAGAAGAAATGATTCAAAGTGCTACCGAAAAAATAACTAAAGACAGAACATCAATTGTTATTGCACATCGTTTGGCAACTATTATTAATGCCGATACTATTTTAGTAATGGATAAAGGTCAAATAGTTGAAAAAGGTTCTCACAACGAATTAGTTCAAAAAGAAAATGGTTATTATCGAAAATTATACGATTCACAGTTTTCAGTTAGCGCATAAATCAGTAAAAAGTGAATAGTAAAGAGTAATTAGTTTTAAAATTAAAAAGACTAATTACTCTTTACTAATCACTTTTAAAAAATTAATTCTTAAATTCGCAAACAAATAAATTAAACCGAAATATAACAAACAAATGAAATACGATATCATAGTTTTAGGAAGTGGTCCTGGTGGTTATGTTACCGCTATTAGAGCATCGCAATTAGGATTTAAAGTTGCTGTAGTTGAAAAAGAAAACTTAGGTGGAATTTGCTTAAACTGGGGATGTATTCCTACGAAAGCTTTATTAAAATCGGCTCAAGTTTTCGATTACTTAAAGCACGCTTCTGATTATGGTTTAAAAGTAGACAATGTTGAGAAAGATTTCGGAGCTGTAATTGCACGTTCTCGTTCTGTTGCTGATGGAATGAGCAAAGGTGTTCAATTCTTAATGAAAAAAAATAAAATTGACGTTATTGACGGTTTTGGTAAATTAAAACCAGGTAAAAAAGTTGATGTTACAGCTGCAGATGGTAAAGTAACTGAATATAGTGCAGATCATATTATTATAGCAACTGGTGCTCGTTCAAGAGAATTACCAAACTTACCTCAAGATGGTAAAAAGGTTATTGGTTACCGCCAAGCAATGACTTTAGCAGAGCAACCAAAGAAAATGATTGTTGTAGGTTCTGGTGCTATTGGAGTTGAGTTTGCACATTTCTATAATTCAATGGGAACAGAAGTTACTATTGTTGAGTTTATGCCAAACGTAGTTCCAGTTGAGGACGAAGATATCTCAAAACAATTTGAGCGTTCTTTGAAAAAAGCAGGTATCAACGTAATGACAAACTCTTCAGTAGAAAGAATTGATACTTCTGGAAATGGAGTTAAAGCATTCGTTAAAACAGCTAAAGGAGAAGAAGTTTTAGAAGCAGATATCTTATTATCAGCTGTTGGAATTAAAACCAACATAGAAAACATCGGATTAGAAGAAACAGGTATTGCTACCGATAGAGATAAAATCTTAGTTAATGCATATTACCAAACAAATGTTCCAGGTTACTACGCTATTGGTGATGTAACACCAGGACAAGCTTTAGCTCACGTAGCTTCTGCTGAAGGAATTTTATGTGTGGAAAAAATTGCAGGTTTACATGTAGAAGCGTTAGATTACGGAAACATTCCAGGTTGTACTTATGCAACTCCAGAAATTGCATCTGTAGGTTTAACTGAAAAAGCAGCAAAAGAAAAAGGATACGAAATTAAAGTTGGTAAATTCCCATTCTCGGCTTCTGGTAAAGCAAAAGCGGCTGGAACGCCTGATGGTTTCGTAAAAGTAATTTTCGACGCTAAATATGGTGAATGGTTAGGTTGCCACATGATTGGTGCTGGAGTTACCGATATGATTGCTGAAGCAGTTGTAGCTCGTAAATTAGAAACTACAGGTCATGAAATCTTAAAAGCAGTTCACCCTCACCCAACAATGAGTGAAGCGGTTATGGAAGCAGTTGCTGATGCTTATGGCGAAGTGATTCACTTGTAGATTTCAGATTTTTGAATTTAGAAAATAGAATATAAAACAAAAAAACCGTTACAAATTGTAACGGTTTTTTTTATTTATCTAATTAAGAAGGAATCTGTTCTATTAAAATTTCATTTCCATTTTTATCGTAATAAATACAAGTCATTTCAGTTAAAGAAACGATCCATTTTTCAATTCCTGTTTCTGCACAATCTTTACAAAACGTAAAATAATCAGTTTCTCCTCTTTGATGTATTTGTAATCTTTCTACAAATTCTGTTTTATTTGATGCATCACTAATTTCCAAATTGGCATACATAGCTTCCGACTCTGTTTTGAAGTTATCCAGTCCATAATATTCTGTATGACTATCAACCACAAAAGTTTCAAAACCTATTACTCCTAAGTTTTTAATTTCCTGAATATATTTCGGAAAATCAGCTCCTGACTTTACTTTATCATGAGCCTCATGAATTTGAGCAACTGTAAACATATTACTTTACTTCTTTAATTCCTTTTACAAATAACCATTTCATAAAAATTTTATCTCCTTCCGCTGTTTTAATAAACTGAAATTTAGGCGATAAAAATATAGAAATTACTAAAGCAATCATTTTAGGTAAAAAACCTTCCATACCAAAAACATTAGTACAAATTACCCATGTTGGTACAAAAAACACCATAAATCCAGCTAAATTATATAAGAATGCTTTTGTCTTTTTACTCATCAGTTTTGATTTAAAAATTGAAAAATTAAATAATTTAAAGATTATTGACTCATCGACACATTGTCAAATTATCTAATTAAACTTAGCTCTTTTGCTTCCTTCATACATTTCATACTTCACCAAACGGGCTTCTAATTTTCCATTAAATAGCTTAATTTTTCTACTAGGTTTTAACCCAACAAATTTTAGAGCTTCTAAATTTGCCGTAATAAACCAAGCATTTGTATTAGGATAATTACGTTTTAAAGTATCTCCAATTTCTCTATAAAAACGTTCCATTTCTATGTTTAAACGTTCTCCATAAGGCGGATTGAAAACCATGTGTAATGGTCCTTCACTCATTTTTTCAGTTTGAAAAAAATCTTCATGACGAATACTTATATATTCATCTAAATTAGCATTTCGAATATTATCTTTTGCCTTACTTACTGCACTTGGCGCTTTATCATAACCTGTAATGGTATAATGAAACTCTTTTGTCTTCTTCAATAACGATTCTAAAATCATATCAAACAATTCACTGTCCCAATCTTTCCATCGTTCAAATGCAAACTCTTTTCTATTAATATTTGCTGGAATATTACACGCTATCATAGCTGCTTCTGCTAAAATAGTTCCACTTCCACACATAGGATCTAAGAAATGAGAATTTCCTTCCCAACCTGTTAACAACAACATTCCAGCTGCTAACACTTCATTAATAGGAGCAATATTTGTTGCCGTACGATATCCCCTATGATGTAAAGATGCACCAGAAGTATCTAAAGAAACCGTAACTAAATCTCTATCAATATGAACATGAATTCTTAAATCAGGAAAATCTTTATCAATGTTTGGTCGGTTACCTGTTTTCTCACGAAATTGGTCAACAATTGCATCTTTAGTTTTTAATGCTACAAACTGACTATGAGTAAATTGATCGGAATGTAAGGTCGTTTCCACCACAAAAGTTTGGTGTTCGTTTAAATAATTACTCCAATCAATTCCTTGAATTCCAGTATATAATCCTTTTTCATTAAACGCTTTAAAAGTTTTTACAGGTTTTAAGATTTTAATAGCGGTACGTAAGGCTAAATTAGCTTTGTACATAAAACCTTTATCACCAATAAAGCTCACTACTCGAGTTCCTTGTTCTACTTTTTGAGCTCCTAATTGTTGTAATTCTTTGGCTAATATTTCTTCGAAGCCAAAAAATGTTTTGGCAACCATTTTAAAGTTTTCCATTCGGTAAATTCAATGCAATTGTTATGCAAAAATACATTAAATTTGCGTGTTTAAACCTTTTGTAACAGAATAAATGCCTGCAAACGAAAATCAAAAAGAGAAATGGTACGCCTCTTGGTTCGACACACCATATTATCACATTTTATATAAAGATCGAGATTATACAGAAGCTCAACACTTTATGGATAATCTCACACAATATTTAAACCTTCCTGAAAATGCTAAAATATTAGATTTAGCTTGTGGAAAAGGACGTCATTCTATTTATTTGAATTCTTTAGGTTATGATGTAACTGGAGCTGATTTATCAGAAAATAGTATTCTTGAAGCTTCAAAATTTGCAAATGACACTTTACATTTTAAAGTGCATGATATGCGTAAAACTTGTGATGAAAAGTTTGATGCCATTTTTAATTTGTTTACAAGCTTTGGTTATTTTGAAGATGATGCTGACAATTTAACAACTTTAAAAGCGATTCATAATAGTTTAGATGAAACTGGTTTTGCTTGTATCGATTTTATGAATGTTGATTATGTTATTGAAAATTTAGTTCCTGAAGAAGTAAAATCTGTTGATGGTATTGATTTTCATATTAAACGCTATGTAAAAGACAATCATATTTACAAAGAAATTGATTTTGAAGCAAATGGAGAAAAACATCATTATACTGAAAAAGTACAAGCTTTACGTTTAGAAGATTTTGAACAAATGATGGAAGAAGCAGGAATTTACTTGTTGGATATTTTTGGTAACTACAAATTACAAAAATTCTACAAAAATCAATCGGAACGCTTAATTATGATATTTAAATAATGGATATAGAAATTTATATTTTTCCCCTTTTATCTGTTTTAATAGGATATTTTATTGCTTTGTTTTTAAAACCAAAGAGTAAGAAAAACTTAAAACTATTACTTGCCTTTAGTGGTTCATTCCTTTTAGCTTTAACGGTGATGCATTTATTACCTGAAGTTTACGAAGCAGATTTACATGATAGTGAAGAACATCACCATCATCATAGTAGTCCAATTGGGATTTTTATTATGGTGGGAATTATATTTCAAATTATACTAGAATATTTTTCTAAAGGTGCTGAACACGGACACGTTCATTCTCACGACCATCATCATAACATGCCCTGGTTATTATTTTTTAGTTTGTGTTTACATGCTTTATTAGAAGGAATGCCAATTAACCAAAATAATCATTTAGCTTACGGAATTGCGATTCATCACTTCCCTATTGCTATTATTTTAACTACGTTTTTACAAAATGCGAAACTGAATAAAAATGCAATTTTCTTGTTCATGATAGGCTTTGCATTAATGACTCCAGTAGGAACCTATTTGTCTGAAAATTTAAATTTCTTGACGCATTATTACACGCAAATCTCTGGAATTGTAATTGGTATTTTATTCCATATTTCATCTACCATTATTTTTGAAAGTAGTGAAGGCCACAAATTTAATTTAGCAAAATTATTAGTTATCGTTTTAGGTGTAGTTTTGGCCTATTTTATTTAATTTTTCATTGTTGCACTTATAAACAATTTCAAAACAATATTTTATATATTTGAATAGAAAACATTCTATAAATGACTTTTACTAAAACTACAGAACAATCTTCAAAATACGAACATTTAGAAAAGATGTCGGTTTCTGAATTGTTAGAAAATATTAATAACGAAGACAAGACTGTTCCTTTAGCTATTGAAAAAGCCTTACCACAAATTGAAATTTTAGTGGAGCAAATAGTTGCCAAAATGAAAAATGGAGGGAGATTATTCTACATTGGAGCTGGAACTTCTGGGCGTTTAGGAATTGTTGATGCTTCGGAATGCCCACCAACTTTTGGAGTTCCTTTTGATTTGGTTATTGGATTAATTGCTGGTGGCGATAATGCTATTCGAAAAGCAGTTGAGTTTGCAGAAGACGACACTGAACAAGCTTGGAAAGATTTACAAGAATGGAATATCAATGAAAATGATGTTGTAATTGGTATTGCTGCTTCTGGAACAACTCCTTATGTTATTGGTGGATTGGAAAAATGTAATCAAAATAATATCATAACAGGCTGTATAACTTGTAACGAAGCAAGTCCATTATCCAAAACGGCTCAATTTCCTATTGAAGTTGTAGTAGGTCCCGAATTTGTTACAGGAAGTAGTCGTATGAAAGCGGGAACTGCACAAAAATTAGTCTTAAACATGATTTCAACAACCACCATGATTCAATTAGGTCGTGTGAAAGGCAATAAAATGGTCGACATGCAATTGAGCAATAATAAATTAGTCGATAGAGGAACGCGAATGATTATGGAAGAACTTTCGGTAAATTATGAGGAAGCTAAAGAATTATTAATTAAATTTGGAAACGTAAGAAACGCTATAAATAATTATAACACAAAATAACCTTAATCAATTATGAAGAAGTTACTTTTTATATTTTTCGCTTTAATCGGGTTTACTGCTTTTGCTCAAAGAAATATTGGTCCGAAAGAAATTCCGGCTAACAAGCCAATCGAATTAACAAAAGGAAAATTCTTTGTAGATGGAGAACAATATTCGGGCTACGACATTAAAAATCATTTAAAAAACAACAATTTAGAAGCTTACAATTTATACAAAAAATCTAAAACTAAATCTTCTTTAGGAGGTTTTGCATTAGGTCTTGGTTGTGGTTTAATTGCTGGAGATGCCGTTAAAGCTTTAGTTTCTGATGAGGATTATCCAGGTGGTTTTACTTATGCAGGTGCAGGGCTAGTAGCTGTTTCAATTCCTATTTTAGTAGGAAGAACAAAAAAGATGGAACAAAGTCTTGAAGCTTATAACAGTACTTTATCGAAAGAAAAAACTTTAGGTTTTAACTTTGATGTAAATATTATCACAAACCAAAACGGTATTGGTTTTAACGTAACTTTCTAATGGCAACTGATAAAGAAGTCTTATTTAAAGGCGTAAAAAAATTAGCAGGCTCACTTCCATTTTTATTTATGGGACCGGTTGTAATTAATAGTGCTTTTAAAAACCAAGGTCATCCTTTATATCCTTTTGTACTGTTATTAGGAATTTTAATTTGTGTTTTAGCGGTTTATTTACTTTTTAAAGGAGTAACTACCATTACAAAAAGCATGTTTGATGGCGACAGAAATAAGTGATATTTATATTGAAAGCATCAAAAAGCAAATGTTGTATTATAAAACAATTGCTGAAAAAGCTATAGATCAACTTGAAGATTCGCAATTTTTTATTTCGGTTAATGATGATACCAATTCGATTGCGGTTATTATAAAACACATGGCTGGAAATATGTTATCGCGTTGGACAGATTTTTTAACAACTGATGGAGAAAAAGAATGGCGTAATAGAGATGGTGAATTTGAAAATGAACTCGTTACTAAAACCGAACTTTTAGCTTTTTGGAACAAAGGTTGGGATTGCTTTTTTTCTACCCTAAACAGTTTAGAACCCGAAGATTTAAATAAGATTATTTACATTCGCAATCAAGGACAAACTGTTGTTGACGCTATAAATAGGCAATTAGCACATTATCCTTATCATATAGGTCAAATTGTTTTTTATGCCAAAATGCTAAAACAAACTTCTTGGGATAGCCTTTCTATTCCAAAAAACAAATCAAATGATTATAATGCTGATAAATTTTCGCAAGAAAAATCGTTACAGCATTTTACTGATGATGAATTAAAAAAATTAAAATAGCCCAGATAGTAGCGATATCCTTTTTTACAAAAAAAAGATAAAGCGAATAGCTGGAAAAGCTCCTTATAAATGAAAAAAATTGCATTATTATTCTCTTTAAGCTTAGTTTCGTGTTACCAACAAGAAAGAAATTGCACCGATTTTAAAACAGGAAAATTTGAATTTTCGCAGGAAATTGATGGAAAAACCGAAACTTCGGTTTTTGAAAGAAACGACTCGTTACAAATTGAAAATTTTAGAGGAACAATTGATACATCTAGTGTTAGATGGATTAATGATTGTGAGTTTGTTTTACAAAAATTGCACCCTAGAAATAGAGAAGAGAAAAAATCGATTCACATGAAAATTTTGACTACAAACGATAAGGGTTATTCTTTTGAATATTCTTATGTGGGTGAAACAAAAAAACAACGAGGTGTTGTTACAAAAGTGAAATAACTTTGAAATAAAAACATTAAAAAAGCCGAGTAAAACTCGGCTTTTTTTACAACACAACAACTTAAATTTTATTTATTTCACTAATTCCTTTGAAATAATTTCTATCTAAATCTACTATAGCGAAAGTATAAATTGTTTGTAACGTTATTTTAAACAGAATCTTACTTTAGATTTATCTCTGCATTATTGAAAAGTTAAGTGATTAACTAAACATTAATTCAACATCAATTAATTTAATAGTTGCTTTTATTAATAAATTGGATCACAATTATAATTTAAATTTTAATGGTTCGTAATCGTAATGCATTTGCTATAACTGAAACAGAACTAAAACTCATTGCTAATGCAGCAATCATAGGTGAAAGCAGTAATCCGAAAAAAGGAAATAAAACTCCTGCTGCAACAGGAATTCCTAATGAATTATAAATAAATGCGAAGAATAAATTCTGTTTGATATTT
Organism: Flavobacterium sp.; assembly: GCA_030145825.1. Lineage (GTDB taxonomy): Bacteria > Bacteroidota > Bacteroidia > Flavobacteriales > Flavobacteriaceae > Flavobacterium. The sequence continues at coordinate 10,495 of JAIXHM010000040.1, forward strand.
CGCATGACAGCATGACTCAAGTTTTTTGCTTTCACAATTCCCATTAAATCGCCTTTAACTAAAGTTATTTTTGCACTTTCAATAGCTACATCAGTTCCTGTTCCCATAGCAATACCAATATCGGCTTGCGCTAGTGCTGGCGCGTCATTAATTCCGTCACCAGCCATTGCTACAATTTTACCTTCAGCTTGCAACTTTTTAATATATTCTAATTTATCTTGTGGCAAACAACTTGCTTTATAATGCGTTAAATTAACTTCTGAAGCCACTGCTTTTGCCGTATTTTCATTATCACCGGTTAACATAATTACTTCAACACCTTTATTTTGCAATTCTTTTATGGCTTGTAAACTCGTTTTCTTAATAGCATCTTTTATAACGATATAAGCCACAACTTTTTTATCAATAGCAATATATGAAACCGTTTTACCTTGTTTTTGCGCTACTAATACTTCATCTTCAAATTGACTACTTATTAGAATTTGTTCTTGTTCAAGCAATTTTTTGTTACCAATGTAAACAGAAGTTCCATTTACCATTCCTTTAACTCCTTTACCCGTAATTGAATCAAATTTTTCTGCTTTTTGAAATTTAATTCCTTTTGAATCAACATACTCTACAATAGCATTTGCTAATGGATGTTCGCTATTTTTATTTATTGATGCTGTTTTACTTAAAACTTCATCAATATTTCCTTTTTTAATAACAATGTTTTCTACAGATGGTTTTCCCTCTGTTATTGTTCCCGTTTTATCAGTAATTAAAACATCAATTTTATCCATTTTTTCAATAGCCTCAGCGTTTTTAATTAAAACTCCTGAACTAGCTCCTTTTCCTACTCCAACCATAACCGACATGGGTGTAGCTAAACCCAGTGCACATGGACAGGCAATGATTAATACTGCAATGGCATTTATAAATGCGTAAACCAATTTTGGTTCAGGTCCAAATTGCCACCAAACTAAAAATGTTACTACTGAAATAATAACTACGATGGGAACAAAATATCTTGAAATTCTATCTACTAAATTTTGAATTGGTGCTCTAGAACGACTTGCATCTGTTACCATTTGTACTATTTGTGACAATAAGGTTTCTGAACCTACTTTTTCGGCTATCATTAAAAAAGATTTTGTACCGTTTATAGTTCCTGAACTCACTTTATCTGCAACATCTTTCTCAACTGGAATGGGTTCGCCAGTTATCATCGACTCATCTATAGTTGTCGAACCTTCCGTAATTTCACCGTCGACAGGAATTTTCTCACCGGGTTTTACTCTTAAAATTGCTCCTTTTTGAATGGAATGTATGGATACTTTTCTTTCTATACCATTTTCTACAATTGTAGCTTCCGATGGTGCTAACTTTAATAACTCTTTTATAGCGCCACTTGTTTTGGTATGTGCTTTTGCTTCTAGTAATTGCCCTAATAAAACTAATGTTAAAACAACTGCTGTTGCTTCAAAATATAAATGAACAGTTCCCTCTTGGGTTTTAAATTGAGGTGGAAAAATAGCTGGAAATAATAAACCGAAAATACTAAAAATAAAGGCTACACCTGTACCAATTCCAATGAGTGTAAACATGTTCAAATTCCAATTTACTATAGAACGCCATGCTCTTTCAAAAAACATCCAACACGCGTAAAAAACAACAGGTAGTGTTAAAAAAAATTGCATCCAATTCCATTGTTCCATACTCATAATAGAATGTAAAGGATTATTCGGAATCATATCGGACATGGAAATAATAAAAACAGGAATACTAAAAAGTAATGCTATTTTCATTTTTTTCCACAGTTTTTGATATGTTTTTTCTTCTTCTGAAGTTGTTGGTTCAAGTGGAACTAAATCCATTCCACATTTTGGACAACTTCCCGGTTCATCTGAAATTACTTCGGGATGCATAGGGCAAGTAAACTGTACTTTTTGAATAAGTTCTGGTTGTTTTACTAAATCCATTCCACAAACAGGACAATCGCCAGGATTATCATAAACTTTATCGCCTTCGCAATGCATTGGGCAATAATATTTACCCGGTTGTATAGAAAAACTACTTTCCTTTGATTCGTGATGATGATGTTCTGAAACAGAACAACAAGACTTTGGCGGTTCAGGAAGTTTATCTCTTGTAGTTGAAATTTGATATTTACTTTCGTTTCCTCCTAAATTTTCTTGTAATTCTTGGAGCGAAACATGATTTTTCATCGTAATTTCAGTAATTCCTGTTGCTTTATCTATTGTAACATCTGAAATTAAAGTATTTGCTTGAAGTTTTTTTTTCACATTTGCAACACAACCATCGCAAGTTATTCCTGATATTTTATAGGTATGTTTCATAATTGCAATATTTTATACTACAAAGTTCTGAAACTACTCACAAAATAATTTACACAATTATGGATAGAATTTGCAACATTTATAATTTATCGAGTTGGGTACGTTTATTACCTTTCATTTTCTTAAAATATGAAGGTGTAAAACCAGTTACTTTTTTAAACTGATTACTTAAATGTGCACTACTACTATAATGCAATAAATCAGCAATTTCAGAAAGTGATAATTCATCATAAACAATTAATTCTTTTACTTTCTCAATTTTTAAATTAATGAAATATTTTTCGATACTTATTCCTTCAATTTCAGAAAACAAATTACTTAACTTGCTATAATCTTGATGAAGTGAATCTTGTAAATAATCGGAAACATTAACTAAAATATCATTGTTTTTATTTTGAATTAAATCGATTAGAGTAGCCTTAATTTTTTCTATGATTTTACTATTATCATCGTCTAATAATTGAAAACCAAAACGTTCTAAATGATTACCAATTAACTTTTTATCGGCTTCAGAGATTGAATTTTGGAAAATAACTTCACCTAAATTTATTTCTTTTGTAGGGAAATTTAGTTTTTCAAGTTCTGTTTGCACGACCAACACGCAACGATTACAAACCATATTTTTTATATACAACTTTTTCATAACTCTTGAAATTACAAAAAATCCTGCATAAAAGCAGGATTTTTTTATATTAATCTAAACTTAAAGTTATTTGTCCATCTTCATCTAAATCGGTTTTTATTTCTTCTGAAACATCTTCTTCATTAGTAACTTCCATTTTTTCTGGTTCAGGTTCAATTGGTTCTTCAAAAGGAAGCGGTTCTAACATATTAATTTGTTTTATCTTATCTGTCGTTAATTGGTTACCCAAAGCTTTTATTCCCTTAACTGAAATAAATTCTTCTAAATTAACAGTAAGATTTTCTTTTTGAATACCTTTTATTTTAGCAAAAACAACCTCAGCCATTGGTCGCCAATCAGTAGAAACAATTTCCAATTGAGATTTCTCATGCTCCGAAATAAAAATTTCTTCTTTATTCTCATTTTCAATTAAAAATCGTTTAACATAGTAACGCTCTTTTTCTCCATCATAATAAATGGCTGAAATTGGTTTTGTTGGCTTCCATTTTTCTAACACAATCATATCATCTTCAAAATGTGTCGTTAATTCTGGAATAATTGTTTTTATTTTCCCCGATTGATTGATAATTAATAATCGATCGTTTGGTTTAAATTCGCCTAAAAGCTCTCCTCTACCATCTACATTTAAACGCTGAACGGTATCGTCGAACCAAATTTTACGCGGACGAAGTGTTGAAATTCCTTTTTCTTTTAATTCGATTCTCTTTATTGGATATTTTGAAACCGTATTTCCTTTAGAAGCACGCCCTTTAATCATAATATCTGCAAAATCGACATCCCATTTTAGTTTTTTTACACTTCCAACTTGGCGTAATAAAATTGTAACTACTTCAGCTTCGCCGTTTGGATTCGCTGAAAAATACAACACTTGGCTTCCAGGTTTTTCTTGTGTTAAATCATATTCTTTATCTCGAGTAACTCCCGAAACATTGAAACGTTTAATAAACGAAGCGCCATTTTTACCATCGCGATAAATCATATTATAAATTGTGCGTTTATCGTTTTTATCGAAAACAGCAATATGAATAATATCTTTACCTACAAACTTCTTATCATCTACTTTTGTTATAACCATTTTACCATCGCGTAAAAAGACAATTACATCATCAATATCAGAACAATCCGCAACATATTCATCTTTCTTCAAACTTGTACCAATGAAACCTTCCTCGCGATTTACATATAACTTTGTATTACGTAAAACCACTTTAGTCGCTTCAATAGTATCGAAACTTCTTAACTCAGTTTGACGCTCGCGACCTTTACCATATTTCTCTTTTAAAGTTGTAAAATAATCAATCGCAAATTCAATTAAATGATCTAAATGATGTTTTACTTGTTCTATTTCAGTTTCTAATTTTGCAATTGCATCATCTGCTTTATCCGAATCGAAACGCGTAATACGAATCATTGGAATTTGCGTTAACTTTTGCAAATCATCATCTGTAATTTCGCGAATCAAAATATTTTTAAAAGGTTCAAAACGCTTGTATAAATATTGATATAATGACTCTCTATCGCTATACAATTTGAAATCGATATACATTTCTTCACGAATGAATATTTTTTCCAAATTTGCAAAATGCCATTTATTTTCTAATTCATCTAATTGAATCTCAAGCTCTCGCTTTAATATATTTACCGTTCTGTTTGTTGAAATCTTCAACATATCAGAAACACCAATAAACAAAGGTTTGTTACAATTTTCGATAACACAACCTAATGGAGCAATTGACGATTCACAATCAGTAAAAGCATATAAGGCATCAATAGTTTTATCTGGTGATACACCTGCAGGTAGATGTACTAAAATTTCAACCTCAGCAGCTGTATTATCCTCAATCTTCTTGATTTTAATTTTCCCTTTTTCGTTTGCTTTCAAAATACTATCAATCAATTTTGAAGTATCAGAACCAAAAGGAATTTGTGTTATGACTAACGTATTTTTATCTAAAGTTGCAATTTTTGCACGAACTCGAACTCGTCCGCCACGCATTCCATCGTTATAATTGGAAACATCGGCAATACCTGCAGTTGGAAAATCAGGATATAGTGTAAAAGGTTTTCCTTTTAAAATTTTAATAGATGCATCAATTAATTCATTGAAATTATGCGGTAATACTTTTGTCGATAAACCTACCGCAATTCCTTCTCCACCCTGTGCTAACAGCAATGGAAACTTTACCGGAAGATGAATCGGTTCATTTTTACGTCCGTCATAACTCAATTGCCACTCTGTAACTTTTGGTGAGAATAAAACATCTCCTGCAAACTTACTCAAACGCGCTTCTATATAACGCGGAGCTGCTGCGCCATCACCTGTTAAAATATTACCCCAGTTTCCTTGACAATCGATTAATAAATCTTTCTGTCCAATGTTAACCATAGCATCGCCAATACTTGCATCTCCGTGTGGATGATACTGCATGGTATGTCCGATGATGTTGGCAACTTTGTTGTAACGACCATCATCTAACTCTTTCATAGAATGCATAATACGACGTTGAACCGGTTTAAAACCATCTTCAATTGCCGGAACTGCACGCTCTAAAATTACGTAAGAGGCATAATCTAAAAACCAGTCTTTGTACATTCCATTAACCTTAACAATAGAATCGGAATGTTCTACTTGCTCTTGATTTTCAGGAACATATTCTTGGTTTTCTTCTGGATTTATATTTTGATTTTCTTCACTCATGTTTTAGTTGACAGTTATCTGTTAACAGTTTACAGTTAATTGCTTTTTAGTAACTCTTCTTCCGTATCTAACTCTACTTTTAAGTTATTGATAATAAATTCTTGTCGGTCTGGTGTGTTTTTCCCCATATAGAATTCTAATAACTTTTCAATCGACATAGCTTTATCTAACATTACCGGATCGAGACGCATATCGGCACCAATGAAATATTTAAACTCATCGGGTGAAATTTCTCCTAAACCTTTAAATCGTGTAATTTCTGGTTTTGGCTTTAATTTCTCTATGGCGTTAATACGTTCTTCATCACTGTAACAATAAATCGTTTCTTTCTTGTTACGCACACGGAATAACGGTGTTTGTAAAATGTACAAATGTCCTTCTTTTATTAGTTCAGGGAAAAACTGCAAGAAAAATGTAATTAATAACAATCGAATGTGCATACCATCGACATCGGCATCGGTAGCAATTACTATGTTATTATAACGTAAGTTTTCGTAATCTTCTTCAATATCTAAAGCTGCTTGAAGCAAATTAAACTCTTCGTTTTCATACACAATTTTCTTACTCATTCCGTAAGAATTTAAAGGCTTTCCACGAAGTGAGAAAACCGCTTGTGTATTTACATCACGAGATTTTGTAATCGAACCCGATGCTGAATCTCCCTCGGTAATAAAAAGTGTACTTTCTAAGTATCTTGGGTTTTTAGTATCGGGTAAATGCACACGGCAATCGCGTAATTTTTTATTGTGTAAACTCGCCTTTTTAGCACGCTCTTTCGCTAACTTTCGAATACCCGAAAGTTCTTTACGCTCGCGTTCTGCTTGTAAAATTTTACGAAGTAAAGCATCCGCAACTTCTGGATTTTTATGTAAGAAATTATCGAGTTTGGTTTTAATAAAATCGTTTACAAACGTACGAACGGTTGGGCCTTTCGGACCCATATCGGTTGAACCTAATTTTGTTTTGGTTTGCGATTCAAAAACTGGTTCTTCCACCTTAATCGCTATTGCCGCTACTATAGATTTACGGATATCTGACGCTTCGAAGTTTTTATTATAAAACTCTTTTAAGGTTCGTACAACACCTTCGCGAAATGCTCCTAAATGTGTTCCGCCTTGCGTAGTGTTTTGTCCGTTTACGAAAGAATAATACTCTTCAGAATATTGCGTACGGCTGTGTGTAATAGCTATTTCAATATCATCGCCTTCGAGATGAATAATTGGATAAACTCTTTCTTCTTCAAGAATGTTTTCGTCTAATAAATCTTTTAATCCGTGTTCTGAATAAAACTTTTCACCGTTGTAGTACAATGTTAATCCACGATTTAAATACGTGTAATTTTTCAACATTTTTTCTACATACTCATTTCGATATTTGTAATTCTTGAATATGGTTTCATCGGCTACGAAAGAAACTTTTGTACCACGACGCTTGGTTGATTCAGCTACATCTTCTTCTTGAGTTAAAATACCCGCAGAGAATTCGGCAGCTTTTTGTTGATTATCACGAACTGATTCTACTCTAAAAAAACTTGACAAAGCATTAACAGCTTTAGTCCCTACACCATTTAATCCAATTGATTTTTTAAATGCTTTAGAATCGTATTTACCACCCGTGTTCATTTTAGAAACTACATCGACTACTTTACCAAGAGGAATTCCACGACCATAATCGCGAACGGTAACCAAACGATCTTTAATGGTAACTTCAATTGTTTTACCAGCACCCATAGCAAATTCGTCGATACAGTTATCTAAGACCTCTTTTAGAAGGATATAGATACCGTCATCGGGAGTAGAACCGTCTCCTAATTTACCAATATACATACCCGGACGAATACGGATATGCTCTTGCCACTCGAGTGAACGTATATTGTCTTCGGTATATTGATTTTGCTCTAGCATATGCAGTTTTTGGATTTTCTGCTAATATAAAGGAAATGATATAAAAATGAAAGCTGAACTACAACAAGTTATCGACAATTCAGCTTTATAAAGAAGATTGAGAATGTTTTTTTTATAAATTTATTGTTTTTCAATAAATATTTTATATTTTTGAATAAATTTTAAAACTAATTCAATATGAACTCAACAACAACAAAAATAATTGTATCTATAATGAATGTATTATTTTGGATAATATTCATTGGATTATGTATCGAAAGTGGAGCAATAATAGTAAATTACTTTTATAGTGTATTTATAAATCCAGAGGCTACTTATAATCTGTACAATAAATTAGATTTAAGTCTTTTATATAAAAAGGATATTTTAAGATATCATATAATTATGTCTTCATATGTTATACTTTCATTTTTAAAAGCTTTTATTGCATACAGAGTAGTAAAATTGTTTACTTTTTTAAAGTTTGACAAACCTTTTAATTCAAAAAGCACCAAATACATATTTGATATTAGTTATTTTACGCTTACAGCAGGAATTTTTAGTGCAGTTGCAAAATCTCAAGCAACTTTTGCTAGTCATAAAATTCAAAATGTGCCAATTGAATGGAATACAGAAGAAATGTTATTTTTTGCTGGATTAATCTATATAATTGCAGTAATTATGCAAAGAGGAACTGAAATTCAGGAAGAAAACGACTTAACCGTTTAAATTATGGCAATCATAGTAAACTTAGATGTAATGATGGCAAAGCGAAAAATGTCGTTGAATGAACTATCGGAAAAAGTTGGGTTAACATTAGCCAATTTGTCTATTTTAAAAACTGGAAAAGCTAAAGCTATAAGATTTAACACTTTAGAAGCTATTTGTAAAGTTTTAGATTGCCAACCTGGTGATATTTTAGAGTTTAGGGAAGAGTAAAAATGATAAGTAATTAGTAAAAAAACCGTCTCATAATATTACAAGACGGTTTTTTTATATTCTTTATTCTTTTCTCTATTTTCTTGTTTACACATTAAAACGGAAATGCATTACATCACCATCTTTAACGATATATTCTTTTCCTTCAACTCGAAGTTTTCCTGCTTCTTTTACCTTTGCTTCAGATCCGTAATTAGAAAAATCTTCAAATGCGATAACTTCAGCTCTAATAAATCCTTTTTCGAAGTCGGTATGAATTACTCCAGCCGCTTTTGGCGCAGTATCACCCACTTTAATAGTCCAAGCACGAACTTCTTTAACTCC
>JAIXHM010000041.1 GCA_030145825.1 Flavobacterium sp.
TCTGTTCTTATTTTAGAAAAGAAAGATTCGGATTGGGATATTACGCTGATAAACGATTACTTTTCACATCATTTTAAAACCACAAAAGTTTCTAAATGGCATTATCTGAATCAATATATTCCGGCTTTGTGCCAAATTATTGAAGAACACGACTTTTCTGATTTTAAAACGCCTTTGCAAATTCGGGTTGAAAAACAAGACTACCAAACTTTTATTTTACAAACAGCAAAAAGTAAAATTTACGATAAAGATTATTATATCGTTTTACTCGATTCGATTCAAAAAGTAATTGAAAAGAAAGAAAAAGAAGCTTGGATTAATTTAATGAAAGTGATTTCGCATGAGTTAATGAATTCGTTAACGCCTATTCATGCTTTGGCACAAAATTTACAAGAAACCACACAACAAGATTCGCTTTCTGCTGAAGACCTTAGCGACATTAAAGAAAGTATTGACACCATTACTAACAGAACCCGTCATTTACAACAATTCGTAGAAAATTATAGAAAACTTGCAGCATTGCCTTCGCCTAAAAAAGAGAAAACGGCTTTACAAGAATTGCTAAAAAACAGCTTGCAAATTATGCAACCTTTATTGAAAAAAGAACAGATTTTTGTAGTTAATGAAATTGGTTTTGACCGATGGATTTCGGTTGATAAACAGCAATTGGAACAAGTTTTAATCAATCTCTTAACCAATAGTATTTACGCACTTGCCGACAAAACGAACAAACAAATTACACTTTCGGGCGAAGTCAAAGATAAAAGATTGTTTGTTTACATTACCGACACTGGAAAAGGAATTGAAAAAGAAATTGAAGATAAAATCTTTTTACCGTTTTTCACTACCAGAAAAGAAGGAGCCGGAATTGGTCTTACTTTATCCAAAAACATTATTGAAGCCCACGGTGGTTATCTAACTTTTGAAAGCGATGAAACTCAAACTAGATTTACGATTTGTCTGTTTGAATAAACTTTAAAAATCGGGTTCCCAAAAATGTTTTTGAAAATCCACTATTTTATTTTCAACCACTTTAATACCTTCGGCTTCTAAAAGCTGTTGCATGAGATTGGTTCCGTCAAAATGATGTTTCCCGGTTAGCATACCATTTCTGTTTACTACTCTATGCGCTGGAACATCTTCCATGTTGTGCGAAGCATTCATGGCATAACCCACCATTCTTGAGGATTGTGCCGAACCAATAGCTTTTGCAATGGCACCGTAAGAAGTAACTTTTCCATAAGGAATTTGCCGAACCACTTCGTAAACACGTTCAAAAAAATTGTCTTTACCATTAGTTTTCATTATGAAAACATTTTTATTAAAGAAGATATAGCAACAAAACCTGTTAGTGCAGCTATCAAAAAATTAATATTTTTTACGATAAAAGTTAAACGATGTTCAATTAATTTGAAAAATTTAGCATATAAATAAAATACTAAATATGTTCCTATTGCTGCAGCGACAGAAAATAAAATAATTGAAACTATATCATAAAAGAAGAAATCTTTTGATGCAACCATTAAGCTTGTAAAAGCATACCAAGGAATAGCAAACATATTAAAAGCCGACATTGCCATACCATAAAAAAATCTATTCCTTTTTGCCTCAACATTTACTTTTATATCTTTTTGTTTGTTAGCTTTTATTCCCATTATGGTAAAAGCAATCGTTAAAGCAATAAAAATAAATGTTCCAACTTTTCTTAATCCTTCACTAAAAACAGGATTTGCATCTAAAAATTTGGCAAAATATGTTCCTACAAAACTTTGAAAAAAAACGACAACAACTGCTCCAAAAGCAAATTTTAAAGCCTGAGATTGATTTTCATTTAAACTAATTTTTGCAATTGTCATATTCAACATACCAGGAATAATAATTCCAACTATTGAAATAAACAAACCTGATAATATTGCAAGTAAAAATGTCATTTATTTATTTTTTCAAATTTAGTAGTGTCTTTTAATATGTTTTGTAACCTTTCTTACTTTATCTTAAATTTAATATAAGTAATGGGTTTATTTTGTTCTAGATATTGACTTTCATAAAAAGTTTGAATACTTGTTACTTCTTCAGGAGCTCCTTCGTTTCGATATACATTATGATTTGCATATAAAACTTCGTGACCTTCTCCATGTAATAAACCTAAAGTGTAACCATGCATGAATTCGCTATCCGTTTTTAAATGCACAATTCCCTCATTTTTTAGAATTTTTTTGTAGCGTTGTAAAAACTCTGAATTCGTCATACGATGTTTTGTACGTTTGTATTTAATTTGCGGATCTGGAAAAGTAATCCAAATTTCATCTACTTCATTTTCAGCAAAACAATGTTCCACTAATTCAATTTGTGTACGAAGAAACCCAACATTATTTATGTTTTCTTCTACAGCAGTTTTAGCACCACGCCAAAAACGTGCACCTTTAATATCGATACCAATAAAATTTTTATTTGGAAATTTTTGAGCCAGGCCTACAGAATATTCTCCTTTTCCACAACCTAACTCTAAAACAATTGGATTGTCATTTTTAAAAAAATCAGTTTTCCACTTTCCTTTAAATGACAATTCTCCAGCAACCACCTCTTCTCTAGTTGGTTGAACTACATTTGAAAACGTTAAATTCTCTCTAAATCTTTTTAATTTATTTTTACTTCCCACAGTTAAAATTAATTTTTTGGTAAAATTAAGGAAATATGTCAGAAGAAAAATTATATTTAATTTGTAATTCAATAATCATTTGATCGAATACATTGAATAAGCCTAAAAAAATACTTATTGCACCTTTAAATTGGGGATTAGGGCATGCTACTCGATGCATACCTATTATAAACGCATTATTAGAAAATGGTTTTGAGCCAATTATTGCTTCTGATGGTGTTGCTATGGAATTATTAAAAAAAGAATTTCCAAATCTTAGACATCATGTTTTGCCTTCATATGATATTAAATATGCAGCGAATGGTAAAAATTTTAAATGGAAGTTATTTTTACAAATTCCTAAAATGATTTCTGCAGTAATTAATGAAAAGAAATCTGTTGAAAAGCTAGTCCAAGAATTACAAATCGATGGAATTATTTCCGATAATCGATTAGGTGTTCATTACAAAAGAGTACCTTGTGTTTTTATGACACATCAATTAAATGTATTGACCGGAAACACTTCTTACTTAACAACAAAAATTCATCATTATTTCATTAATAAATTTAATGAATGTTGGATTCCTGATTATGCTACAAGTCCAAATTTATCGGGTGAATTGGGGCATTTAAAAAAGCCCTTAAAACATTTACGCTATCTTGGTCCATTGAGTAGAATTCACAAAAAAGAATTACCTAAAAAATATGATTATTTTGTATTGCTTTCAGGTCCAGAACCTCAAAGAACTTTACTTGAAGAGAAACTAAGAAAGGAATTTCAGAGTATAAATAAACCTACATTATTTGTAAAAGGCGTTGTTGAAAATGAGCAAAAAATAAGTCAAGAAGGCAATGTAACTTTCTATAACTATATGAATAGTAAAGAACTTGAAATTGCTTTTAATGAAAGTGATTTAATTATTTGTCGTTCGGGCTATACTACTATAATGGATTTAGCATTTCTAGGTAAAAAAGCCTTTTTTATACCAACACCAGGACAATATGAACAAGAATATTTAGCTAAAAAACTAAAATCGGAAAATATTGTACCAAGTTGCAAACAAGAAAAATTTAAAATTGAAAAACTGGATAAAGTAAGTATGTACAGAGGTTTACAAACTTTTAACAACGGAACCGCTGTAAGTTGGTCTCAATTATTTCGCCTTTTCTAATGTAAAAGAAAATTCAGAGCCAACGCCAAACTGACTTTCTACATAAATTTTTTCTTCGTGACTTTCAATAATGTGCTTTACAATTGCTAATCCTAGTCCAGAACCGCCCTCGCTTCGAGCACCACTTTTATCTACACGATAAAATCTTTCGAATAAACGAGGAATATGACTTTTTTCGATTCCTTCCCCGTTATCAGTAACACGAATAATTACTTTATTATTGACCAAATCCTCTATACTTACTTCTGTAGTTCCACCTTGTTTTCCGTATTTTATAGAGTTCATCACCAAATTAGTAATTACTTGTTGAATTTTTTCTTGGTCGGCAGAAACTTTTATAGGATGTTTATATTTAACGTCAAAAGTTAATGTAATATCTTTTTTAGCTGCTCTCATTTCGAGTAAGTCAAATACATTTTGAATGAGTTCTACTACATTAAATTCTGACCTTTCTATATTAATATCTCCTGTTTCAAGTTTGGTAATCATATCTAAGTCTTTAACGATATAGATTAATCGCTCTACTCCTTTTTCAGCTCTTTGTAAATATTTCTTACGAATATTTTTGTCATCCATTGCACCATCTAAAAGTGTAAGTAAATAACCTTGTACTGTAAACAAAGGAGTTTTTAATTCGTGTGAAACATTCCCTAGAAATTCTCGTCGATATTCTTCTCTAATTTTTAATGTTTCAATTTCAAGTTTTTTGTCTCTGGCAAACTTCTTTACTTCTTGAGTTAAAGTAGCCATATCAGTAGTTATAGGTTGGTTTCTAAAAGTAGTATTTTCAAGCAACGAAACATCGTCGTATATTTTTTTAACTCTTTTATAAATAAAACGTTCTACTCTATATTGGATTACAAAGAATGAAAAAGTAAAAAGTAAAAAAGCTAGTGGAATAATTGCAAAATATCCAAAAGGCTGTTCTAAAAAATGATACAATAGAAGTACAAAAACAAAGAAAATTGTTATGTATAATGATGATTTAAAAGCAAATTTATATGACTTTTTAAAGTTTGCTGCCATTAAAATTCAATTTTATATCCTACTCCTTTAATAGTTTTAAAGAAGTCGTCGCCTATTTTTTCTCTTAATTTACGAATGTGCACATCAATTGTTCTACCACCTACAACAACTTCATTCCCCCAAACTTTATCAAGAATTTCTTCCCTTGTAAAAACTTTTCCAGGTTTAGTAGCTAATAAATAAAACAATTCAAATTCTTTTCTAGGTAAAACAATTTCTTCGTCTTGTCTTATTATTTTGTACTCTTCTCTATTGATTTCAATGTTACCTACTTTCAGTACATCACTTGAACCATCATCTTCTTTTAGTCTTCTCAATAAAGCCTTAACTTTACTTACTAAAACTTTTGGCTTTATGGGTTTTGCGATGTAATCATCAGCTCCAGCATCAAAACCAGCAACTTGAGAATAATCTTCTGAACGAGCGGTTAAAAAAGTGATAACGGTGTTTTCTAATTCAGGAATTTTACGGATATTTTCACAAGCTTCGATACCATCCATTTCAGGCATCATAACATCCATAATTATTAAATGTGGAAGTTCTTTTTTAGCTTTTACGATTGCTTCTTTACCATTTGACGCCGTACTAATTTGATATCCTTCTTGCTCAAGATTATACCCTACAATCTCTAGTATATCTTGCTCATCGTCAACTAATAAGATTTTAATATCCTTCTTCTTCATGAGTAGATTTTGTTAATTTTCGATTGTAAAGGTAAAGATAAAATAAATAGTTCAAAGTTGTTAACAATTATTTAATCGCTTAACGATTTGGTAACAAAAAACAAACCTAATAATAATGACCCCGTAACTTTTCAGTAACCTATTAGCAGTTCCTTTGCGCAAAATTTAACACAACAACATGAAACTTAAAATTTTATTACCATTTTTATTCTTTATCTCGTTAACATTTGCGCAGACTGGAACTGTTTCGGGAGTAATTCTAGATAAAGAATTTAACAATGAGCCATTACCTTTTGCCAACATTACTATAAAAGGTTCTACTCAAGGTGCTTCAACTGACGATCAAGGTCGTTATTCGATAACCTTAAAACCAGGTAATTATACATTAATGATTGCTTTTTTAGGATACGAAACTAAAGAAATTCCTTTTACTTTAAAAGCTGGAGAGAAGAAAGTAATTAATCATACACTTGAAGCAAGTGGTGTACAACTTGAAGATATTGTTTTAACTCATACTGTTTCTAAAGAAAGTGAACAAGCTTTATTACAAGAACAACAAAAAGCAGTTGAAATTAAACAAGCTATCGGAGCTGAAGAAATTTCTAAAAAAGGAATTAGTGATGTTGCTGCCGCAGTTGCTAAAACAACTGGTATATCAAAATCTGAGAGTTCAAGTGGAATTTTTGTTAGAGGTTTAGGTGATCGTTACAATATGACAACTTTAAATGGTTTACCATTACCATCGAACAACCCTTCAACTAAAAATATTTCATTAGACTTATTTTCAACTGATATTGTTGAATACATTGGTATTGATAAAACTTACAATTACAAAAATTATGGCGACTTTGCAGGAGCGAACATAGATATAGTTTCTAAAAATTATACTGGTTCAGGAATGTTAGAAGTAGGTACAGGTTTTGGTGTAAATTCTAATGCAATATCTCAAGATAAATTTTATTTACAAGATGGTCCAAACTATTATGGCTTCACTAATCAAAGTGAACCTAAGAATGGATTAGCTGGATACAATTTTAAAACAAGTTGGGACAAACATGCTGAAACACCAGTTAATACTTCATATTATTTAAGGGGTGGAGATTCTTTCTCTGTTGGTGATAATGGCAAATTTAGTTTTTTCATTAATGGTTCATTCGACAATTCATACACTTATAAAGAAGGTGCATTAAGAGGATCTGTAACTTCTGACGGAACAGCAAAAGTTGATTTATTTCAAAAATCATATAACTATTCTACATCAACTAATGGAATGTTGAATTTAGCTTATAAAATCAACAACAAAAACACTATTAAAACTAATACTCTATATATCAATTCAAGTAATCAAAATCATAGTGAGTATACTGGAATTTTAGATATTTTTGATATTGCACCAAATGGTGGAGGTTACCAAAGACGTTCTACATTTGACAGAACTAGCTTATTAGTAAATCAATTACTAGGAGATCATAAATTATTTAATGAAAAAGTAGATTTTAACTGGGGACTTTCATACAACATGATGACAAACGTTATTCCTGATCGTATGCAAAATACTTTTATTCCTAGAAATGATGATGATTTAAGTCAAGGTTTAGTTCCATCTAACTTTAACAAAGCTCACAATCACAGATATTATCAAGAAATGACTGATGATGAAGTTGCAGGTAATTTCTCTGCTTCTTATAAATTTAAAAAAGATGAAGACGGAAAATATAGAGGTAAATTTACAGCTGGTTATAGTGGAAGATATAAATTAATTGATTTTAATGCTATTCAATACAACCTCCAAACAGCTAATACTGCACAACCTAATATTGACATTAATAATATTGATGCATACTACAATCAAAACAATTTTGATGCTGGATTATTTACTTTGAGCACATTATTTGGAGATATAAATTCACCAAATGGGTACACTCCTCAAAGTTATAGTGGCCAACAAATTATCTCAGCAGGCTACGGTGCTATTGATTATCAATTTACACCTAAACTATTTGTTAATGTTGCTTTTAGATCAGAGTTTATTATTCAGGATATAGAATATTTAACAACTCTAGTACCTACAACAACTAAGAAATTTTTCGATACAATGGAGTATTTACCATCTTTAGCTGCTAAATATGAATTAACTGAAAAACAAAATTTAAAACTTGCAGCAAGTAAGAGTTATACTTTACCACAATTCAAAGAAAGAGCTCCTTTTCAATATGAAGAAATTAATCAAGTATATTTTGGTAATCCATACTTATACAATTCTACTGATTATAACTTTGATTTAAAATGGGAATATTTCCCTAAAAATGGAGAAGTAATTTCAGTTACTGGTTTTGGAAAATATATTCAAAACCCAATAAATCAAACTACTGTTGCTTCTGCAGCAAATGATATTTCTTATGTAAACTCAGGTGAAAAAGCAGTAGGTTTTGGAGCAGAATTTGAATTTAGAAAATTCTTATTTAATGTAGAAAACAACTCAACAAACGAGTCTACTAATTTAGCATTAGGAATAAATCTTTCTTATCTGCATACAAATCAAGATTTAGACAGAAATAAAGTACAAAGAGAAACTAAAGGGACAATAAATGCTTTCTTTACTGAAACATCTAGTGGCTTAACTGGAGCCTCTGATTTGTTAGTTAACACAGATTTAAGCTTTAACATGAACATGAAAAACGACAAAGCGTTAACAATGACAGCAACTTGTGGTTATTTTTCAGATAGAATTTATGCTTTAGGTACAAATTATAAAGGAGATATTGTTGACAAAGCTGTATTAACCACAGACTTTATCTTGAAGTATAAAGTAAATAAAAATTTAGGAATTGGATTATCAGCTAAAAATCTAAATGATCCTAAAATTACTAGAGTTCAAGAAAACAAAACGGTCCAAGATGTAACAATCTCTGAATATAGAAAAGGTAGAAATTTCGGATTATCAATTAAATATGAATTCTAAAATTCAATATTAATCTAATGTTATGAAAAAGCGGTTCCTTTAAAGAAACCGCTTTTTTTAATAATATATAAATAACATTTGCTTAAAATCCATCTAATAATGACGTTTTACATTTGCTCTACAAATAATAAATAACACAAAAACAAAATGAAAAATTTATTTTTATCTGCATTAGCAGTTTTAACTTTAACTATTACTTCATGCTCAAGAGACAATGAAGATAGTACAAACAACAATGTAGTAAATATAGATCCTAACAACTTTCAAGGAACTTTAACTGCGGGGCAATCTTTAACACTAGATCCATCAGTTACTTATAAATTAACTGGACCTTTTGTAGTTCAAAGTGGTGCAACAGTTACTTTTCCAGCTGGAACTGTAGTTGAAGCAACAGGTGGAACTTCTGCTTATATCGCTATTGCACAAGGAGGTCTTATTTATGTTAATGGTACTTCAAGTAATCCTGTAATTATGACAAGTGCAAATGCATCACCTGCACAAAGTGATTGGGGTGGTTTAGTTATTTGCGGTAAAGCTGTTACTAACAAAGGTGGATCTAATGGTGAATCTGCTACAGCAGAAGTTTCTAATTTAACTTACGGAGGTAATGATAATAATGATAGTTCTGGGGTAATTCGTTACTTAAGAGTAGAATATACAGGTGCAGCTTTCTCAAGCGATAAAGAATTTAACGGTGTATCTTTATTTGCTGTTGGAGCAGGAACAGTATTTGAAAATGTTCAAGCATATATGAGTGGAGATGACGGTATCGAATTTTTTGGTGGTGCAGTTAATGCTAAAAATTTAGTAATTGTTAATGCTCAAGATGACGGATTAGACTTTGCCGATGGGTTCTCTGGTTCATTTGAAAACGTTTACATTAAAGATGTCGAAAAAGCTGGTGTTGAAGGTTCTAATAATGGAGATAATTTTGCAGCTTTACCTAGAACTAATGCCACTTTAAAAAACTTCACAATTTTAAAAGGTTCGCTTAGCGGTTCTGAACATGGCATGTATTTAAAAGAAGGAACTGGATACTGGACTTGTCAAAACATTTACATTGACGGTTTTACAAAAGGTTTAAAAGTTAAAGATGCTGCAACAGATGCAACAACTAATGCTAATATTGATGGTGGTTTTGTAACTTTTAGCCCAATTTATTTTGGAACTTCAATCACAACACAATCAGAATATGCTGGCGCAAACACAACTTACATTACAACTGGAGCTACTACAGGGGCTGGTAATAGTGCTGCTGCTCCATCATGGACTGCTGGTTGGACTGCTGGTTTATAAAAAAGCTTTCATATAAAAATTCAAAACCCTCAATATCGAGGGTTTTTTTATTTGGCATTACTTTTGTATTAAAAAAATTAGTAACTTTACATGATATTATATGAAGCCCATGATAAAAAAATACTTTTATATTTTACTTTTTATCTTCTCTTTCTCAAGTTTTTGTGCTACTGCTCAAGACTTAAAGGGTTCGTCTGATTATGGTAAAAATCAAGAGCCTTCTGTATTAGAGGGACTTACTATTTATCCTAATCCAACTAGTACAGGCAAAATTTTTATTTCATCAAAATCTATAGCTGAAAAAAAAATAGAAATTTTTGATGTATTAGGAAAACGTGTTCTTGAAGCTGTTACTTCAAATAAAGAAGTAAACGTGAGTGCTTTAAAAGCTGGAGTTTACATCATTAAAGTAAAAGAAGGAGATGCCTCAGTTACTAGAAAATTGATTATCAACTAATATATATTAGTTTTAACTATAATTTTACATTATACTTTGGGTAACTATTAAAAATAGTTACTACTTTTGTTGTCGAATTAAATTTCTTATCAAAATGAAAAAACTTTACTTTTTATTTTTTACCCTATTTGGTATTTTAGGTTTTTCACAAACTTTCTATTCTGAGAACATGGGTACTCCGGGTGGTACTACTGCCATAACTTCATATACTGGTTGGCAAAACTCTAGTCCTATCGTTTATTCAGGATCAGGTGATGTTAGAACTTCAACTGCTTCTTCTGGTTATTCAGGAGCTTCTGGTGGTGGAAATGTGTTTTTAAATGCACCAGGTGAAAATTTTCAAATTGATGGTTTAGATACTTCATCTTATTTGTCAGCTGATTTAGAATTGTCTTTTGGTCTAGTTACTAGCCCAATTACCAATCAGGTAGTGTTAGAATATAGTACTGACGGCTCTACTTGGAACCCAATTACTTATACCGCTAATACTTCAACAGCTTGGACTTTAGTTACAATTGGTGGAGGTCAAATCCCTTCATCTTCTAGCTTATCACTAAGATTTACTAATAATACAAGTGCTAGTGAACAAATTAGAATTGACGACGTTAAATTATCTAACGTTTCATCATCTTGTGCTTTATCTTTAGGAGCAACGGTGGTAAACTGTAATGCTTCTACTTTAGCACTAGACTCTTATAGCGTAACAATTCCTTTCACTGGTGGCTCAACTGCTACTTATGTAATTACTACTTCAGGTACAGTTTCAGGAGACAATCCTAGTTCAGTTGCTGCTGGTGACATTATTGTAACTTTTACAGAAGGAACATCTTATGCTGTAAACATTACAGGAGGTACTTGTAACTTAGACGTAACAGGAAGCAGCCCTGAATGTAAGCCTGTAAATTCTTTACCTTTCTATGAGCCATTTGACTATACAGTTTCTAACTCTTTAGGTTTAGAACAAAAATGGACAAATGTAAATTCTGGTGATGACATTATTGTTGCTGCTGGAAGTTTATCTTATAGCCCATTATCTAACGCTGGAAATTCAGTTACTTTCGTAGGATCAGGAATCGATTGTTTTTCACCATTTACAACAACTAATTCTGGAACTGTTTATGCAGCATTTATGGTTAGTGTTACAGATTTATCAGCAGTAACTGATGGAAACTCTACATATTTTGCAATTTTAACTGGAACAGCATCTAATAGTTTCAAAGCAAGAGTGTTTTTTAAGAGAAATGGAGCTGGTTATCAATTAGGACTTGACACAACAGCAACAACTACTAATTATGACTCAACAGTTCGCAATGTAGGAGATGTAGTTTACGTGATTGTTGGTTATGATTTTTCTACATTTGCTTTAAACGCTTGGATTAATCCAAACACTAGTACTTTCTCAACAACTGATACTCCAACATTAACTCTTGATCTTACAGCAACACCAATTTCAGAATTAGGTGGTTTCTTATTAAGACAAGATAATAATAATACTCCAACAATTGTTTTTGACGAATTGAATATTTCTACAACAACAGCGTTTTTAGGAACTAAATCATTCAACGCAATTGATGGTTTAAAAGTTTATCCTAATCCAGTTTCTGGAAATACTTTATACTTAGAATCAAAAGCTAATGCAACAAAACAAGTACAAGTTTATGATGTATTAGGAAAACAAGTAATTAACACTACAGTTAATAACAATTCTCTAAACGTTGCTAACTTAAACGCAGGTGTTTACATTGTGAAAATTACTGAAGAAGGTAAAACAGCTACAAGAAAATTAGTTGTTAAATAATTCTTCCTTTACAATATTTAAAAAGCATCAACTATGTTGGTGCTTTTTTATTTTATAGCTTTGCAAAAAAATTGAATTGATAGATACTGCCGACATATTTTCTATTTCTGGAAAAAAGGATTTTGAAAAAATTGCCATGAAAGTTTTTCGCTACCAATACGAAAACAATTTGGTATATCAAAAATTCTGTGATTTAATCAAACGAAATCCAGACAATGTTAAATCGGTAAATAAAATTCCCTTTTTACCTATTCAATTTTTTAAAAGTCATGATGTTTTAAGTTCACATAACACCATTGAACAAACTTTTACAAGTAGTGGTACAACAGGAATGCAAACCAGTAAACATCTTTTAACTGATGTTTCTTTATATGAAATTAGCTATAGAAAAGGTTTTTCTGAATTTTATGGAAATATCGAAAATTATTGTGTTTTAGCGCTACTTCCATCCTATTTAGAACGCGAAGGTTCATCTTTGATTTATATGGTAGAAGATTTAATAGAATTGAGCAACCATCCCGATTCTGGTTTTTATCTTCATAATTACAACGAATTAATTCAAAAACTTGAAGAACTCGATAACGCAGGTCAAAATGTATTACTAATTGGTGTTACTTATGCGCTTTTAGATTTAGTAGAACAACATCAATTCGACTTAAAAAACACCATTATAATGGAAACGGGTGGCATGAAAGGAAAACGCAAAGAAATGATTCGCGAAGAACTTCATACTATATTGTGTAATGGTTTTGGAGTTCCTACAATTCATTCAGAATATGGGATGACCGAATTATTATCTCAAGCTTATTCTCTTGGAAATGGAATATTTCAGTGCCCGCCGTGGATGCAAATTATTATTCGCGACCCAGAAGACGCATTGACACTTTTACCTCAAGGTAAAAATGGTGGCATTAATGTTATTGACTTAGCCAATATAAATTCGTGCTCCTTTATTGCCACACAGGATTTGGGAAAAAAATATCCCAACCATTCTTTCGAAGTGCTGGGACGTTTTGATAATTCTGATATTAGAGGTTGTAATTTGATGGTTTTGTAAACCAATTGTCAAGCTGAACTTGTTTAACTACGTTGAATCATGATTTCAGCTTCTATAAAGAGATTCCGAAACAAGTTCGGAATGACATTATTTCACTCTTATAACATAATAATTTTTCTTTCCTTTTTGCAGCAATACAAATTGATTGTTAATTAAATCATCTTTTGTAATTACTTTAGCTTCGCCTACTTTTTCTTTGTTTACAGAAATAGCATTTTGTTTTAATTCTCTTCTAGCATCACTATTAGAAGCTAAAAAGTTAGTTTTTGCAGCTAAAGCTCCAATCATATCTAAACCTTCTTCTAAATCAGCCATTGTTAATTCAGCCATTGGAACACCATCAAAAACTTCTAAGAAAGTCTTCCCATCTAATTTTTTTAAATCTTCAATAGAATTACTAAACAAAGCATTTGAAGCTGCAATTGCATTTTCAAGTTCTTCTTTAGAATGTACAAAAGTTGTAATTTCTTCCGCTAAACGCTTTTGTAAAACACGCACATGTGGCGCTTGTTTGTGCTCTTCAATGATAGCATCAATTGTTTCTTTATCTAAAAATGTAAATATCTTAATATACTTTTCTGCATCTTCATCTGAAGTATTTAACCAAAATTGGTAAAATTTATAAACCGAAGTTTTATCCGATGTTAACCAAACATTTCCACCTTCACTTTTACCAAATTTTGAACCATCTGCTTTAGTAATTAATGGACATGTCATCGCAAATGCTTTTGCATTTTCATCGATACCAACATTCATTCTACGAATTAATTCAGTTCCTGTTGTAATATTCCCCCATTGATCACTTCCGCCCATTTGTAGCACACAGTTATACTCTTTATGTAAATGGTAAAAATCGTAACCTTGAATTAATTGGTAAGTAAACTCTGTAAAACTCATTCCTTCTCCTACTTCTCCGCTTAAACGTTTCTTTACAGAATCTTTTGCCATCATGTAATTAACCGTAATACGTTTACCTACATCACGAGCAAAACTAATAAATGAAAAAGTTTTCATCCAATCGTAGTTATTTACCAATATTGGAGCATTCGCATCTGTTGCTTCAAAATCTAAAAAGCGTGATAACACACCTTTAATTCCGTCTACATTTTTATTTAATGTAGTTTCATCTAATAAATTTCTTTCATCTGATTTCCCAGATGGATCACCGATCATTCCTGTAGCACCACCAACTAAAGCAATTGGCTTGTGACCAAAATCGCGTAAATGCTTTAATAAAATAATGGGCACTAAGCTACCAATATGTAAAGAATCTGATGTGGGATCGAAACCAATATATGCAGTAGTAGGATTTTTCAATTGCTCTTCAGTTCCAGGCATCAAGTCGTGCACTAAGCCTCTCCAACGTAATTCTTCTACTAAATTTTTCATTATTTATAAATTTAATGCGCAAAGATACTTTTTAGTTTAAAAGTTTAAAAGTTTAAGGTTTAAAAGTTTACTATTTCAAAATCAAATATCGATTTTCGCTTATCTAAAATCAAAAGTTTTCCTATTTTTACCCTATGATTTTAGTAACAGGCGCAACTGGACTTGTAGGTTCTCATTTATTAGTAAAACTGCTTCAAGAAAATGAAGTTGTTAGAGCTATTTATAGAGAAGAAAAAAGTTTAGTTGCTGTTCAAAATGTATTCAAATATTACAACGAAATTAATCTATTCGACAAAGTTGAATGGATAAAAGCTGATATTAATGATGTTCCTAGTTTAGAAATTGCATTTCGTAATATTACTAGAGTTTATCATTGTGCTGCCTTTATTTCTTTTGATCCAAAAGATGAAGAACAACTGTTCAAAGTAAATATTGAAGGAACTGCAAATGTTGTGAATTGTTGTATAGACTTTGGTATTGAAAAACTATGTTATGTTAGTTCAGTTGCCGCTCTAGGTAATGCAACAAACAATAATTTAATTATAACTGAAGAAACGGAGTGGAATCCTGAGAAGCCTAGAAATGAATATGCCATTTCTAAATACGCAGGAGAAATGGAAGTTTGGCGTGGGTTTCAAGAAGGCATAAAAGTTGTTATCGTAAACCCAGGTGTGATTTTTGGTTATGGCTTCCCAAATAATGGTAGTAGTGCCGCAATAAAAGCAATTAAAAAAGGAAATCCATTTTATACAAAAGGTAAATTTGGGATTGTAGCTGTTGAAGATTTAGTTAACTGTATGACAAAACTAATGAACAGCTCCATTTCGGGTGAACGCTACACAATAGTTGCTGAAAACATTACATTTCAAGAAGGACTAAATACAATTGCTGACGCTTTAAAACTGAAAAGACCATTTATTTACGCTAGTAAAGGGCTAACTTCAATTGCTTGGAGATTAGATTGGTTTTTATCTCTTTTATTACGCAAAAAAAGAATTTTAACAAGGCTAACTGCAAAAAGTTCTCACTCATTAGCTGAATATGATACTACTAAAATTAAAACCACTTTAGGCTACGATTTTGTAGACATGAAAGAATATTTAAAAAAACTACTAATTAACTTTTAGTATTATTTTACAATTCCTTCAACATTATCTGTTTGTTTTCCAATTGAAGTAGAATCACTTAAAGAAGTTTGTTCAGCAGTTATTTTCTCTAAAACTTTTTTGTAGATTTTTTTATAATTATTTACATCAGAAGCATAATATTTATGGTTTTGATAATAGGTCGTACTATCAATATTATATTTCTTATAAATGTAATTATTAACTTTTACACCAGCATCAGATAAATTAATAGGTTTATAATTATCTGCAGCTTGAAGAATAGCAATATCATAAATAATATTAATCATTTTATCTTCAGACAAAAGATTATCAGGCTTTTCAACCGCCTTGTTTTTACAAGCTGTAAAGCTTATTAATAATCCTAATATTGCTATTCTTAATATTTTATTCATTTTAAAAATCTCTTTCAAACAACAAGCGTTGACCTGCTTTTATATTTTTTACTTTCCCGTTTTGGAAAACCAATTTACCATTAATAAATGTATGTGTCACTCTAGATTTAAAATTCGTTCCTTCTAACGGCGACCAACCACATTTATAAAGTAAGTTTTCTTTTTTTACAACCCAAGGTAAATGTGTATTTACAATAGCCAAATCGGCATAATAACCTTCTTTTATAAAACCTCTTTTTTCAATATTGAAAATTTTTGCAGGATTATGACACATCTTCTCTACAATTTTTTCTACTGAAATTTTTCCTCTTAAGTGCGCTTCAAACATTGCCACAACAGAATGTTGTACTAACGGCGCTCCAGAAGGACAACTAGTGTAAGGATTGGTTTTTTCTTCTAAAGTATGAGGCGCATGGTCTGTTGCAATAACATCAATTCTATCATCTAAAAGTGCTTCCCACAAAGCTTCTTTATCATGTTCTGTTTTAACTGCTGGATTCCATTTAATTAAACTTCCTTTTGTTTCATAATCTTCATTGGTAAACCATAGATGATGCACACAAACTTCGGCCGTAATTTTCTTTTTCTCCAAAGGAATTTTATTAGTAAATAAATCCATTTCTTTGGCTGTCGACAAATGAAAAACATGCAAACGAGCTCCTGTTTTTTTAGCTAACTCAATTGCTTTTGAAGATGAAATATAACAAGCTTCTTCACTACGAATTAAATGGTGAAACTTCATAGGAATATCATCACCATATTCTTCTTTATATTTTTCTAAATTTGCTTTTATAGTAGCTTCATCCTCACAATGAACCGCAATAAGCATTTTTGTAGAAGAAAATATTTTTTCTAAAGTTTCTTGATTATCAACCAACATATTGCCTGTCGATGAACCTAAAAACAGTTTTATTCCTGCAACATTTCGCGGATTTGTTTTTAAAAGTTCTTCTAGATTGTCATTAGTTCCTCCCATCATAAACGAATAATTCGCATAAGATGTAGTGGCAGCAATTTGATATTTTTGCTCTAATATTTCTTGAGTAACGGCATTTGGAACTGTATTAGGCTGATCTATAAAAGTAGTAACCCCGCCAGCAACAGCTGCTTTACTTTCAGTTTCAATAGTTGCTTTTTGTGTTAATCCCGGTTCTCTAAAATGTACTTGATCGTCAATAGCACCTGGTATTAAATAATTACCCTCAGCATCTACAATGATACAATCAGAAGATTTTGGACTTATTTTTTCGGCAATTTCTTTAATAAATTCATTTTCTATTAAAACATCGCCTTCAAAGATTTCTCCTTCATTAACAATTTTAGCATTTTTTACTAAATATGTACTCATTACAATTGGTTAAATAGTTGTTTTATTCTTAACAAAATTACGCCAAAAACTGCTTCGCGAATAATTGCACCGCTCATTTTTGATTGTCCTTTTGTTCTATCAGTAAATATAATTGGAACTTCTACAATATTAAATTTCTTGACAAAAGTTCTGTACTTCATTTCTATTTGAAACGCATAACCTATAAATTTTATTTTATCGAGATTAATAGTTTCTAAAACTTGGCGCTTATAACATTTAAAACCTGCTGTAGCATCGTGAATTTTCATTCCTGTAACCATTCGCACATAAACTGACGCAAAATATGATAGTAATACTCTAGAAAGTGGCCAATTGACAACGTTTACACCTTTTGAATATCTTGAACCTATCGCTAATTCAGCTCCGTTTTCACAAGCCTCTAAAAGTCTTTCCAAGTCTTTAGGATTGTGAGAAAAATCGGCATCCATTTCAAAAATATAATCATATCCTTTTAATAAAGCCCATTTAAAACCATGAACATACGCTGTCCCTAAACCTGATTTTTTAGTTCTAATTTCTAAATGTAATTTATCTATAAATATTTGTTGTAATTCTTGAACTTTTTGCGCAGTACCATCAGGCGAATTATCGTCTACAATTAATACATGAAAGTTTTTTTCAAGAGAAAATACTGCACGAATAATATCTTCAATATTTTCAATTTCATTATAGGTAGGAATTACTACAAGGTTTTGCCCCATTTCATAATTAATTATGCGACAAAAATAAACTAAAAAATGGGTTTATCTCTTAAGAAAGTTATAATTTAAACAAAAAACTACTTATAAATTCTCATAAGTAGTTTTTGAAATAATTATTTTACTAGTTGTTTTTCTTCTAAAATTTGAAGTAATTCTAACTGTGTAGATTCTCCCTTATCTTTCAAATACCATTTTTGTAACTCAATTTTAATTGGCTCATCTACAACCCCATTTTTTTCCTTATAATCAGCAATTAATTTTCGAGCAGCTTCTGGTCTTGGCCCCCAACTTCCAACAACTTCTCGAGAACTTTTTTCAATTAAAATAACTTTTGGAATTGATTTACTACCATTGGTTAAAAAAAGATTCATCAATTCTTCATTTTCATCTCTCAAAACTAATCTTAAATCAATTTTATCACTTGTTTCACTTATTTTATTTAAAATAGGTAAAATTTGAGCGGCATCTCCACACCAACCTTCGGTTAATGTTAACAAGATAAATTCATTTTCTAAATTCGATAACCTCTCTTGAATAGTCTCTAAAACTGAAAGTGTCTTGTCTAATCTGTTCATTCTCGTTTCATTTAACTCAGAATAATGAAATAAATCTTCATTTTGAGTTATTCCTGTCGATTTTCCTTCTTTTAAAAGCCCACTTACTAAACTTCTATATTCATTGTAAGTTAAACTCTTTTCTAAAGATGTTTCAATTATATTTTGCATTGTAATAACATTTTATTTGCAAATTTAATTCTATTTTTGAGATTAATTTGTTAGCTAAGTTACAAATGGATTTTTCTTCAAAGAATATTGGATTTGCATTGTCTGGTGGAGGTTCTAAAGGAATTGCTCATGCTGGAGCATTACAATTTTTAAAAGAACAAAATATTTTACCTTCGGTAATGTCTGGAAGTAGTGCTGGGGCGATAATAGCTGCATTATACTCTGTTGGTAAAACACCAGAATAAATACTCTATTATTTTAAATAAATTTATATTTTTAATTGTAAACATTTTACATTAAAAAAAACAGGACAAATAAATAATTAAACTTATAAATAATATATATAAAAAA
>JAIXHM010000042.1 GCA_030145825.1 Flavobacterium sp.
GAGTATGCATTATTTATGACCACAAATCCTGCAGTAAAAATTCTTTCTTACGTTACGTACATTTCAATTTTGTTTCATGCTGTTGACGGTTTCTTGTTAACATTGCAAAACAAAAAAGCGAGACCAGTAGCTTATGCTAAATCAAATCCAGCTGCAAATAGTGGATTCGCTTCAAGAAACATGGCAATTTTAGGAACATTAATTTTAGTGTTTATTGTTACTCACATGGTTAACTTCTGGGCTAAAATGCATTTTGATAAAAAAATGCCTTTAATGACAATTGGAATAGTATTACCAGGACAACCAGAACCAAAAGATTTTTATGTTGGTACTCAAGTTGGTCAATATTATATGGTTGATCAAGTTTTAGCTGATGGAGAAAAAGATGATGCAGCTAATCCAATGATGAAAAAACAGATGAAGCTTGTTGGAACAGATATGTATAATGTGAATGCAAATGTAAAAGTGGGTTCTGTTTATAAAGATTTATACAAAATAACTGTTGATTTCTTTAAAGATCCCAAAATTGGAATCTTTGCAACATTAGGCTATGTGTTGGCAATGTTTGTTTTAGCTTTTCACTTATGGCATGGTTTCCAAAGTGCATTTCAATCATTAGGAGTAAATAACAAATTTACACCAACAATTAAATTGGTTGGTAAAGTTTTTGCAATTGTAGTGCCTCTATTATTTGCAATTATTCCTCTTTATATTCATTTTGTTTTAAAATAATCAATACTTACAATTATGAAGTTAGATTCTAGAATACCAGAAGGACCATTAAAAGACAAATGGACTAATCATAAAAATCATTTAAAATTAGTTGCTCCTAATAACCGTCCTAAAATCGATGTAATTGTTGTGGGTACTGGTTTAGCTGGAGCTTCGGCAGCAGCTTCATTAGGAGAAATGGGATATAATGTAAAAGCATTTTGTTTTCAAGATTCTCCACGTCGTGCTCACTCTATTGCAGCGCAAGGAGGTATTAACGCAGCAAAAAATTATCAAAACGATGGAGATTCAATCTATCGTTTGTTCTACGATACAATTAAAGGTGGTGACTACCGTGCTCGTGAGGCAAATGTGCACCGTTTAGCAGAAGTTTCAGGGAATATTATTGATCAATGTGTTGCTCAAGGTGTTCCTTTTGCTCGTGAATATGGTGGAATGTTAGATAACCGTTCATTTGGTGGTGTACAAGTACAACGTACTTTTTATGCAGCCGGACAAACAGGTCAACAATTGTTGTTAGGAGCTTACTCAGCTTTATCTCGTCAAATTGGTTTAGGACGTGTAAAAATGTACAACCGTCATGAAATGTTAGAATTAGTAAAAGTTGATGGTAAAGCTCGCGGAATTATTGCTCGTAACTTAGTCACAGGTGAAATTGAAAGACATTCAGCTCACGCAGTAATTATTGCTTCAGGCGGTTATGGAAATGTTTATTTCCTTTCTACAAACGCAATGGGAAGTAATGTTACAGCTTCATGGAAAATCCATAAGCAAGGTGCTTTATTTGCAAATCCTTGTTATGTTCAAATTCACCCAACTTGTATTCCTGTTCACGGCACAAACCAATCTAAATTAACATTAATGTCTGAGTCATTACGTAACTCAGGACGTATTTGGGTTCCAAAGAAAAAAGAAGATGCTGAAGCGATTAGAGCAGGAAAATTAAAACCAACTCAAATTGCTGAAGAAGATAGAGATTATTACTTAGAAAGAAGATATCCTGCTTTCGGTAACTTAGTACCTCGTGACGTTGCTTCACGTGCTGCTAAAGAGCGTTGTGATGCAGGATATGGAATTGAAGCTAATGATACTCAAGAAGGGGTTTACTTAGATTTCTCTACTGAAATTAAAAATAAAGGTAAAGAAGTAGCTTATGCAAGAGGTAACCATAATCCATCTGAGGAAGAGATTATCAAATTAGGTAAAGAATGGATTGAAGAAAAATATGGTAATTTATTCCAAATGTATCAGAAAATTACTAATGAAAATCCATATGAAACTCCAATGAAAATATATCCTGCTGTGCATTATACTATGGGAGGTGTTTGGGTTGATTATAATTTACAATCTACAATTCCTGGTTGTTTCGTTGCAGGGGAGGCTAATTTCTCGGATCACGGAGCAAATCGTTTAGGAGCTTCTGCATTAATGCAAGGTTTAGCTGATGGATATTTTGTATTGCCTTATACTGTTTCCAACTATCTAGCTGATGAAATTCGTACAGGTAAAATCTCAACTGATTTACCAGAATTCGCAGAAGCAGAGAATAGAGTTAAAGGTCAAATAGATAAGTTCTTAAATAATAACGGTTCTAAATCGGTTGATCATTTCCATAAAAAATTAGGTCACATTATGTGGAATAAAGTTGGTATGGGGCGTAATGAACAAGGATTAAAAGAAGCTATCGAGGAAATTGCTCAATTAAAAGAGGAATTCCATAAAGATGTGTTTGTTCCAGGAAGTGCCGACGAACTTAACCCTGAATTAGAAAAAGCACTTCGTGTGGCTGACTTTATTGAATTAGGCCAATTAATGGCTATGGATGCTTTACAACGTAAAGAATCTTGTGGAGGTCACTTTAGAGAAGAATATCAAGATGCAGAAGGTGAAACTCTTCGTGATGATGAAAATTTCTCATTCGTTGGAGCTTGGGAATATAAAGGAGACGACATCAGTAAAGAAGAATTACACAAAGAAGAATTGAAATACGAATTCATCAAAATAGCAGCTAGAAATTATAAATAGTAATTAGTCATTAGTAAAAAGTAAATAGTAATTGGTTTTAAAATTTACAAATCACTAAAGGCTCATCACTAATCACTTAATAAGAAAAATTATGGCTTCAAAAAATATAAATATAAATCTAAAAATTTGGCGTCAAAAAAACGCTAAAGATAAAGGACAACTAGAAACTTATAAATTGGATAACGTTTCTACAGATAGTTCATTTTTAGAAATGCTTGATCAATTGAACGAACAATTGGTTAACGAAAGAAAAGAACCAGTAGCATTTGACCACGATTGTCGTGAAGGAATTTGTGGTATGTGTTCATTATATATTAATGGACGTGCTCACGGACCAGATACAGGAATTACAACTTGTCAATTACACATGCGTATGTTCAACGATGGTGATACTATTTATGTAGAACCATGGAGAAGTAAAGCGTTTCCTGTAATTAAAGATTTAGTTGTAGATAGAAGTGCTTTCGATAGAATTCAACAAGCGGGTGGTTTCGTTTCTGTGAATACATCTGGAAATACTATCGATGCAAATGCAATTCCGGTTCCTAAAGCTGATGCAGACAAAGCTTTTGAAGCTGCTGCTTGTATAGGTTGCGGTGCTTGTGTTGCTACATGTAAAAATGGTTCAGCAATGTTATTCGTAGGAGCAAAAGTTTCTCAATATGCATTATTACCTCAAGGTAAAGTTGAAGCAACACAACGTGTTTTAAACATGGTACGTCAAATGGATGAAGAAGGATTTGGAAACTGTACCAATACAGGTGCTTGTGAAATCGAATGTCCAAAAGGTATTTCATTAGAAAATATCGCACGTATGAACCGTGAATATTTATCGGCAAGTTTAAAATAAAACTATTTGTCATTCTGAACTTGTTTCAGAATCTAAATATAAACCTGTTAGCTTTAATGTTAACAGGTTTCTTTTTTTCTATTACATTTGTAAAAATTAAAACTTTTCTATGAAAGTAGCTATTCTTCAAACCGATTTAGTTTGGGAAAATCCAATATATAACCGATTAACTATAGAAAGTAAAGTACTTTCTTCAGATAAAAAGTTTGATTTATTGGTCTTGCCCGAAATGTTTACTTCTGGGTTTACTATGAATCCTGAGCGCGTTGCTGAAACCATGCAAGGAGAAACTATTCAGTGGTTAAAAAGTTTGGCTAAACAAAAGAAAACAGCAATTATAGGAAGTTTAGTAATTCAAGAAGAAAATCAATATTACAATCGTTTGGTTTTTGTAACACCAAAAGGTGTAGTACAACATTATAACAAACGTCATTTATTTACTTTAGCTGGCG
Organism: Flavobacterium sp.; assembly: GCA_030145825.1. Lineage (GTDB taxonomy): Bacteria > Bacteroidota > Bacteroidia > Flavobacteriales > Flavobacteriaceae > Flavobacterium. The sequence continues at coordinate 4,060 of JAIXHM010000042.1, forward strand.
AAGAAAAGGTATATACTAAAGGAACCGAAAAAGTAATTTTTGAATATAAAGACTGGAAAATTTGTCCGCAAGTTTGTTACGATTTACGTTTTCCTGTATTTGTAAGAAATGTTGAAGATTACGATTTGTTAGTTTATGTTGCCAATTGGCCTAAAATAAGAACTCAGGCTTGGGATGCTTTATTGAAAGCAAGAGCTATAGAAAATATGACTTTTGTTGTTGGGGTTAACCGCGTAGGAAAAGATGCAAACGGACATGATTATATTGGTCATTCACAGGTTTTAGATGAATTAGGTAACGAACTAATTGCTCCATTTGAAGAAAACGGAATTGAAGTAGTAACTTTAAGTAAAAAGAAATTACAAGATTCTAGAAATAAGTTCAACTTTTTGAACGATAAAGATAATTTTGAACTTTTAGATTAAAGCTTAAAAATCTTGATCCCAATTCCAGTTTGCTCTAATGTCAATTGTCGTTGGGAAATACTGAATTTCTTCGGCTTGGCGTTTTTCTAAGTAATTTCCAGTATCCCAAATTCCATTTCCATTGTCATCATAAATAATACGCAATGTGTAAATATTAGGTTCTAATGCTTCAAAATCTAATTTTCTTTCACCTTTAGAGATTGCCTGTGCTACAACTTCTCCTTTAGAAGTTAGCACTTCCAGAATTAAAGGAAATCGTTTTGCTGATTTTAGATTTACAAATAAGTTTCCATAGTCAGATAAAGAACGCGTGCTGAAACTAAAATTTAGCGTGTCATTTTTATTACCTAAATAATCTTCAATACTTTCCGGAAGTAACTGTAAAGAATATTTTTGATTTTCATCTTTTTTGAAGTTAAACAAAACTTCTTGTTCAAATTCTTTGTAGTTAAAACTAAAATCAACGGCAACAGAATCTTTATTAATGAAACTTATTTTACTTTTGTCAATATTCTTTAATGGAAGTGTAGTTTTTAGACGTAAGGTATCTCTGAAATGAAGATTCCCTTTATGTGTTAAATTTACAATTAAGGTGTCTTTTTCTTTAATGTTTTTCTTCAATTTACTTGTAAATGATTTTTTAAAATCATCTTTTTCTACAATAAATTCTAGCGAATCAGCTTCAATCTTTGGAATAAATAATTGAATAGAATCTTTCTTTTCTTGTGCAAACTTGGTGAAGATTACTGGAATATTTTCATCTCCTTTTTTTGCTAAAATTTTAGCGTTTTTAGGATTTCCCTCAAATCCCATGAAAAATTTATTTTCAGTTTCCTGAGTAGGTTTCACAACTTTGAATTTTGTTTTTTCTTTAAAGAGTTCTAATTCAAAAACGGTGTCATTTGGAATTGTAATTTTATTCTTTAAGAAACCAATTTTATCTTGTTTAGGATCAAACTTGTAATTGTTGTTTTTGTCTTTTAATGCAATGATATAATAATCACCTGCTTTTAAATTTTCTAATGCAAATAATTTTAAACTGTCAAGTGTATTGGTAACATATAAAGGAGGTTCTTTATATACGGTGCTGTCAGAAAAAGTTTGCGCGTCATACAATTGAACCGACACAAAATTATCCGGTTTCATTTCAATAGCGTCTTTTATTTTTCCCATTATAGCTAATGAATCTATATAACTTCCTGTTGAAAACACATAACGATATTGAGAATAAGGATTTCCTTCGTTATTATCGGTAATACTTTGACCAAAATTTAAACTATAAGTTGTATTAGGTTGAAGAGTATCTAATATTTTTACCGAAATAAATTTACTCGCACTTCCTTGCGGAATTATAATAGGTTTATTTTTTAAAGGAGGCGAAATGATAAGTTGTTTGTTGATGTCTTTAATTTTAATTAATTCGTTAAAGACAATTTTTATTTCTTTTCCATCAAAGTTAGTAGTGTAGTTTTCTGGGAAAGTAGTCACAATTTTTGGAGCTATAGTATCTTTTGGACCTCCGTTAATTGTTCCTCTTTTGGCACAACTTCCTAATGTTAGAATGGCAATGAAAAAAACCGTGAAAACTAAAACATAAATGTTCTTCATGGAAAATAAATTTGATACAAAATAACAACTATTATTCTAACTATGCCAAATTTTTAAATGAATTTAAGATTGTGTGTAACCAATAGTTAAAATGCTTACTTTAGAGTTAGGGATTTTTAAAATTGCTTTACCACATTTTTCGAGAGTGGCACCTGTTGTAATGATATCGTCGATGAGCAAGTAGTGTTTGTTGCAATCACTTTCTTTAAATTTACACTCAAAAATATCTTTGTTTTCATATTGTCTTGCTTCTTTGTCTTTTTTAGTTTGAGTTTTAGTATAAATATTTCGCACTAAAAGCTTATCGTTATAAGTAATGTTTAGATTTTTTGAAAGCGCTATGCCAAAACTTTCAACTTGATTATAACCTCTTTCTTTCAATCTTTTTGGATGCAGAGGTACTGGTATTATTTCGTCAACTTTTTGATTGATAATGAATTCTTTTATTTCGGCCGACATTAAGTTCCCTAAAATAGTTCCAACTTCTTGTTTTCCTTTATATTTTAATTTATGTATGGCTTCTTGAACGATGCCCTCTTTTTGAAAGTATAAAAAAGAAATACCAAATTCAATAGGTACTAAACCATCAAATTTTTTTGTAGTATCATTCTTATGGTTTTTCCAATGATAGGTATAAGGAAGATGATGTAAACATTTACTACATATAGTAGTCTCATTTGTAAGGAGTAACGCATTGCATCCCACACATAAACGAGGATATATTAAATTCAACAGATTTTTTAGCATTTTATCGAATTTGATTATAATAAAAATATAAAATAACTTAATTTGGTAAAAATAATCCACCCTAAACATGCCCTTCCAGTCTAAAAACATATTAATGTCTTCTTTAGTCGCTACATCATTTGTGGCTATTTTTTGCATTATAAATTTTTATAAACTTAAAAAAGAAAATGAAGATTTAAACAAATTACTTCAAGAAGAAAAGAAAATTTATAGAGTTCAGTTACATGAGCTTGAAGATAGTATCAAGCATAGCCATTCAATTCCACTTCAAACAAATAAAACGAGCAATGAGTTAAATGTGACCGACACTGATATAGAAAGAGAAATTCTTGTTCATAATGAAATTAGTATAGAGGCATTAGAAATTCAAAATAAAAAAATTGATAAAGAAATAAACAAATTAACTGCTATAATTGAGAAGAATGACAAATTAATTCTTGATTTAAAGAACACTGTAAAATCAGAAGAAAAAGTTGTTGATAAAATAAAAGCATTGAATGTTAATGCTAGAGGTGTAAAAGTGATGTCTGATTTTTACAAAAAAACAAAGGTCAATAAAATTCAGGAAATTAGAGTTTGTTTTACTTTAGAAGCAAATGAGTTTATAAAACCAGGAAATAAAAACATTTATATTCAAGTTTTAAATCCAAATAATCAAATAATTTCTCCTCATACATTAAAAGATTCATTGGGATCAGAAAAATATTTGGAATATAGTACCTACGTAAATGCAAATTATAATCAAAAAGATACTGATGCTTGTATTTACGTTGATTTAGATAGAAAAACCCCAATTAAAGGAGTGTATAAAGTTAAATTATTTCACGCTTTTGAAGAAATTGGAAATACTTCTTATGAATATCAATAAATTATTCCTAAAATTCTTTTCACATTTGAATTCCCTTTTTTTACTTTTGCAGCATGGCAAAACAAGATGATATTTTCAAAAATGTAATTTCGCATGCAAAAGAGTACGGTTTTATTTTTCCGTCTAGCGAAATTTATGATGGTTTAAGTGCAGTTTATGATTATGCACAAAACGGAGTAGAGTTAAAGAAAAATATTCGCGACTATTGGTGGAAATCAATGGTGCAAATGCACGAAAATATTGTAGGTATTGACGCTGCAATTTTTATGCATCCCACAACTTGGAAAGCATCAGGACATGTAGATGCTTTTAACGATCCACTTATCGATAATAAAGATTCTAAAAAAAGATATCGTGCCGATGTTTTAATTGAAGATTATGCTGAAAAATTAAATCAAAAAGCACAAAAAGAAATTGAAAAAGCTAAAGCTCGTTTTGGTGATGCTTTCGATGAAGCGCAATTTGTGGCAACTAATGAAAGAGTTAAAGGATATTTAGATCAAAAAACAGCTATTCTACAAAGAATGGCAAAAGGTTTAGATTCTGGTGACTTAGCTGATGTTAAAGCGTTAATCGAAGAATTAGAAATTGCTTGTCCAGAATCTGGTTCAAAAAATTGGACAGAAGTTCGCCAATTCAACTTAATGTTTGGAACAAAATTAGGGGCTTCTGCAGATACTGCTATGGATTTGTATTTGCGTCCAGAAACCGCTCAAGGTATTTTTGTGAACTTCTTAAACGTTCAAAAAACAGGACGTATGAAAATTCCGTTTGGTATTGCCCAAACAGGTAAAGCGTTCCGTAACGAAATTGTTGCGCGTCAGTTTATTTTCCGTATGCGTGAGTTTGAACAAATGGAAATGCAATTCTTTGTGAAGCCAGGGGAAGAAATGAAATGGTACGAATACTGGAAAACAACACGTTTGTCTTGGCATAAATCACTTGGTTTAGGAGCTGAAAATTACCGTTTCCATGATCATGAGAAATTAGCACACTATGCAAATGCTGCTGCTGATATCGAGTTCAACTTCCCATTCGGATTTAAAGAATTAGAAGGAATTCACTCAAGAACAGATTTCGATTTAAAAGCGCACGAACAATATTCAGGTAAAAAATTGCAATATTTCGATACCGAAGAAAATAGAAACTATGTGCCTTATGTAGTAGAAACTTCTGTTGGTTTAGACAGGATGTTCTTAGCGGTTTTCTCAAAATCGTTACAAGAAGAAACTTTAGAAGATGGTTCTACACGAACAGTTCTACGTTTACCTTCAGTTTTAGCGCCAACAAAAGCTGCGGTTTTACCATTGGTTAAAAAAGATGGTTTACCTGAATTAGCTCGTGAAATTGTGGAAGATTTAAAATGGGATTTCAATGTAGCTTATGACGAAAAAGACGCAGTGGGTCGTCGTTACCGTCGTCAAGATGCTTTAGGGACACCATTCTGTATTACTGTAGATCATCAAACACTAGAAGATAATACCGTTACCATTCGCCACCGCGATACTATGGAACAACAACGTGTAGCTATTTCTGAATTAAGAGGAATTATCAATAGCGAAGTTTCGATGCGTAATTGGTTGATGAAAATGTAAATTTAAACTTTAAGTAAAAAAGTAATAAACCAAAATTAAATATAAAATCCCAAATGGTCAGTCTGAGCTTGTCGAAGACACATTTGGGATTATTTTTTGTCATTCTGGCACGAGCGTAGCGAACTGACGAAGTAATTCATTACAGAATCTATTTTGCACAGTATTTAGTCTTTCTTCTTTCCTCTATTTTCTATTCTCTATTCTCTATCTAAAGCATTCCACCCACGCGCTTTTAAAGCAATTTTAGTATTGGCTCTTGTAATTAAATGCATGCCTTCTTTTGCTTCAGTCATGTGGCCAATAACTGTAAAGTTTGGATTCGCTTTTATTTTATCAAAATCTTCCATTTTAATCGTGAAAAGCAATTCGTAATCTTCTCCGCCATTTAAAGCAACCGTTGTAATATCGATATTAAATTCTTCACAAACATTAATTAATTGTGGATCGGCAGGAATTTTCTCTTCAAATAAATTACAACCCACATTACTTTGTTTACATAAATGAATAATTTCCGATGAAAGTCCGTCCGAAATATCAATCATTGATGTTGGCTTAACTTCTAATTTTTCTAAAAGTTCTTTAATATCTTTTCGAGCTTCGGGCTTTAATTGGCGTTCTATTAAGTAAGAATACGGTTCTAAATCAGGTTGATTGTTCGGATTTACTTGAAAAACTTGCTTTTCACGTTCCAAAACCTGTAAACCCATGTAGGCTGCACCTACATCGCCAGTTACTACTAATAAATCATTTGCATTTGCGCCATTTCGGTAAACAATATCGTCTAGGTTTGCTTCTCCAATAGCTGTAATGCTGATAATTAATCCTTTTTGTGAAGAAGTAGTATCACCACCTATAATGTCAACATTATACATTTTTGCCGCTAATTTCATGCCTTCATACAGTTCTTCTATAGCTTCAAGAGGAAATCGGTTCGAAACAGCTAAAGAAATTGTGATTTGTGTAGGAGTAGCATTCATGGCACAAATGTCAGAAACATTAGCAACCACAGCTTTATAGCCTAAATGTTTTAAAGGCATATAAGCCAAATCAAAATGAACACCTTCTACTAATAAATCAGTTGAAACTACGGCTTTTTTGGCTCCAAAATCTAAAACAGCAGCATCGTCGCCAATACTTTTTATAGTAGACTCCTGAGTAATCTCAATGTTTTTTGTTAAATGTTCAATTAAACCAAATTCACCTAAGTTTTCTAATTGTGTTTTAGGCTGATTTTTATCTTCTAACATGTGTTCAAATTTTTTGCAAAGATAGTACATCTTTGTCAACCTGAACTTGTTTCAGGTTCTTTTACTATAATAGGGTTATTCAGAATAAAGTGGAATTGTCAGTTCGAGCGGAGTCGAGAACTTTTTTATTCTATTCTCTATGTTCTTTCCTCTTTTTCTAATTCCTTCAGTTTCTCAAAAATCAAATTCGATTCGTAACCTTTACGAAGTAAGAAATCGACAAATTTTTTATTTTTTTTAGGACCTTTTCGTTCTTTTATAGAGTGCCAATGTTTCTCGGCAAGCGAATTGAAATTTTCAAAATAAGTTTCGGTTGAAATTTCCGCTAAAGCTTCGGTTATAATTCTAGAACTGATGTTGCGAAATTTCAATTCTTGCGTAATTCTGTTTTTGCCCCAGTTTTTATAATGGTGTTTACCGCGAGCAAAACTCTTGGCAAATCGTACTTCGTTTATAAAATTATTTTCGATAAGATGCGTAAGAATTTTATCGCGTGCTTCAGAGATTAGAGAAAAAGAATTAAGCTTGTTATCAACATCTTTATAGCATCGTTCTTGGTACGAACAATAGTACTCTAATTTCGCTTGAATCTCTTGTATAGTAAAGGATTTGTTAATCTTTGAGTTCAATTATTAACGATTTAATAAAGTGACTTTTCAACAAAGGTACTGAATATCAAATATTTTTGCATAAATTTGTTGGCTGTTTTTGAAAAAACGGCATTTAACATAACCTAAATCACTTAATAATGAAATTAAGATTACTGTTATTAACCTTTTTATTTTCAGCTCTTTCTTGGGGGCAAGTATCTTTGACAGGTCTTGGTGTTCCTAACACTTATACCCAAAACTTTAATACTTCAACTGCAACAGTTCCAGCTGGCTGGTTTTTTTATGAAACTGGTTCAAATGCAAATACGGCATTTTCTACAGGAACAGGAACAGGAATAGGAGGAGATACTTATTTTCTTGGTAACGCAAATGAGTGGGCTTTTGGAGGATTGTTGTCGGGGAGTTTAAATCCTACGGTAGGTGCTGCATTTACCAACAATACTGGTACTACTATTACTGAATTTGTTATTTCGTACTTAGGTGAAACATGGAGAGTTGGAACTGCTTCTCGTTCAGATAGATTAGATTTCCAGTATTCAGACAATGCAACTTCTCTATCTACAGGAACTTGGGTTGATTATGATGCTTTGGATTACGCAAATCCTGGGCAAGCAACAGGAAGTGGTAGTTTGCAGCATTCTTCAAATATTTCTTCAACTATAACAGGTCTTAATATTGCTCCAGGAGCAACTTTTTGGATAAGATGGAATGATTTTAATGCTTCTGGATCTGATGATGCAATGGCGGCAGATAATTTTTCTATTTATGCTAATGGAGGTTCAGCACCAGAAATTAATTTGGTTGGAAATGGGAATTCAATTTCTTCTGGAGACGTTACTCCATCATTAACAGATTTTACTGATTTTGGTACAACTGCTACAGCAGGAGGAACAGTTGTAAGAACTTTTACAATAGAGAATTTAGGAACGGCTAATTTAAATTTAACAGGAGCAAGTCCTTATGTAACTATTTCCGGTGCAAATGCTGCAGATTTTACTGTTACGACAGTTCCTTCAAATAGTATTGCTGCTTCTAGTAATACAACTTTTCAAATAACTTTTGATCCATCTGCAGATGGTTTAAAAACAGCAACAGTTAGTATCGCAAATAACGATTCTAATGAAAATCCATATACCTTTGCTATTCAGGGTAATGGAATGAGTGCGCCAGTAATTACAAGTTTGTTAACCGCTTCGGCTACGCAAGGTACTGCTTTTACGTATAATATAGTAGCAACTAATTCACCAACAAGTTATAATGCAACAGGTTTGCCAGCAGGTTTGTCAATTAATACAGCTACAGGGCAAATTACGGGCACACCAACCGTTTCGGGTACATATAATGTAACAATATCGGCTACAAATGCTTATGGAACCGATACGCAAACTTTAGTGATAACGATTGCTACAGGACCATGTATCAATGAAGGTTTCGATGCTGGAACTTCAGCACCATCGGGTTGGACGTTTAATTCAATCGGAGGTACTTATACATCAGCGGGGAATTTTGGTAATTCTTCACCATCATTACAAATGAATGCAACAGGTGATGCGATAACTACATCTACTTTTACAAACGCAACAGAATTATCTTTTTGGATTAAAGGTCAAGGAACAAATGCTTCATCTTCTTTATTAATTGAAGGATTTAATGGTTCTTGGATAACAATTGATAATATTAGTAATTTACCAACTACAGGTACAACTTATACTTATAATTCCAGCACAACTCCTGCATTACCAAATGGAATTACACAATTCCGATTTACTTATACGAGAAGTGCAGGTAATTTATCTTTCGATGATGTTTATGTAATGTGTGGAGCGCCTTTAGACGTTGAAATCGATGTTCATGGAAATGGTGTTTCAATTGTTGATGGAGATACAACACCATCTGTGACTGATGATACAAATTTTGGTTCAACACTCGTAGGTGTTGATGTTTCGCATACTTTTACGATTTACAATACAGGTACAGATCCTTTAGATATTTCTAGTATTACTATTTCAGGTGTAAATGCTGCAGATTTTTATATTTCAGTAAGTCCTAGTTCAACGGTTGCCGCTGGTGGATCAACAACTTTTGAAGTTACTTTTAGCCCTTCAGTTGCTGGTACAAGTAATGCAACAATTAACATTGCAAATAACGATGCAGATGAAAATCCATATACTTTTGATATTGTTGCAGTGTCGACAGTTTGTACACCAACAACTTCAGTAAGTTCAATAACGCCTACTTCTGGTCCTGTAGGAACTGTTGTTACTATAAATGGTAGTGGTTTTACGACTGCAACTTCTGTTTCATTTAGTGGTGTGTCGGCAAGTTTTACAATAGTTTCTAATACGGTAATTGAAGCAATTGTTCCAGCTATTACAGCTTCAGGTAATATTGTGATACAAGATGCTGGAGGTTGTGATTTATTGTATTCTTCATTTACCCTTATTGCAGAAGATAATTCTTCATGTGAAGGAATTGCAACCACTACTGATTTAATTATTTATGATTTGCATGACGAATATACAGGCGACGGAGGTTTTATAACTATTTATAATGGAACAGCTTCAACAGTTGATATGGTAGATTATACTCTTTGGAGAACATCTAATTATGGAGATGGTAATGAAATTGATTATGCTAATTTAACAGGGACAATTGCTCCAGGGGCTTTAGGAGTTATAAGAGTTAATACTGCAGGTTGTGGCCCAGTAGGTACAAATGGAACTATCGATAATGGTTTTAATGGTGACGACCAAATTCAATTAAGAAATGCAGCAGGTACAGTTGTAATTGATGATGTGCATACTTATTACAATAAAGGTTATTATATGGTTAGAAATACAGGTGCTTTAAGTGCAAGAACTTCTTATGTTGCTGCAGATTGGAGTATCACGCCATTAGCTGCTGGTCAATGTTGGCCAAGCGCAGGGTTAGTTCTTCCTTCAGGTAATGGAAATAGTCCATCAGTAACGCTTAATCCTGTGGATGTAAATGCTAGTTGTACTTCTTCAACGGCTACGTTAACTGTAGCAGGAACTGAAGGTGTTGCAGGTGGTAATGGTTTAGCATATCAATGGTATGTTAATGTGCCAGGAAATGCTGGTTGGACAGCAATTACAAATGGAGGAGTTTACAGTGGTGCAACTTCAGCAGCATTAAATATTTCTTCGACAAGTGGATTAAATAATTACCAATATTATTGTCAAATTAGAGAAAACGATGCTACTTGTTATACAGCTACAGAAGCAGCTATTATAAAAGACGGTGCGACTATTTGGAATGGAACAACTTGGTCAAACGGCGTTCCAGATTTAACAATGTTAGCAATTATAGACGGAAATTATGATACCGCTTTACACGGAGATTTTTCATGTTGTAGTTTAGTAGTTAATGCTACTTATAGGGTAGATGTAAGAGCAAACAATTATGTTGAAATTCAAAACGATTTAACAGTAAACGGTATTTTTAAAGTTTGGGACGATGGTTCATTGATTCAAATTGACGATGCAGGAGTAAACACAGGTAATATAAGATACGAGCGAATTACTACAGGAACTACATTTGATTATGTATATTGGTCATCTCCTGTCGATGGAGCAAATACACCTGCATCTGGATATATTTACAGTTGGAATCCTACTGTTGCTAATCCAAATGGTGGTTGGGGTAATTGGATTTTATCTAGAAACACACCAATGGCTTCAGGAGTAGGATATATTATGCGAGATGTTTTTTCGAGAACTTTTGCTGGTGTAGCACGAAATGGAGTGGTTCAGCCTACAATTGCCAGAGCTAATAATACAGGTCCAGATTTTGCGGGTACTAATGGTACTACAATTACTAATAAAGACGACAACTGGAATTTGGTAGGGAATCCATATCCATCTGCAATTAGAGCTTTAGATTTTATTACTTTAAATACTAATATTGAAGGAGCTGTAAGAATTTGGACACATGGAACAAATCCATCAACATCTATATCAGATCCTTTCTACGATAGTTATGTATACAATTATACACCAAATGATTATATTGTTTACAATGGAACAGGTACTTTAGAAGGCCCTGCAGGATTCAATGGTTTTATTGCTGGAGGACAAAGTTTTATGATTAGTATGTTAGACGGACCAGCCGCAACAAGTACTGTTACATTTAATAATGCTATGCGTAGCAGAACCTATAACAACGAACAATTTTACAGAACTTCAAACTCTAGTACTCGAGATGCATTAGATACAAATGGAGAAGAGAAAAATAGAATTTGGTTAGATATTATAAATAGTAACAATCAATCGGCTAGAACACTTGTAGGTTATGTTACTGGTGCAACATATCAAAAAGATAGAGTTTATGATGCTGTTACCAATGTTTTAGCGAATGTTATGAATATTTATTCGGTTCTAGATAACGAAAGAATGACTATTCAAGGTAGAGCTTTACCATTTGATAATACCGATAAAGTACAAATTGCGGTTAACATTACAACAGCAGGAAATTACTCTATTGGAATTGGAGCAACTGATGGATTATTCACACAAAATCAAGCAATTTATTTAGAGGATACACAATTGAATATTATTCATGATTTAAGAACGTCGCCTTACACTTTTTCAATAGCTTCAGGTGAATTTAAAGATAGATTTGTTTTAAGATATACAACTGAAACATTGTCAAATGAAGATTTCGATACAAATAATAACGATATTCTAGTATACAGTAACGAAACTTTAAATGTAACTTCAAATAAGTTGAACATTAAAGAGGTTACAATATATAACGTAATTGGACAAATATTAGAAGATAAAAAATTAAATACTACTACAAATTTTGTTTCAAGTTTGGTGAAAGGAAACCAAGTTCTAATTGTAAGAATACTATTAGAAAATGGGACTATTATTGAAAGAAAAGTAATATTTTAATTAAGATATTGTAAAAATATTTATTAATAATCATCATTTTAATAAAAAAACAAAAGGCTAGTAAATATTCACTAGCCTTTTTTGCATTTCATCGATTTTTTTCACACTTTGACTGTTTTTTAAACAAATTTTTTAAATTTGCTTTTCAATATAGTAATGTTATTAACTGCAAATTATTCATAATGAAAAAAACACTACTTAGCTTAGTAGCTTTTTTTGGTTTTTTGGTTTCCTTTTCTCAAACAGGAAATGCTTGGAAACAATTGGAAAAACCAAGATTCGGAATTTCGGAAGGTGTTAGAAAATCGAATATGCCTTCGGATTATAAACTTTTTGAGTTTGATTATTCAAAATTCAAAAGTAGATTAATAAATGTTCCAAAAAGAGGGGAATTTTTTGGTCAATCAAATGTAATTGTTTCAGTCCCAAATCCTGATGGAACTCTCACTGATTACAGAGTTATTGAGGCTTCAAATTTTGAAGATCTTTTACAAGATAAATTTCCTGATATTAGATCATTTGCAGGTAATGCAGTAGATAATTCAGGGGCAGTTATAAGATTTAGCATATCCCCTTATAATGGTTTTAGTTCTATAGTAAGAAATAACGATGGATCTACATATATAGTAGATGCTTATTCTTTAGATTATAAAACTGTTGTTGTTTATGACAGAGTTTATGCACGTAAACCTAACGAGGCTTTTAATTGTACAACCACTGAAGAAGCTGTAAAAGAGTTTGGAGTAAACATTCAAGGGAATAATTTTGAAACACAAAGAGATGCAGATGATAGTCAGCTGAGAAGATTTAGAATGGCTCAATCATGTACAGGGGAATATGCAAATTATTTTGGGGCAACAAGTTCTGCACAAGTAAATTTAGTACTTGCTGCATTTAACGCAACTTATACTAGAGTAAATGCATTGTTTGAAATGGATTTTAACTGTACAATGCAGTTAATTGCAAATACAACAAATGTCATATATTACAATGCTAGTACAGATCCTTATTCGGATGCTTCTACTGGTGCAGGAGGAGCTTGGAATGGAGAATTAGGAAGTACATTACAGTCGGTTATTGGTAATGCAAATTATGACATAGGGCATTTATTTGGAGCTACTGGTGGAGGTGGAAATGCTGGATGTATTGGTTGTGTTTGTTCTACAGATAATTCAAAAGGTCAGGGTTTTACTTCGCCAGCGGATGGTATACCAGAAGGAGATAATTTTGATGTAGATTACGTTGCACATGAAATAGGACATCAATTAGGAGGGAATCATACTTTTTCCTTCAGCACTGAAAATAATGCAGTAAACATGGAACCAGGTTCAGGTGTTACTATAATGGGTTATGCTGGTATAACGGGAGCTACAGATGTAGCTGCACACTCAATACCAATTTTTCACGCAGGATCTATTCAACAGATAACGACAAATATAAAATCTAAATCTTGTCCAACATTAATCTCAACAGGTAACTCGGTGCCAGTTGTTACTGTACCTGCAGCAAAAACATTACCACGTGGTACTGCATTCAAGTTAACAGGTTCTGCTACAGATGCAGATACAAATGACGTGCTTTCCTATTGTTGGGAAGAGGTAGATGATGCTACTACAGTAGGTGCTGCAGCATCTTATCCTAGTGAAACTAAAACAAATGGGCCTAATTTCAGATCTTTCATGCCTTCAAATAATGGCACAAGATATTTTCCTAGATTAAAAGATCATGTTAAAAATGGTATTACTGGAAACACTTGGGAAATTGTTCCAAATAATGCTAGTGCAAATAGAACATTAAATTTTAGATTAACCGTAAGAGATAATCGAGCAGGAGGAGGGAACAATAAAAGCGCTAATTTAGCAGTTACTTTTGATAGAACAAAAGGCCCCTTTTTAGTAACCTCTCAAAATACTTCTGGTATAAGCTATACTCAAGGCTCTATTCAAACGATTAATTGGTCTGTTAATAGTACAAATACTATGACGGGCGCTGCTAATGTTAACATAAAATTATCTATAGACGGTGGTGAAACATTCCCAATTATGTTAGCAGCAAACACATCTAATGATGGAACTGAAACAGTTACAATACCAAATGTTTCTGCGCCATATTGTCGTATATTAATAGAACCTACAGGTAACGATTTTTATGCAATAAACTCAAATGATTTTGCAATTGGTTATACAGTTACTACAAATACTACATGTAACCAATATTCATTTACTCCAAATTTAGCAATTCCTGATGGTCAAGCAAGCGGTGGTTATGGAACGGTTGTTGGTTTTAATGCAAATATTCCAATGACAGGTACTATTTCAGATGTAAATATTTTAGATTTAAATATGACCCATACTTATATGTCAGATGTTACTTTAGTTTTAAATCATCCTGACGGAACTCAATTATTATATATAGATAATGTTTGTTCAAATAGAAATGGCTTTAATAATACCGATTTAGACTCACAAGCAACAAATACTATAAATTGTGGTACGAATACAAATAGTGTAATTGGGGCAGGACCATTTCAGCCTTCATCTTCTTTTAATATTTTTAATGGGAAACAAGCAAATGGGACTTGGCAGTTTTTAGCTGCTGATTATTTTCAAGGTGATACAGGAACATTAAATTCTCTAGTTTTAGAAGTATGTACTAGTGATACAACTATTACAGAAGTTCCAAATGCTTGTGGGGTGATTACTACTACTTGGAATGGTTCTACTTGGTCAAACGGAGTTCCATTGAAAAATGTTGTGGCGATTTTTAACGGAAATTATTCTTCAAGTGCTGATTTAGAAGCGTGTTCTGTTGTTGTAAATTCTGGTGCTAATGTTGTATTTAACCCAGGACATACTTTAGTTGTTGGTAATGAAGTTACTGTAAATGGAACTGGTTTGTTATCAATCGAAAATGGTGCTGCAGTACGTCAAATTAATAAAGCAGTAAACACAGGACATGTCATTGTAAGAAGATCTTCGTCTCCA
>JAIXHM010000043.1 GCA_030145825.1 Flavobacterium sp.
TTAAAATTTAAGTCAATTATACTTAAATTAGCATTCTATATATCGTATTCTTGAGGAGTTAAGAAAATTTACATCAAATGAGACTATTTAAAAAACACTATATCATTACAATTTTCGCAGTTGCATTTTTATTTATTGGTGCTAGCTTTAAAAACGATTTTTTTGAAATTGCCAAGCAAATAGAAATCTTCACTACAATGTTTAAAACAGTAAACCAAAACTATGTAGATGAAACCAATCCTGGTGAACTGATGGATGTTGCTATAAAAAATATGCTATCTGAATTAGATCCGTATACTGTTTTTTTTAATGAACAAGATGTCGTTCGATTTAAAATTAATAATACAGGAGAATATACTGGAATTGGAGCTTTAATTCAACGAAAAGACGGAATTATTACTTTAAAAGAAGTTTATAAAGGTTTCGCAGCTGATTTGGCTGGATTAAAAGCTGGAGATGAAATTTTTCAAATAGATGACATTAATTTAAAAGAATATAAAGAAGACACTTCTCAACTTCTAAGAGGTTCAAAAAACTCAACAGTGAATGTACAATATACAAGACAAGGAAAAAAATTAACTACAAAAGTTACGCTTAAAGAAGTAGAACTTAAAGCAGTTCCTTATTATAAATTACTTGATAATGCTGTTGGTTATATTGTGCTTACCAAATTTACTGAAACGGCTAGTAGAGAAACGCGCGAGGCTTTGCTTGATTTAAAAAACCAAGGAGCACAAAAAATAATCTTAGATTTAAGAGGAAATCCCGGCGGTTTATTACATGAAGCTATCAATATTTGTAATTTCTTCGTGCCTAAAAACGAAGTAATTGTAACTACTAAATCTAAAAATGAAAAACATAATCAAACGTATAGAACTAGAAACGAACCTATAGATTTAGAAATTCCGTTAGCAGTTATTGTAGATGGCAAAAGTGCTTCTGCTTCAGAAATTGTTTCGGGTGCATTGCAAGATTTAGATAGGGCAGTAGTAATAGGTAGTAGAAGTTTTGGAAAAGGTTTGGTGCAAAGACCATTAAACTTATCTTACGGAACTCAAGTAAAAGTTACTATTTCTCGTTATTATACACCTTCGGGAAGATGTATTCAAGCACTCGATTATTCGAAACGCGATGCGAATGGAAAAGCAATTAAAAAATCTAAAGAAGAGTTTAATGCTTTTAAAACAAAATCGGGTAGAACCGTTTATGACGGTGGTGGTATTCAGCCCGACATTGAACTTGAAGAATCTAAAACTAGTATCATTACTAAAGCCCTAGTAGATAACAATGCTATATTTGATTTTGCTACCCAATTGTATTATCAAAAACCTAGTAACATAACTGTTTCCGACATTGATTTTACTGCTTTTAAAACTTTTGTAAAGCAAGATAAATACAAACTTAATACTGCTACAGAGCAAGCTTTAGAAAACGTCTTAGAAAAAGCAAAAAAAGATAAAATTGATGATGTTATATTAGCACAATATAAACAGCTAGAACAAGCAGTAAAAGCAAGTGAAGAAAATGAAATTGTAAAATATAAAAAAGAAATTCTAAAAGAAATTGAAGAAGAATTAATAATCAGAAATCAATATCGTGATGGTTTGTATAATTTCTATACTAAAAACAATACCGAAATAGCTAAAGCCAAAGAAATTTTAAATAACAACTCTCAATATAGTAATCTATTAAAGTAATCCAAATGAAGTTCAAACTTTCACTTTTATTTCTCTTAATTTCTTTGCTTTCAATAGCCCAAGACGAAGAAATACATTCCATATATTTTGAGTTTGACAAATACGATTTAAAACAAGAACAAGCTGATGCTGTAATTAATTTCGTTAAAAAATTAGATACAACAAAAGTTGAAACCATTGAAATTTTTGGCTATTGCGACGATAGAGGAAAAGATGCTTACAACTATAAATTATCTACAAATAGGGCTACAACAGTAAAAAATAAACTTGTTGAAAAAGGCATAAAAAATAAAATTATAATTACCATTGAAGGAAAAGGACGAATTTTAATTGACGAAGATGTCTTAGACAACGTTCCTGAAGTTCGCTCTAAAAACCGTCGTGTTGATGTAGTTGTAAACTACAAAGCTGTAGTTGTATCGCATTTAGGTATTCCTCAATTATATGAACAACTTCCTAAAAATCCTATTGTTGGCGACCGAATTTATTTAGATGATGTACTTTTTGAAAGAGGTAGTAGTAATCTAACCTTTAAAGCAAAAAAACAATTAGAATTTATAGCAAAACAATTGAATAAGTTTCCTAATCTCGAATTCGAAATTCAAGGGCATGTTTGTTGTACTCCTTACCATACAGAAGCTTTTGATAGAGAAACCAAAAAAAGAGAATTATCTAAAAACAGAGCAGAACGCGTGTATAAATACTTTTACTATCGTAAAGTAGCAAAAGAAAGAATGAAAACGAAAGCCTGCGGAAACACGCAACCATTAGGAAAAGGTTCTCAATTTGACAGAAGAGTAGAGCTCGTTATTACGAAAATTTAATTATTGAAATGATGTTAAAAAAACTTCTTCTCTTTACTATTATTCTACCTTTAATCAGTTTTGGACAAAACTATAAATTTAATCTTCTTACCAAGTATGATAACATATATCCAAAAGGGAAAATGGAATCTATTCATTATTCCAATAAAGAGGATGATTCTTATTTTTTCAAAATTTCAAAAATAGGAAGTGATTATTTAGGATATCTCGTAGATTATAAAAAAAATGATATTCATATTTTTAAAGCTATAGAATATGTTGGTCCAAATAATGAAATTGCTTATTCATACAAATACAAACTAACTTATAAATTAATCCATAAAAAGAAAAAAAAAATTAAAGGACTAACTTATTTTTTAGAAAGTATAGAAGGTAATTATTTAATTTATAATCTTGAGTTAAATTACAAAAAAGAAAATGTAAAAATTCAAGTAAAAGTTTTACCATATTACAACAATATGTTTAGGTTATTTAGAATGAGTTGTTTACACACTAATGAACTAAATGAAGAGTTGTTTGCTGATATAAAAGGCTTAGTTGTTGAAGCAACTATTAAACACAAAAAAAACATTTCTACACATAAACTTGTTGCAATTGAAAATGTCGACTTATCTCTCAAAGTAGACTAATTTCTTTGCATTCTAATATGCGGAATATCATCTTCTAAATACATTTCGCTAATTTTTACAAAACCATGCGATTCATAAAATTTCTGTAAATATTCTTGAGCTGAAATGGTAATTTCTTTTTCGTTGTAAAATTTAGAAATAGCTTCGATAGCAGTTTTCATTAGGTCATGTCCAAATTTTTTATCTCGATATTTCGGACTCACAACAACTCTTCCTATTGAAGTTTCATCAAAATAATAACCTTTGTCAAATAAACGCGCATATGCGGCTAAATTGCCTTGATAATATCCTAGAACGTGTAAAGCCTTTTCGTCTTTACCATCAATATCTTGATAAACGCAGTTTTGCTCCACTACAAACACTTCAGATCGCAATTGTAGTAAATTATACAATTCAACTGTAGAAAGTTCGTTAAATCGCTTTATTTCGAATTTTAATTCCATAGAAAAAAGAAATTCCCTTTTTCAAGGGAATTTTAAGTTTTATTTTAAAAATTTAATCGACTTTATAATTGATTCTAGTTCAAAAACCAAATCTCTCTTAGATTTTGAAGGATTATATGTAAACCCTTCTAAAATTAAATAACGATTATTTTTTTCGTCTTTAATAGCGTAATTAATAAAAGGTCCCGCCATGTAATCATTCTTTAATTCCCAAGTTCCTTTAGTTTCGTATGTTTTTCTTCCTTGAATTGTAGTATCAAAAATGTAAGGTGAATACGCATCTTCTGTAATCATCCAAGTATTGGGCAGCACACCGTGAATGTTTAATTTACCAATAGAATCTCGCATCGAAATAACATTTTCAATAACTTCTTTATCATTTTCAATAACATCAATTGGAACTTGATACACTAAAATACTGTTATAACCAGTAGAAAACTCTTTTCTAATCCATAGAAAATTATCTTTTACCATGTCGTATTTATAACCGTAACCAATTGTTAAACCTATTCCAAATTTTTCTCTTACTTTTTGGTCGCTTACAAGTGCTTTCTTTAAACGAACTTGGTTTTCAACAATTTCAGATGCTTTGATAGATTTAATAATATTAGCCGATTTTTCTTCTAAGATTTTTATAATCTCATCGTTTGTTTTTCCTAAAACATAAAATACTTTTTGCGGTTTTGCATATTGATCAACTTTTTCGCTGAAACCAAATTGCTGTCCTTTTTGAACATAAATAATGTTTCGACTTTTTTGAGCAATGCCGTCAAAAATTTTTGTAGGATATTGATTTAAGTTAAAAAGCGGTTCTTCTTGTGGTAAACCATCAACTGGAGCAGCGAATTTTTTTCGAATTGAATCGCCAATTTCTCCGTTCCAAAGGTTTTCATCTATAAAAATAGAGATATTGTTTATTTTACCATTCGATTCACTTAAAATGGCTTTCTTTTCCTTGTCTGAATCTTGACAAGAAATTAAACTCACAATACTAAAAAGAACTACTAAAATTTTTTTCATAATTACGAATGATTTATCCATTGGTTTTTAATTTCATACCAGGTTGAATATTATCACCGCTAATATCGTTCCATTTTTTTAAATCATCAGCAGAAATTCCAGGATATTTTCTTGCAATAGAGAACAAAGAATCTCCAGGTTGTACAGTGTAATACCCACCAGCACTAGCTTTTTGTGTAGTTACCGATGCTGTTTTTACATCAGAATAAATTTTCAAAGTTTTTCCAGCTTGTATAGTATTAGAACGTAATTTGTTCCATCTTTTTAATTCAGAAACCGAAACATTGTACTTGTCTGCAATTAATCCGATACTTTCTCCACGCTTAATTTTATGATAGTGAACTCCAGATTTACTACTTAAAGTGGTATTATCAGCAACTGATGTATTTGCTACACTTATTTTCTCTTTTAAAGAATTTTGATAATCTGCATAGGCATAAACCTTTTCTTCATTTGATAAAAATAAACCCAGCTTATTTTTTGGTAAACGAATATAATGCTGTTTTCCTTCTACAAAAGGAATTACATTTAACTTATAAATAGGATTTAAAAATTCTATTTGTTCTTCTGAAATATCTAATAGTTCCGATATTTGTTTAAAAGTCAATTCTCTCTTTACGGCAATAGTATCGGTTTCGAAATAAGAAGCAGTTGCTTTTTTTGGTTGTAAACCATGTTCTTTTTTATACTCGAAAATATACATAGTTGCTAAGAAAGCTGGAACATAATTTGCTGTTTCACGTGGAAGATTTCTACGAATGTTCCAATAATTTTGACTTCCGCCAGATCGACGAATTGCTTTAGAGACATTTCCAGGTCCAGCATTATAAGAAGCCAAAACCAAACTCCAATCGCCAAAGATTCCGTACAAGTTTGATAAATATTGACAAGCCGCTTCGGTTGCTTTTAACGGATCATAACGTTCATCTACATAAGAATTTACTTCAAGATTATATTGTTTTCCCGTTGGATACATAAACTGCCACAAACCTGTTGCACCTACACGAGATCTTGCTTTAGGATTTAATGCCGATTCTACAATAGCTAAATATTTAATTTCTAAAGGAACATTGTATTTCGCTAAATGCTCTTCAAACATAGGAAAATAATATTCAGAAATTGCCATTAATCGTTCTAATGAACCTTTTCTATTCTTTAAAAAAGCTTTAATAACATTTTCTAAAGCAGGTGTATACTCAATATTAAATGGAGATTGAGCATCTAATTTTACCAAACGCTTTTTTAACAAGTCGGTCGACAAATCATAATTAATATTTCCAAGAGAATCAATGTTTGTTTCAGTAACATCAGTTAACATTTCCTGAAAAATATCTTCATTACTCAATTCTGCCATCCATCTTTCATCGATACAACTACTTGTATTATGATTTATAAAAGTAGATTTTAAAGAATCAAGATATGTAAGTTTTGGTAATGCTAAATTAGGATCTACTTGTTCTGCTTCTTGAGCAAAAACTACGCTAGAAATACCTAATAAAGCTGCTATTATTTTGTTTTTCATCTTGTTATAATTTTTTTTGGGGCAATTTGGTTATAACTCGATTTTCGAGATTTTATTATAATTAATCTAAAATTGCTGCAATACCTGGCAACGTTCTTCCTTCAAGCATTTCTAACATGGCGCCACCACCAGTAGAAACGTAACTCATTTTTTCTTCGAAACCAAATTGTTTCACTGCGGCAACACTGTCGCCACCACCAACTAATGAAAATGCTCCGTTTGCAGTTGACTCAGCAATAAATTCGCCCATTGAAATAGTTCCTTTTGCAAAAGATTCCATTTCAAAAACACCTACAGGCCCATTCCATAAAATAGTTTTAGAATCTAAAATTAGCCTTCTAAAAATTTCTAATGATTTTGGACCAGCATCTAAACCTTGCCAACCATCAGGAATTTGATTAACATCTACAATTTGAGTGTTTGCATTGTTTGCAAAAGCATCGGCAGCAATGACGTCTACTGGTAAGTGAATTTGTACTCCTTTTTCTTTCGCTTTTTTAAGAATTTCAATTGCTAATTCTAATTTATCGTCCTCACAAATTGAATTGCCAATTTTTCCTCCTAAAGCCTTGATAAAGGTAAATGTCATTCCACCTCCAATAATCATGTGGTTTACTTTATCTAAAATATTTTCAATAATAGTAATTTTAGACGAAACTTTACTACCACCTAAAATTGCAGTTACTGGTTTTTCAGAATCACTTAAAACTTTATTAATACTTTCAATTTCTTTTGCTAATAAATACCCGAAACACTTATCGTTTGGAAAAAATTGTGCAACAATAGTAGTGGAAGCATGTGCTCTATGAGCTGTTCCAAATGCATCATTTACATAAACATCTCCTAATTTTGATAATTTTTCAGCGAAATCCACATCTCCATTTTCCTCCTCGGCATAAAAACGTAAGTTTTCTAAAAGCAATACTTCACCAGCTTTAAGATTTTTGGCTACTTCTTCTACTTTTTCACCAATACAATCTTCAACAAATTGTACTTTTTTACCTAAAACTTCTTCTGTTTTAGCTACAATATGTTGTAAAGAATATTTTGCTTCAACACCTTTTGGTCTCCCAAGATGACTCATTAAAATAACACTTCCACCATCGTTTAAAATTTTATCGATTGTGGGTTTAGCTGCTTCGATACGCGTGGCATCTGTAACATTAAAATTTTCGTCTAGTGGAACATTAAAATCTACTCTAATAAGCGCTTTTTTGTTATTAAAATTAAAGTCGTTAAGTGTTTTCATTAAAATATAAAATTTGATACTATGCAAATATAAAATATTGAAGTTAAAAATATTATAACATCTATCATATTTACTAAAATTTTAACGGTATCGATTTCGTAATTAAAATTATAAGTTCATTTATTCGCTTTGTGTATCTTTACGGCTCAATATCTTAAAGTATTTGTATGCTTTTTTCTGAAATTTTAGGCCAAGAACATATTAAAAACCATTTAAAAAGAACTGCAGATTCTGGTAGAATTGCCCATGCCCAATTATTTGTTGGTCCTGAAGGAAGTGGAACTTTACCTATGGCTATTGCTTATGCGCAATATATTTTATGTCAAAATGTTTCGGAAAATAATACAGGGATTGAAGCATGTAATTTGAAATTCAATCATTTATCACATCCCGATTTACATTTTGCTTTTCCTGTAGCAAATAGTGAAAGTGTTAAAAGTAAAGCAACAAGTGCCAACTATATTAACGAATGGCGCGAATTTGTTTTGGAAAATTCCTACGGAAGTTTGTTCGATTGGTACAAAAAAATTGGGGTAGAACGAAAACAAGGACAAATTGGAGTAGAAGAAGCCTCTGATATTAATAAAGCACTTGCATTAAAAGCCTATGAAGGCGGCTACAAGGTAATGATCATTTGGATGGCTGACAAAATGAATACTGCAGCATCCAATAAACTTTTAAAATTATTAGAAGAACCGCCCGCAAAAACTATTTTTATTCTAATTACTGAACATTTAGAAGATATTTTACAAACCATTTATTCGCGTTGTCAAGTACTAGATTTCATTGGTTTGCCCGAAAATATAATTGCGGAAGGTTTAATTTCACGTGAAAATTGTGACTTGAAAATTGCTCAAAAAATAGCACATCAAAGTGAAGGAAACTTTAATAAAGCTTTACATATTTTAAAACAAGATAACGACGATTACCCTTTTGAGCAATGGTTTATTGAATGGGTGAGAAGTGCTTTTAAAGCAAAAGGAAATGCAGCTGCAATCCAAGATTTAATTGTTTGGAGTGAAACTATTGCAGGTTTAGGAAGAGAAGTTCAAAAACAATATCTTCATTATTGTGTTAACTTTTTTAGACAGGCATTATTGACAAATTATCAAGCGAAATCATTGGTATATTATGAACCAAATGTTCCTAAGTTTGAATTAGAAAAGTTTGCTCCATTTGTTAACGGAAGCAACATTGGGGAAATTTTTAAAGAATTAGAAAACGCTATTTATCACATTGAGCGAAACGGGAATAGTAAGATTATACTTACAGATTTATCTATAAAATTAACACGACTAATACATAAAAAAGAACAACTATGATGGTACAAAACGCAACACCTATTTTACTTTTGGCATTGTTGGCCATAACATTTTTACAATCGGGATACGATAAAATTAAAGACTGGAAAGGAAATGTAGAATGGTTAAAAGGGCATTTCTCAGGAACTCTATTTGGTAACCAAGTTCCTTTAGCATTGTTTGTAATATTAGTTATGGAAATTGTTTCTGGTGTGTTTTCGGTTGCCGGAATTATCGAGTTATTAACTAAAACTGAATCTACCATAGGTTTTTATGGAGCTGTTTTATCTTGTAAAACCTTATTAATGTTACTTTTTGGCCAGCGAATTGCTAAAGATTATGATGGTGCTCGAACTATTGTTATTTACTTTGTTCCAGCAATAATAGCTGTTTATTTATTAGGATAAGTTTACTGCTTTATAACAAAAACCGCAATTTTTAGAAATTCTAAAAATTGCGGTTTTAATATATAAAAATTAAAATAACGTGCTTATTCTACAATTATAGTTTCATTTTGTATTTTACCATCTTGTAACATAATATTAAGAAAATAGGTTCCTTTTGTTATTTTTTCTAATTTCAAATCAAATTTGTCTTCTACAAATTCTCCAGAAAAAATAATTTTACCCGACAAATCAAATATTTGAATTTTTTTAGGTTCTTTTTTATCTATTAATTTAGCATATAAATCATCGCAAGGATCAGTAGGTGGTGGAATAATTTTCCCCACAATATTATCAGATTCTTTAATTGGATTTTTAATCTTAATTTTAAAAGTATCGCATGGGTCTGTTACACTTCTAACTTGAACAGGTATATATTGTATAGCATTAGAGCAATTATTAAATGCTTTACAAACCACATAAGTTAATCCTGGATTACCTACTTTAGTTGCTATGGCCGTTGTACCTTGTCCTTGTAATATTTGCCAGCCATTAACAGAAGTTCCTGTTACGCCACCATAATCAAAATACCATTGCAAGTTTGTATAGCCAGTTGGTGCTTGAACAGAATACCAAATAGTTTCTCCTGTTAACGGATTATTATCGCCGCTCATATTTGTAGTTGAAAAAGTAGGAGCACCAATATTAATTAATAGCGATTTTGTTGTAGTTTGATTACAAGAATTAGTAATTGTTGCAATTAAATCAATTGTACCATTACCAATTTTGTTTACAGTAACGGAAGTAGCAGTTGGGTTGCTAATTGATGCTATTGAATTATTAGAAACTGACCACTGAACAGTTTCGCCAGATTGTAACCCAGTTATTGAATAATCGGAAGACGTGCAAACGCTACCAGCTCCTGTAATTGAAGCAGCACTATTATACAAAGATCTTGTTACACTACAAGTAAGTGTAGCTTGAGGGATTCCATTTATACTAGGAGTAACAATAATATTTGAAGGTAACGAAGTACTAGAATTAGGTTGTAATATTCTCGAAGTAGCAGTTGAACCAACTATTGATCAGCCAGGATGGCTCCAACTATAAGATACATTTGCACCACTAGGTATATTTGATGGTGTAATAGTAAAAGTTCTTGTACTTGTATTACCGCAAGGGATACTTATCGCAGTAGGTGATAATGAAAATGTAGGTGGTGGAGTTTTAATTATTGGATATTGACAGCTTAAAGTTTTTATATTACCAGATGTTTCAAATTCTAAATAAATTGTACTACCAGAAACTTGAACTTGAGAATCACTAATATTGACACCTATTGTTGACTCATAAATTGTACCTCCCCAAAAAGAGTCTTGAATATTTTGAGGAGCACCAATCACTTGAGGATTTGATGTAGAATCGTATTTTAACATAATTCTTAATGTCCCTGTTCCAGAAGGCAAACTTGAGGGTCTTGAAAGTTTAAAATAAAAAGTTAAACTGTTATTTTGAGTAGCCCCAAAATCTAATGTGTTACAATTTGATATATTAGTTTGATTATTAAGAAAAACATAATTTATTGATGTTGTAATTTGGGCATTTATACTTGAATAAGTTAAGTATAAGAGGATAGTTAATAATATTTTTTTCATAATTTATTTGATTTTTATTTCTCTAAGTGAATTTGTAGACCCAATCCTAAACTTAATATATTATAAGTTGTAGAAGAATTTAGGTTGTTAATATTATAATTAATTGTCATTTCGAAAGCAACACTACTATTAAAATAAACAACTGGCCCAGCCTTAAAATCTAACGCAGTGCTTTTACTACTCGAATTATTACTGCCTGAAAATGAATATCCGACATGAGTCAAAACATTTACTCTTTTATCAGATTTGAGTAAATAATATCTTGCATATGGACCTATTCCATAGCTTGTCACAGAACTACCATTTTCTGGTTTATTATAAGCTATCAGTGGAGTTATACCAATGGCAAATTTATCCATTACAAAATATCCTAAATTCGGTCTAATTTCAAGTCCAATACTATTACTATTTGTATTATTGTTATCGTCTTTCAATTGAGCGCTGTAAAAACTCCCAGTTCCCCCAACTAACCAATTTCCTTTAGTAATTTGGGCGTTTGAAGTAGCAAAAGATAATAATGCAATGGCAATTAATAGTTTAAATGTTTTCATAAAATTTGTTTATAAAGTGAATAACAATAAAAGTTGTAATATTTTGTTTCATTTTTAAAACGGTTTTTAAATTAATAAATTAAATATAAGTGGTTAACCGTTTGCAAGTAAAGTAAAGTAAACGAAACTACCGTACAGTTTTTCTGTAAAAAATGTTAAAGTTTAAAGATTTTATTTACAATAAAAAAATTATTTCTTTTCTTCTTCTTTTGTTTCAGTAGTTTCTGCTTTTTCTTCTGTTTTACCAGTTGAAGATTTAAATTCGTCGTTCAATAATTTTAAAACATCATTTGTAATATCATAAGAATCTTTAGCGTAAAGTACTGTTGCTGCATCACCCGTTCCGTAGATATAGTCGTAACCTTGCTTTTTACCGTAAGATTTGATATAATCTTTCAAATTTTTGATAATCTCTGTACGAATACTATCACTTTCTACTTGAATTTGACGTAATAAAGCATCTTGCTCTACCGCTAATTGTTGTTCGCGTTGTTGTAACTCAGCTCCTTTTTGTTGTGCCCAAGCCATTCCTTTAATTTGAGCGTTGCGTTGGAAATTGTTCGCTTCACTTTGAAAAGCTTGTAATTTAGCTTGTAATGGGCGACCCATTTCTTGAGATTTTACTTTAAATTTCTCGTCTTCATCTTTAAATTTTTCATATTTCTCTAATAAAACCGATGTATCTATGTAAGCTGTTTTAAAGTTTTCTTTTTGTTCTGTTTTGTTACATGAAAATAACGCTAATGCTAAACCTAAAATTAAAAGTGATTTCTTCATTTTTATCTTTCTATTTTGTTTTTTAAAATTTTGGTAAAAATAGTAATTCCGTGTTATAAAAACAGGTTTTTTTTATCGATAAATAATATTTATAAATAAAAACAACTTTGATTGATAATATTTATAAAAAGTGACCTTCATAAATTCGATTTAAGACACTTTCTTAAATTGTATATAATAAGTACTAACTTACTTAAAAATCATTAAAATTTGATAAAATATATGGTTTTTTACTCGTTTTTGAATACATAAATGTGAGAAGAATACTCATTTTTAAAAATTCCGCTCAAATTTGAATAAAATCCAATCAAAAATCCTTTAATAAAATTCATCTTGCCGTTTTTATATTTTTCCGAAAGTAGACTCACATAAAAACTATCAAACCACATTGGTTTCATTTTTACTAATTGAAAATTTTGTTGAGCGAATAATTTTTGGATTCCATTTTTAGAAAAATGCCAAAGATGTCGTGGTACATCATATGCAGCCCAAAATTCTTTATAATATTGCGCATCGAAAGATTTATAATTTGGAACCGCAATAATTACAATTCCTCCAGGTTTACAAATTCGTTTTAATTGATCTAATTGATAATCTAAATTACGAACATGCTCTAAAACATGCCACATGGTAATAACGTCAAAACTATCATCAGAAATAACTTCTAATTGATCAGCAAAATTTACACCTTTATTTTCTGCTAAGGTTTTTGCATTGTTATTCGGCTCGATTCCTAAAGTTTGCCAACCTTCGTTTTTTGCAGCAACTAAAAAATCTCCCGTCCCAGCACCAATATCTAAAAGTTGTCCTTTTTGAGAAAACTTACCAATTAGTTTAACTTTTTGCTGAATTGCATTTCGCTTTACAATGTGATAGATTTTTTCAAATAAAGAACGTTGTCCATCTGTATGTGAAATATAATCTTCACTTTCATAATATGAAGGCAATTTTTCTAAAGATGGAGTAGGAGTTGTTTTTAAAATTTCTCCTTCTTCATTTTGTAACAAAGAAAAAGATTCTCCGGAAACCGAAAAATCTTTAACGTTGATATATATATTGTTTTCTTTGAAATTCATTTTTATGTTTCTTTATGTGACTTCTCGACTCCGCTCGAAGTGACAAAATTTAGAATAATAATTACAATGTTTCACGTGAAACAATTTCTTTTCTCTTTATTCTTTTCTCTATTATCTAAAACCTATCTTCCCATATAAATTAATAACACAGAAATATCACTAGGAGAAACTCCACTAATACGTGAAGCCTGTGCAATTGTTTTAGGGCGAATTTTATTCAGCTTTTGTTTTGCTTCAATAGAAATTGATTTTATTTTATCGAAGTCAAAATTATCTGGGATAATTACATATTCTAAACGATTCAACTTATCTGCTTGAAGTTTTTCTTTTTCTATATAACCTGAATATTTAACTTGAATTTCTGCTTGTTGTACAATTTCTTCATCCAACTCAAATTCGTCAATATAATTTTTAACTTTTTCGAATTTCACAAAATCTTCTAATTCTAATTGAGGACGAGAAAACAACTTAAACATTTTATCGGGTTGCGACATTGGTGAAGAACCCTTTTCTTCTAAAATAGGATTTGCCTCGTCAGGCTTCACACTCGTATCTTTGAAGAATTGTAAAAATGCTTCCGACTTAGCAAGTTTTTCTTCTACACGTTCTAAACGATCAACTTTAGCTAAACCAATTGCATACCCTTTTGGAGTTAATCTTAAATCGGCATTATCTTGACGTAATAAAGTTCTATACTCTGCACGAGAGGTAAACATACGATAAGGTTCTTCAGTTCCTTTCGTAATTAAGTCATCTACCAAAACTCCAATATAAGCTTCATCACGATTTAAAATCAAAGGTTCTTCACCTTTAACTTTTAACGCAGCATTTATTCCTGCCATTAAACCTTGAGAAGCTGCTTCTTCATAACCTGTTGTTCCATTAATTTGTCCAGCAAAATATAAACCTTCAACTAATTTAGTTTCTAAAGTATGTTTTAACTGTGTAGGCGGGAAATAATCATATTCAATTGCATAACCAGGTCTAAAGAATTTTACATTTTCAAATCCAGGTACAGAACGCAAAGCTTTAAATTGAACATCTTCTGGTAGAGAAGTAGAAAAACCATTTACATACACTTCAACTGTATTCCATCCTTCTGGCTCTACAAATAATTGATGACGATCTTTATCTGCAAAACGATTAATTTTATCTTCGATCGATGGACAATATCTTGGACCTAAACTTTTAATTCTTCCGTTGAACATTGGACTACGATCAAAACCTTCACGTAATAAATCGTGCACTTCCGGAGAAGTGTAAGTCATCCAACAAGAACGTTGCTCTTTTAAAGGAGATGTAACATTAGAATATGAAAACTTTTGTGGATTAACATCACCAGGTTGTTCAATCATTTTAGAATAATCTAAAGAACGACCATCAACACGAGGAGGAGTTCCTGTTTTCATTCTACCAGATTCGAAACCTAATTTAATAAGGTCTTCAGTAATTCCGAAAGAAGCACTTTCTCCGGCGCGACCTCCGCCAAATTGTTTTTCACCAATATGAATAAGGCCGTTTAAAAAAGTACCATTTGTAAGTACAACAGATTTACCCTTTATTTCTATTCCTAATGAAGTGCGGATACCAACTAATTTTCCATTCTTAGTAACAATACCCGATACCATTTCTTGATAGAAATCAAGATTTGGGGTTTGCTCTAACATCAAACGCCACTCTTCAGCAAAACGCATACGATCACTTTGACAACGTGGCGACCACATAGCTGGACCTTTTGAAACATTAAGCATTTTGAATTGAATTGCTGTTTTATCAGAAACAATTCCAGAGTAACCACCTAATGCATCAATCTCACGTACAATTTGTCCTTTTGCAATTCCTCCCATAGCAGGATTACAAGACATTTGCGCAATGTTTTGCAAATTCATTGTAACTAATAGGGTAGAGCAACCCATATTAGCAGCAGCAGCAGCAGCCTCACAACCTGCGTGACCAGCTCCTACAACAATTACATCATATTGATCTTGAAATAAACTCACTTTAAAATATGAATTTTAATTTTTATATTATGTTCCACGTGGAACTTGAATTTTAAAAATTTTTGATTTTGTTCCACGTGGAACAAAATCAAAATGAAATACGCTTAATGTTTCACGTGGAACAATTGTAATTTTTCATCTTCTTTTCTTCTCATAAGAGCTTCTTCTGAATCTGATTTATCTTTGTAGCCGCAGTAATGTAAAACTCCATGAACCAAAACTCTTCTTAATTCTTCTTCAAAAATTGTATTAAACTCTTTAGCATTATCTGCAACACGTTCTACAGAAATAAAAATATCTCCTTGTACTAAATTTCCTTCAGTATAATCGAAACTAATAATATCAGTTAATGTATCGTGATCTAAATATTCAACATTAATTTTATGTAAATATTCATCATCACAGAAAATATAATTTACTTCTCCAAGTGACTTATTCTCTGATAAAACAACTTGTTCAATCCAATTAGAAATTAATTCTTCATTCTCTAATTCGAAATCTGTTTCGTAATTAAAACTAATCATTGGTCTTAAAATATTCTTGAACTTTACTATTGAAATTTGGCTGCAAAGGTAAGCTTTGTCTATTTAATATTTCAACACTATTCAAATATTCTTTTAATGACTCCGGAATAGTGTTTTTTGAGCCGCTAAAACTATCTTTATTGGTTTCAGATTGACGCTTTTTATCTTCACCTTGTTGCTGAATAGCTTTTTCTAATTTTAATAATTCATGTTTTAAATTCAACATTTTATTCAATGTTTCATTTTTAAAACCTTTATTAATTAATTGCTTTTCTATGTCTTTCATTTGGTTTAAAGCATTTTGTCCTATACCATCTAAACCTTCTTTTTCTAAAGACTTTTGTAAAGCATCACGCAATTCTTTTTGTTGTTTTAAAATATCTAAAACTTTACCAGCATTACCTTCAGATCCATTTTCGCCATCTTCACCAGAACTTGAACCTTGATTGCCTTTATTTTGTTGGCCCGATTTGTCAGCTGGTTTTTGTCCAGGCTGTTGACCTGCTTTCATTCCTTCTTTCATTTGCTCACCTAGTTCACCTTGCTTTTTAATGATATCAGGTAATTGCATACCTTGTCCTTGACCAGGTTTTGGTTTACCTTGACCTGCTCCTTGCATTTGCATCATCATTTGTGACTGAATATTACTTAAGAAATCAGCTAATCGATTAGCTGAAGTAAAGGCAAATTGTTGATGGGAAACACCTTTTGGAAAATAACTTTCTGAAAAAGATTCTAAACTCTTGTCTACATTATAATGTACTTCGCCCACTTCTTTGAAAACTAGTTCTGATATTTGAGCGTTACGTAGCGCAACAGCAAATAAACTATCATCGATATGCTTAAACTGAACTTTTAATTCTTGTTGTTTCTTTAAAATTTGATTTAACTGAATAGAAGATTTAGAATTGTTTTTTGCAATATTCATTAATTGTTCTTGATCGAAAGAGAAGGTAAGTAAGTTATCTAAAATTTGTCTTAAAAGTTTAGCATCTTCTTGCATAGATTCGGCTCCGCCAGCACTCATAGCAGCTGACATTTGCTGACTCATTTGCTTCATTTTGTCGCCAGCTTTCTTTTGAGACTTACCAGCATTTTGCTGGTCATTTTTCTCTAGATTATCTTGAGCATTTTCTTGATCTTTAGAAATACTTTCTTCTTGTTTAGAATCTCTATCTAAATCTAATGGCTTTTTTAATTCGTTATTCTCTTTCGATAATTCGTCTAATTCTTTTTTTAAATCATCAAACTCTTGTGTTAATTTTTCTTGGTTTTTAGAATTATTATCATTTTTTTTATCCGCTAAATCTTTTTGCTTGTCACCAAGTTTATCTAATTTATCTGCAATTTGATTAGCTTTTTGTTCTACATAAAAACGTTTCGTTAACTCAACCAACTGCTCTAAATTCATTTTCTGGGTTTTTGCCTTTTGTTTCAATTTATCTGCTTTATCGAATAACTTATCTTTTTCAAGTTTTTGAGATAACTCTTCTAATTCTTTTAGAAGCTTTTCATTCTTTTCAGATTCTTTTTCAAATTCATCTAACCTACGTTGTAACTCTTCTTTCTCTTTTGAATTAGGTTTAAACTCCTCTAAATTTTCATTTAGTTTCTTAGAGAATTCTTTCATCATTTCATCTTGCAATTTTTGCTTCTCAATAAAATCTTGAACTTTCTTTTGGTCTTTATTATCTAAAGAAGATTTCTCTTTATTGAGTTTTTGCAATTTATCTAATTCTGAAAGTTGTTTGTCTTGATTTTTCAGAGATTTTTCAAGCGCATCAATATTTTC
Organism: Flavobacterium sp.; assembly: GCA_030145825.1. GTDB lineage: Bacteria > Bacteroidota > Bacteroidia > Flavobacteriales > Flavobacteriaceae > Flavobacterium. The sequence continues at coordinate 17,444 of JAIXHM010000043.1, forward strand.
TTGTTGGTCTTGGAGGTTTTTCTCAGTTTTCTCATCAGAAGTTAATTCATAATGCTGAAAAGTAGAAGATTTTGATGATTTATTTCCATTAACTTGGTCATTATCAAATACTTCAAAATAATATTCATATTGTTTACCAGCTTCAATAGTTAAACCATTTGGAAAAGTATACACAAAACGATCAACTAAATCTTTTTTAACAGGCAAAGCACCTTTTTTTAAAGAAGTTTTATCATTAACATCGTAGTAAACTACTTGTAATTTAGATAAACCATAATCATCGGCAACTTGACCAATAATAACTTTATTATTTAATTTTAAACTATCTGGAGCAAAAGAAGCGTTTATTGTTGGAAATTGATCTTTAACTGTAGTAATAGCATAACTCAATTTTTCGTAATTTGAAATCGCGTTATTAGAAGTTACAATATCATAATCTAAATCGTTACCAATAGTTTTAGCGAACGAAAATTGATTATCATTATTCGAGAAATTTTCCGTTATATTACTTATAAATTTAATGTTAGAAGTAGATTGTGCCGAAATTGACCAAAAAACTTTTGTTCCCTCTGGAACTTGAGCATTTCCAGTTCCTTTTATTACTTCATTTACTTTACCAAGATACTTTGGATAAACCAATTTCATTTCGAAATTAGAAATCGTAGGAACATTAATAACTTTCAATTCATAATCTTGAGAAACGACATCATTAGCTTCTAGAGAAAAATTTACCGTACCAGAAACATTATCGAAAGTATATTCAAAAAAACCTTTACCTAAATTTTCTAAAAAATAAGATTCGTTAGCAAAATTAATTTTAATTTGATTCGGCTGAATATTTCCTTTAGTAGTAACTTTAAGAACAAAAGATTTATTTTGTTGAACAGTTAAATCGTTATTTAAAATAAAAAAGGTAAAAGGCGCAGGTGGACTGTAAGCTGTTTCGTAATGAACAACGCGACCAAAACTGTTTTTAATAATGGATGAATTACCTGTAGCAAAAAATAGAAAAAAAAGAATGATTGGTAATAACGTATAAGGCAAATACTTCTTATT
>JAIXHM010000044.1 GCA_030145825.1 Flavobacterium sp.
GATTATTCCAGGTACCGATGGTGAAAAAATGAGTAAATCTCGTAATAATTTCATTAATATTTTTGTTGATGATAAAGCTTTACGTAAACAAATACTGGCCATTCAAACAGATAGTACTCCACTTGAAGAACCCAAAAATCCAGATACTTGTAATTGCTTTGCATTGTATAGATTATTAGCTTCGCCTTCTCAAGTTGAAGAAATGAGAGCAAATTATTTAGCAGGTGGTTATGGTTACGGACATGCAAAACAAGCTTTATATGAATTGATTTTAGAACGTTTTGCAACCGAAAGAGAAACATACAATTATTACATGAATAATTTAGAAGAACTAGATAAATTACTTCAAGAAGGTGCTTCAAAAGCAAGTAAAATTGCAAATGGCGTTTTAGAGCGTGTTCGTGAGAAATTAGGATATTAAAATAAAGGAACTCAATTGAGTTCCTTTTTTATTATGCTGAATTTCTACTTGCATTAATGTTTCCAAAAAGCGATCGCGTTACTATTTTTTCATATACTTCAATTGCTTTTGCATTTTTTTCAGGATCTTGTTTTAATTCTCGAATGTGCATTAATGCATATTGTTGAACTGTTAATAAAGGTAAAACAATTTTTTCTCTTAAATCAATTGAAGCTTTCCCAGCTTGCTGATTTTCCATTAAAGTTGTAAATCCAGTAAGTTTTAATAAAAGACGTAAAGTATTCTCATATTCTTCAAAAATAATTTGCCAAAATGCGCCAAACTCGGGATCGTTTTTCATGTAAGCTGTTAAAGGAAAAAACGTTTTACTTAATGCCATCATACTATTTTCGATTAAAGTTTTAAAGAATAATGAGTTGTTGTATAATGTTGTGACTTCTTCCCATCGATTTGCTTTTTCAAAATATCCTAAAGCTGTTCCAACTCCAAAAAAACCTGGAACGTTTTGTTTTAATTGGCTCCAAGAACCTACAAAAGGAATAGCTCTTAAATCGTCTAAATTTAATTTTTCTGATTGTTTGCGTTTCGAAGGTCGGCTTCCAATATTGGTTTTAGCATAATAATTTAGCGTACTCATTTCCTCCAAATAAGAAACAAACTTCGGATGATTTTTAAAATCTATATATTTTTGATAGCTAATGTTACAAAGCTCTTGCATGGTTTCCTTTTCATTTTGAGAAAGTAAGTTTTCGTTTTTATGAAAAAGTTGGTTGTTTGCCCCAGCGCTCAATAAATTTTCTAAATTAAAGCGGCAAGAATCTAATGTTCCAAAATTTGCACTAATGGTTTGACCTTGAATAGTTAACTGAATTTCTTTGTTCTCAATTTCTGGACCTAAAGAAGCATAAAATTGACTTGTTTTTCCGCCTCCTCTAGCTGGTGGTCCACCACGACCATCAAAAAAGATTACTTCAATATCATATTTTCTAGACATTTCGGTTAAGGCAACTTTAGCTTTATAAATTGCCCAGTTTGCCATTAAATAGCCACCATCTTTGGTTCCATCAGAAAAACCAAGCATAATGTTTTGTTTGTTTTTTCTTCTAGTTAAATGGTTTCTATATTCTGGTAAAACATAAAGTTTTTCCATTACTTGAGCGGCATTTTCTAAATCGCTTACGCTTTCAAATAGTGGCACAATATCAACAGTAGGATTTTCCCATCCACAAAGACCAAATAATGCAAAAGCTTCCATTACATTTTGTGCATTTTCATTATTACTAATGATGTAACGATGGCAACCTTTTTCACCATTCTCTTCTTGAATGGTTTTTATTGCTTTTATCGATGTAATTGTTCTTCTGGTAAATTCATCTTCAAAATCATTTTCGTTTAGATTTCCTTTTATAGTTACCAATTTTTTTAACTTATCATCTTCAGATAATTCATTGAAATTGGTACCAAATAAATCAGTGTTTTTTTCTATAATATTCTCGAAAACTTGTTTGTGAATTTTACTATTTTGACGAATATCGAGTGAAGCAAAATGGAATCCAAAAGAGTTAAACTTGTTCCAAACAACATCAACTTCATCTACATATAAACCTTGATGTTTTGTAATTAGAATTTGTTTTATTTGATGTAAATAGTTTTCAAATTCAGATTGCGTGATGAAAATTTCTCCTTGAGAATAAAAGACAGAACGATATAATTTATTTTCTAATTCGGCAATTAAAACGTCAACTTCAGCAAAAGTTAATTTTCGTTTTAATTTTCTGATGTCTAAATAATAACATTTTAAAATTGAAGTACGTAAACGTTGTCCAACTTGTAATGTAATTTCAGTTGTTACAAAAGGATTTCCATCTCTATCGCCACCGGGCCAAAAGCCGAGTGAAAAAATATCATTTTTTAAGGCTGTATTTTTCGAAATATTCTTTTGAATGTATTGTAACATTTCGCCAACAGTTTCATAGAATACATTTTCTAAGAACCAAATTAAACTTACAGCTTCATCAAAAGGTGTTGGTTTTTCTTTTTTAATAAATGGAGTTTTTCCTAATTGCGCTAATAATTGCTCAATTTGAACCAAATTGTTTTGCTTGATTGCTTCCGTTAAATCGGTAATAATTCCTAAAACAGATCCTGGATAAAACTGTGTTGGGTGTGCTGTTAAAACAGTTTTTACACTAAAATTTTCTAAGAAGTGAACAAGTTCTTCTTTCTGAAATTTTTGTTCCGCATTTTCTTTAATTCCTCTTAAAGAACCTCTTCCTTCTAAATTATTTATAACAGAAAAAGCAGCATCTTCAACAGCATCAAAAAGCACAACTTGTCGTTCTACATATTGAATGAAACGAAAGAATAAACTAATTTTTAATTCTTCAGATGCGTTTTCAAGATATTTAGAGAAAAATTCTGCAACAATTTCCTTTGGACTTAAATTATTTTTAAATCCGTCTTCACAAATTTTCGAGAACAGCGGAAGCAATACTCCGGTGTTATCAATTTTATCAAAGGGTAAAGTGATGAAAACACTATTGTAAAGATTATATTTTGATGCAACTTGCTGTTTAAATCGCTCAATTTGAGGAATTGTATACATTTGAACAATATTTTTTTTAAAGTTAGCCAAATTTTATATGGCTTCAAAAATTTTTCCTGGTAAAGGTTTCACAACCCCTTTTAATTCCATGTTTAATAATGTACCAGAAAGTTTAAAAATAGGAATATTACATTCTATTGAAATAATATCTAGTATTTCTTTCCCTTTTAATAAGAAATTATAGATTTTTTGTTCTTCTTCTGAAAGTGATACAAATAATTGTTTTTGAATAACTTTTTCTTCTTTTTTTCGAACTTTCCAATTTAATAAATAGATTAAATCTGCAGCTGAAGTAATTAATTGAGCTTTTTGTGTTTTAATTAAATTATGACATCCTTGACTGTATTTATCTGTTGTTCTTCCAGGTACGGCAAAAACTTCTCTATTATAATCGTTTGCAATATTTGCTGTTATGAGCGAACCACCTTTTTCGGCACTTTCAATAACAATTGTTGCTTCACTTATTCCGGCAACAATTCTATTTCGTTTCACAAAATTTTCTCTATCCGGATTTGAATTCGACCAAAATTCAGTTAAAAAACCACCATTTTGTTCCATTTTTGCCATATATTTTTTGTGATTCTTAGGATATATTTGATTTAAACCATGAGCTAAAACACCTATAGTTTGTAAATTATGATCCATAGCTGCTTGATGAGCAACAATGTCAACTCCGTAAGCAAAACCGCTAATAATTATTGGGTTTAATGGGGCTAATTCTTCAATAAATTTTTTGGTAAACTCATTTCCATAAGTGGTAATGTTTCGAGTACCTACAATACTAATTATTTTAGAATTGTTGAGATTGATATTTCCCGATTGAAACAATAGAATAGGAGCATCAAAACAATGTTTTAAACGTTCGGGATAATCACTATTTTGAAAGTAAAGTGAGGTGATTTTTTCTCTTTCGAGAAAGTTTAGTTCTTCTTCGGCAAGTTTAAAAGAAGAAGTTTGCTTAAGATTTTGAATGGTGTTTTTACCAATACCATCAATTTTAGCTAATGAAGCTTTTTTTGCTTTAAAAACTGCTTCTGCAGAACCTAAGTTTTGCAATAATTTTTTTGCAGTAATATCACCTATTCCTTCCACTTGTAACAAAGCAAGTGTGAAGAACAAATCGTTCTGTGTCATGGCGTGTAATAATTATTTGGCGTATAAATTTCTAAAACAAATGTACACTTTCTTTTGAAAAACTCAAATAAAAAGGTGAAAACGAGTGGTTTATTCTTCGTCTTTGGAATATCCTAAACCTTTTGCTCTTTTTTCCCAATTTTTACGAGCTAGTTGTTGTAAATCTTCAACAGAATCACTTTCGTCCATAATCTCAAGTCCTAGAAGCGTTTCAATAACATCTTCTTGTGTAACTAATCCATTAAAAGAACCATATTCATCAATAATAATTGCCATATGATTTTTGGTTTGAATGAGTTGCTCAAAAAGAATAGGTATTGGTTGTGAACGTTTTGAAAGTAAAACAGGTCTTTTAATACTTTTTAGTTTTTCTTTCCCAGCTCCTGTAATAATAGCATTTAGAATATCGGTACGTAAAACGATTCCTATAATGTTGTCTTGATTTTCTGAATAGATTGGAATTCTAGAGTAACGAATATTTTTATTTGCACTGTAGAAATCTTGAATTGAAGCATCAGCATCAGCAATTTTTACAACGGTTCTTGGTGTCATAATTTCTTTTGCCAAAACTTGATCTAAAGACAATAAATTTTTTAAAATTTTAGATTCAGATGTTTTAAAAATTCCTTCCTTTTCGGCAATTGTTGCCATGGTGTTAAAATCTTCTTTACTGACCATAGTTGTGTGAGCTGATCCACCAATTAATTTTGTAGTAAGTTGAAGTGACCAAAGGATTCCTGTTATTTTTAATGGGAAAATTAAAACTTGTAAGGCTTTAGTGGTGAATGGTGCCAATTGCTTCCAAAATTTTGCTCCAATAGTTTTAGGTATAATTTCTGAAAGTATTAAAATTAAAAACGTCATTATTGCCGATACTATTGCAACAGCATTATTACCATCTCCATAAACTTTTTCGGCTTGAACACCAACGAGAATTGCACCAACAGTATGTGCAACAGTATTTAGTGTTAAAATAGTAATTAAAGGCTTGTCAATATCTGATTTTAACTCTTCTAGTTGAAAGGCGAAAGTTTTTCCTTCTTGTTTTTTTACATTTAAGAAAGTTGGTGTAACACTTAACAAAACAGCTTCAAGTATCGAGCATAAAAATGAGAAGAAAATTGAAACTGTGGCATATAAAATTAAGAGTGTCATTTAGGGTGAATTTGCAATGGACTAAAATACTCAATTTTCAAATTATTTCAAATAACTTAACTTATCATTCATAAAAAAACCTACAAGACTTACTTGTAGGTTTCATTTATAAGAGAGTTAAGTAATATTATTTTTGGTTTAGAAGTATTGCAGCTTCTTTAGCAAAATAAGTCGAAATCAAACTAGCGCCTGCTCTCTTGATACACATTAATTGTTCCATCATAATTTTATCGTGATCTAACCAACCTCTTTCTGAAGCCGCTTTAATCATAGCATATTCTCCCGAAACATGGAAAACCGTTACTGGAACATCTACTGCATTTTTTACTTCACGAACGATATCCAAATAAGCAATTCCCGGTTTTACCATGACCATATCGGCGCCTTCTTCCACATCCCAAAGTGCTTCTTTTACTGCTTCAATTCTGTTGGCGTAATCCATTTGATACGTTTTTTTGTCTTTTGGTACTTCTACATCAGCATCTTTTGGAGCCGAATCCAAAGCATCACGAAACGGACCATAAAATGCCGAAGCATATTTAGCTGAATAACTCATAATGCCAACATTATGAAATCCAGCAGCATCTAAACCTTGACGTAAACGCAACACACGACCATCCATCATGTCACTTGGCGCAACAAAATCGGCACCAGCTTGTGCATGTGAAACCGCCATTTTTACTAAAGCATCATTGGTGGCATCATTTGCTACATCGCCTTTTTCAATAATTCCATCATGGCCATAAATCGAATAAGGGTCTAAAGCCACATCTGGCATTACAATCATTTCTGGACAAGCCGCTTTGATGGCACGAATGGCTCTTTGCATCAAACCATTGTCGTTCCAAGCTTCTTTTCCAGTATTGTCTTTTAAATCATCGCTAACTTTTACATAAATGTTTACGGCACGAATTCCTAAAGCGAATAATTCTTTTACTTCTTCCACCGTTAAATCTAAAGTGCGACGGAAAATTCCTGGCATAGAAAGGATTTCCACTTTTGTGTTTTCTCCTTCCATTATAAACATCGGAAACATAAAATCAGCCGGACTTAAGCTGGTTTCGCGAACTAAACTTCTTATAGATTCGTTTATTCTTAAACGACGACCTCTGTGTATTGGGAACATATTCTTTATTTTTTTAGCTGTCAGCTTTTAGCAATTAGCTTTCAGTTGTTTTTAATTCTTAAGTTTTAATATTAAGCTATTTAGCATTTTTTTAATTTCTTCTATTTGAAATAATAATTGATTGACTTTTTCAGCTTCAATAAATTTTAAATCTCTACTCAATATAAATTGATATTCCAATTCATTAGCTGAACCAAAAGCAATAATTAAAAATCTTGCAAAATCTTTATCTGAGTTTCTTCCACAACCTTCAGCTATATTTGTTGGGATTGAACTTGAGGAACGTTTCATTTGACTCGTTAATCCAAACATTTCTTCTTTGGGAAAACTTTGTAAAGTAGCGTAAACATCAACAGTTAATTGATGAGATTTTTGCCAAACTGTAAAATTTTTATAATCTTTCATTCTTAAGAGCTAATTGCTAAAAGCTAATTGCTATTAAACCCAATCAATAGGGTTTTCTAATATTTTAATTAATTTTTCTTCTTCACTTCCTACTTCAGGATGATGATCATATACCCATTGGACGTGTGGTGGCAAACTCATCAATATACTTTCTATTCTTCCGTTGGTTTTTAGTCCGAAAAGCGTTCCTTTATCGTGAACCAAATTGAATTCTACATAGCGACCACGGCGAATTTCTTGCCAAGTTCTTTGCGCATCTGAATAAGGTAAATCTTTTCTTTTTTCAACAATTGGGACATACGCTTGCAAGAACGAATTCCCAACTTCAGTTACAAAGTTGAACCAATCTTCCATTTTCATGGTTTCGGTTTCTTTCAAATAATCGAAAAACAAACCGCCAATTCCTCTTGCTTCATTGCGATGTGCATTCCAGAAATACTCATCACATTTCTTTTTATAGTTCGGATAAAATTCAAGGTTATGTTTGTCGCAAGCAATTTTACAAGTTTGATGAAAATGTTGAGCATCTTCTACAAACAGATAATACGGAGTTAAATCTTGTCCGCCACCAAACCATTGATTAATGATTTCACCTTTTTCATTGTACATTTCAAAGTAACGCCAATTGGCATGGACAGTAGGTACCATTGGATTTTTAGGATGAATAACCAAACTCAATCCGCAAGCAAAGAAATCAGCTTCACCCACACCAAACATTTTTTGCATGGTATCAGGTAATTTCCCATGAACGGCTGAAATGTTTACACCACCTTTTTCAAAAACACTTCCGTTTTCGATAACACGTGTACGACCGCCGCCACCTTCAGGTCGTTCCCAAATGTCTTCACGAAATTTGGTGCTACCATCAATGTCTTCTAATCCTTTACAGATTTGATCTTGTAATTGTTGTATGTAGGCGTAAAATTTATTTTTCATTTCGTTGCTTTAAGCTTTCAGCAGATAGCAATAAGCTTAATTTATTTAAATTAATGAAATATCGTTATGACTGTATTTATTAGAAATAATATTCCTAAAACTTTAAAATCAGTATAAAATGGCAGTTTTTTAATTTTATTTAAAATTGACATAATTATTATAGTTAAAAAACTAAACATTATTGAAAAAATAGGAATAGCTAGCATTAAATAACCTGCTCCACAAGGCGTTTCTTTTTCAAAATTATCTAGCCTAAAATAAAAATAAAAGCATAAATATAAAACCCAGACTAAATAGAGAAATAATGGAATGCTGTTTATTTTATTTTTAACCATATTATGCTTTGTCAATTGAACTACTTATTGTTTATACTCCTTCACCGCTTCAATAAACGCTTTAGCGTGATCTACAGGAATATTAGGTAAAATACCGTGACCAAGGTTTACGATGTAGTTATCTTTTCCAAATTCGTCAATCATTTCGTGAACCATTTTCTTGATGGTTGGAATTGGCGATAACAAACGACTTGGGTCGAAATTACCTTGTAACGTGATTTTTCCACCTGTTAAATAACGTGCATTTTTAGGCGAACACGTCCAATCTACACCTAATGCAGAAGCTTTTGATTTTGCCATGTCGTTTAAGGCAAACCAACATCCTTTTCCGAAAACAATTACTTTCGTTTCTGGCGCTAATGCTTCTACAATTTGGTTAATATATTGCCAAGAAAATTCTTGATAGTCTGTTGGTGATAACATTCCGCCCCAAGAATCAAAAATTTGTACAGCATTTACGCCGTGTTTCACTTTTTCTTTTAAATAGGCAATTGTTGTATCGGTTATTTTTTGCAATAATAAGTGTGCTGCAACCGGTTCTGAAAAGCAGAACCCTTTGGTCTTATCGTAGCTTTTAGAACCTTTTCCTTCCACAGTATAACAAAAGATGGTCCAAGGCGAACCTGCGAAACCAATTAAAGGCACTTCGTTGTTCAACATTTCTTTTGTCATGTCGATAGCATCCATTACATAACCTAAACTTTCATTGATATCTGGAATGCGCACTTGCTCTACATCTTTTAATGAACGAATTGGGTTTGGGATAATTGGTCCAATTCCATCTTCTAATTCTACATCAATTCCCATTGCTTGAGGAACTACTAAAATATCTGAAAATAAAATAGCTGCATCGGGCTTTACGATACGAACAGGTTGTACTGTAATTTCCGAAGCTAATTCTGGAGTTTTACAACGTGTAAAGAAATCATATTTTTCGCGTAATGCTCTAAATTCTGGCAAATATCTACCTGCTTGACGCATCATCCAAACTGGTGGACGTTCAACAGTTTCATTGTTTAAGGCTTTTAGAAATAAATCGTTTTGTATCATTTTATTTTTTATAATATTTTATACATTTTTTAATTAAGGCTTCAATTGTAGCCTTTTTTGAGACGATAATTTTATCTGTTTTATTTTTTAAACTCTCGGCAGTAGTGTTACCAATGCAAAAACACGTGGTATCGTTTAGTCTGTTTTCTTTTAAAAAACTTTCAACAGCAGAAGGACTAAAGAATAATATCCCGTCTATTTTAGTTTCTATTTTATGTGGTTTCAAAACTGTTTTGTAAACTACTATTTCATTCAATTCTATGTTGTTCTTCTTTAGTATTTGCGGTAGTGTAGCTTTTCTAATTGTACCACAAAAAAACGTAAAACGCATAGAAGAAAAATTTTGACTTATGTTTTCTGCTAAGTCTTTTGCGTTTTCTGCAGAGGTGATTACTTCAAAACCATTTTTTTCTAATAATTTTTTGGTTTTACTACCTACACAAAAAACTTTTCTACTAATAATTTCATTTTTAAAAGGAAGAACACTTTTAACAGCATTTTTACTCGTAAAAATTAAATTCTCGTTAAGGTTTTCTATTGAGAATTTTAATGTTTTTGTTTTAATGAATTTCTTTTCTATTACCAAAAAACCTTTGTTTTCAAGTTTAACCTTAAGTTTTTCTGAAAGTTTTTTAGTGGAAAGAATGTTTTTCATTATTTTCTTATTTCATGTTCTTCTTGATCTTGGCAATAGAACTCAATATTTTTATTGTTTCCATATACAACCAAAATATCACCTTGTTCAATTATTGTATCAGGCATTGGTCGTCCAATACTTTCTTTTTTAATTGTTTTTTTACCAATTAAGTTGCGTTTTTCACGTTTGCGAATAATGGTAATTAAGGTTAAATGATATTTATCTATGGAATCTAATTCTTGTAAATTTTTACCAAAAAACTCTGGTTTTGCCAATACTTCCGAAATCGTAAAATTGTCGTCTAACTGATAGTTTTCTAGTGTCGATTTAAAGTTTATTTGTTTGGTTAAACGATCTGCTGATTCCTGCTCAGGATGAATTATACTTTGAATTCCCATAGCTTCTAATACCGTATCGTGAATAGGCGATAGGGCACGACTGATAATTTTTACGTCGCTTAACTTTTTAATGATAGCTGTTGTAATAATAGCAGCACCTTCGTTTTCACCAATAGCAACAACTACTTTGTCGGCATCTTTTAAAGGAACCGCTTCATAGGCCAATTCATTTGTTGAATCCATACAAATAGCATGGGAAATTTTATCTTTAACCAGATTTACTTTTTCCATGTTTTTGTCAATTCCAATCACCTCATTTCCGGTTTCTGTCAAACTTAATGAAAGCGACATTCCGAAATTTCCCAATCCAAAAACAATGATTTTCATATATAATGTAATTAGTTAATCAATATATTTTCTTTTGGATACTCGTAAAACTGATGGTTCATTTGTCGTAATAAACCAATCATTAAGTTGAGCATACCAATTCTTCCAATAAACATTACTGCAATAAGTACATATTTGCTAGGTTCGGTTAATGTAGGTGTAAAATTTAAACTTAAACCTACGGTACTATATGCAGAAAAACATTCGAAAGCTACTGTGATTAATGGCGTTCCTTTTGGTTCAAAAATAAGAAGCGCCATAATAGCAACACCTATAACAATTAATGAAATACATAAAATTGCAAATGCACGTAAAGTAGATTCGGCAGTAATTCTTCTACCTAGTAATTGAATTCTACTTTTCCCTCTTGCAATCATAATAATATTTAGCGTTGCAATTGCAAAGGTACTTGTTTTAATACCACCACCAGTTGACGCAGGCGAAGCACCAATCCACATTAAAAATATTATGAATAATAATGATGGTAATGTCATTTGTGTAAAATCAATTACATTAAATCCAGCAGTCCTTGGTGTAACAGAGTTAAATGCAGCATTTGTAAGTTTTCCAAAAAACGTTTTATGTATCATTAACGTATTGTTATATTCCGAAATATATAAAAATATCCAACCGCCAATTAATAAAATTAATGTTGTATAAATTACAATTTTAGTGTTAAGCGTGATAATTCTAATGTCTTTATGAATAAGTTTACTGTCGCAAAACTCTGTGAAATATGTTTTTATGTATTGATAGAAATTAAATACAATGTTATGACCTAAACCACCAAAAATAATTAAGGTCATAATAATCCATTGGAAATAATAATGGAATCTAATACTTTCATCATATAAGCCAGAAGAAAGAATAGAGAACCCAGCATTACAAAATGCTGAAACAGAATGGAAAATTGAAAAATAAGCTTTGTTTGTTATTGCATCAACATCAAGTATTGATGTGTAGATAAAAATTGCGCCTACAATTTCGACACTTAAAGTAAAAATAACAACATTTAATGCGGCTCTAAAGACATCTTTTAATCCTTCATGAGCAATGAAATCGCGAGTGTTTAATCCTTCTTTAAAGCTTGAACTACCTCTAAAGAAAAATGCGAAGAAAGAAGTGAATGTTAAAATTCCAATTCCTCCTAATTGTATCATTACTAATATAATAGACTGACCTACAAAAGTAAAGTCGTTTGCAGTATCTACTACAGCTAATCCAGTTACACAAACAGCACTAGTAGCGGTAAATAATGCATTTGTAAATGAAATACCATGCGTAGTAGCACTGGGTAACATTAGTAAAAATGCTCCTGTAAGTGCTAGTATTATAAAACTTCCTACGAATACAATTGCAGGGTTAAAATAGATATCATAAATATGACGAACTAATACTAAAAGTCTTAATAAAAAGTAAAAAATTAGTCCACCTTCTAAAATGGGTTTTATTTTTTGAAGAATATAGGCGCCACTAAAATCGCTATTTAAGACCGCTGTAAACCCTGATAAAAAAAGTAACGAGGTTAAAATAACCATATTAACAAAAGCTACTTTTCGGTTACTTTTGTATTTGTATTTAAAAAATTTAAAAGTATTAAAACCAAGTAGACCTAATGTTAAAAACACTAATCCAATTACATGTGGTGTATTGAAGTTTTCTTGAAAATCGTAACCAAAATCAAAAACTATAAATAGTAAAACGATTAAGTCAAAAAACCGAATAATATAATTGAGTAAGGATTCTCTTTCCATTATAAGTAAATTACTTCACCTTTAGTGTTTTGCGAATTTCCTCCATTAGTAGTGCACCTCCATTTTTCAATATTTCATTTGCGCATTTTTCACCAAAAGATTTATAAGTATCAAAAGTACAACTTTTTTTGATACGATAATTTTGTTTTCCGTCTAATGAAAATAGTACACCTTCAAATTGAATTTCGTTGTTAACTATTTGAGCTAATGCGCCAATTGGAGCTGTACAACCACCTTCTAAAGTTCTTAAAAACTGACGTTCAATGGTAGTACAAACTTCGGTTTCATAATGATTAAGCTTAGAAATTGCTTCATCACAAAAAGCATCTCCTTCCATGGTAACAACTAGCATAGCTCCTTGTGCTGGAGCAGGAATCATCCAATCTAAATTAATAAAAGTATCGGGTTTTAAATTGATTCTTTCTAAACCAGCCGCTGCAAAAACAGCTCCGTTCCAATTGTTATCTTTTAATTTTTGAAGTCGAGTATTCACATTTCCTCTTAAATCTTCAACTATATGATTTGGAAATTTGTGTAACCACTGCGCTTTTCTTCTTAAACTTCCAGTTGCTATAGTTCCTTGGGTGTTTAAAAAATCAAGATTTCCTTTATGAACTAAAATATCAAAGACATTTGCGCGTTCTAAAACTGCTGTTTGTTTTATTCCTTTTGGAAGTAGTGTAGGGACATCTTTCATGGAATGAACCGCAATGTCGATTTCTCCTTTTATCATGGCAATATCTAATGTTTTAGTAAAAATGCCAGTGATTCCTAATTCATATAAAGGTTTGTCTAAAATTAAATCGCCTGTTGATTTTACTGCAATTATTTCAGTTTTATAGCCTAAATCGTTTAATTTTTTCTCAACGGTTGTTGCTTGCCAAAGTGCTAGTTCGCTATCGCGAGTACCTATTCGTATAGTTTTCAAAATCTTAGTCGTTTAACTGAAATACTTTCTCAATCCATTCAATACTTTCATCTACAGAAGTGTTTTCTTGCTTTAAATGATTTGCAAAATGAGTAGTAATTTTTTGGATAATTCGGTTACTAATAATTTCAGCTTGTTCCTCGTTAAAGTTTTCGAGTTTTTTTCTTTGATAATTTAATTCAGCTTGTTTTATAGAAGCTAATTTTTCTTTTAAAGAATGTATTGTTGGAGCAAATTTTCTCGCTTTTGACCACGATGAAAATTCTTCAATTATTTCTTCAATTATTTCTTCTGCTTGTGGAATATATTGTTTTCTTTTTTCTAATGTATCATCTGTAATTTGAGATAAATGATCCATATGTAACAATGTAACACCTTCAATAGATTTTACATTTTCATTTACATTTTTAGGAATCGATAAATCTAAAATTAATAATGGTTTTTTTAAATTTAAAACAGATGCATCTACAGTTGGATTTTGAGCACCCGTAGCAACAATAAGCACATCGGCTTTATGTATTTCTTCTTGTAAGTTTGTGTAATCCTTTACGATTACATTAAACTTTCCAGCAATTTTTTCAGCTTTTTCTTTAGTACGATTTATTAATACGATATGTTCGTTTTTGGTGTGTTTTACCAAATTTTCACAAGTATTTCGTCCTATTTTTCCAATTCCAAAAAGTAGAATGTTTTTATTGCCAATATTTTCAACATTATTCATTATGTACTGAACAGCTGCAAAAGAAACTGATGTTGCTCCAGAGCTAAGTTCGGTTTCATTTTTAACTCTCTTACTAGCTTGAATTACAGCATTTGTAAGTCTTTCTAAGTAAGCATTTGCTAAATTTAATTTTTTACTTTCGACGAAACCTTGTTTAATTTGAGAGATAATTTCGAAATCACCTAAAATTTGACTATCTAAACCAGTTCCAACTTTAAATAGATGTTGAATTGCCTCTCTGTTTTTATATATATAAGCTACATTTTGAAAATCTTCAACAGTTCCCTGACTATTGTCGCAAAGTAGTTTTATAAGTTGAAAGGGATGCTGTGCAAAACCGTAAATTTCAGTTCGATTACAAGTAGAGATTAAGAATAAACTTTCTATACCTTCATCTTTAGCTTGGTGTAATACGCTAGTTTTAGACAAATCATCTAAACTAAATTTTCCGCGCATTTCGGCATCTGCTTTTTTATAACTGAGGCCAACAACATAAAAAGATAGTTGTTTGCCATGTAAAGTATTCTCCATAATGTACTCTTACCTAAAAAGTAAAACAAATGTAAGAGGAACTATTTTATAAAAACAACGCTAGAAGAACTTTTTGTGTCGCTGAAAGTTATTTTCTTTAAAAATGTTTTAAAAGAGATATTTCTTTTTAAATTTGTCATAATATAAGGCTTTTCAAAGATTGTTATATAGAATAATTCTAAATAAAAAATAAATATTTTTCTTTTTACAAATTTAAAAAATATCGCTATGGGTTCATTTGAAGAAATTAAAATAGAAAATGATTTTATATTATATAAATGTCAAAATGACTCGAATGAAATTTTTAAGATAAATAAGTTTGTAAGTAAAGGTCTTATACAATTTCATTTTGGTATAAAAGGTAAAGGTGTTTTTACTTTTAATCAAGGGAGTTATACTTTAGATTTGCTTGAAGAAAAATCACTATTGTTTTATAATCCACAAAAAGAATTACCAATGGATTTGGATTTGTTGCCAAATTCATGGTCTATTTCTGTGATTATTTCTATAAAAAAATTACACAGTTTATTTTCTAGTGATTCTGAAAATATTCCTTTTTTGAGTCAAGACAATATTGATAAAAAATATTATAAAGAAGACGATATTAATCCTTCTATGTCAATTGTACTTAATCAGTTATTTCATTACAATTTAAGTCAGTCCATAAAGAAGTTGTATTATAAAGGGAAAGCTTATGAGTTAATTAGTTTATTTTTTAATAAATCAGAAGATCCCAATGCAGAGCAATGTCCTTTTTTAATTGATGAAGAAAATATTTTAAAAATTAGAAAAGCTAAAGAAATTATTATTGCGAACATGGCAGAACCGCCAACTTTAATTGAATTATCGGAAAAAGTAGGATTGAATTTAAAAAGACTAAAAGAGGGTTTTAAACAAATCTATGGAGATACAGTTTATGGTTTTTTACTAGATTATAAATTAGATTACGCTAGACAATTATTAGATAGTGGTTCTTACAATGTAAATGAAGTTGGTTTAAAAATTGGCTACAGTACTGGTAGTCATTTTATAGCTGCCTTCAAGAAAAAATTTGGAACCACACCAAAAAAGTATTTATTGAATCTAAGTAATTAATTAAAATAATGTGCAATTACCTGAACCTCATCATTTTCGACTCCTAGGTACATTTTTATAGCTCCCGTGGCATTTGTATCTCCTACTTCTAATTGTGCAGCAAACATAGGTGTATAGGTTCCAGGTCCAAGTATCACATAATCAGAAGCAGAATTTCTAAAGCCACTCCAAACTCCCTCATCTTTATCTTCATTGTTATAAATTTGGCCATTAATCCCAATCATGCCAGCTACTTGTGTACAACTTGAATTTATACAAAGTGCACCACCATTTATAGGATTTCCAAAAAAATCATTAACAACGGGGGGGCCTGTATAATCATTTAGTCTAAAATAAACACCAGTTTGAACAACTCGAGCTCTATAATCGTCAATTCTAGAAGTTGGAGTAGCATTTTTACCTAAGTTCCAAGAAACAGAATAGTTGATTTCGACTACCGCTGGTGCTGTTAGTGTAAAAGAAGCAGCTAAACCTAAAGTTGGTATTCCTGCCTGACTAAAACCTGATCCTTCACCAGTTTGTAATATTAGTGAGGTAGGATTTTGAACATCTCTTAAATAATTATCGGAATCAAAAATTAATTGAATATTATCTTTTAATTCTCCTAGAACTAAATCACCAAATTCATTTACAAAAACTTTTGAAGTGGAGTTTGTTCCAAGGTTGTTCACATTATTTATTTCATTTAAACCTTCAACTCTTATAGTGGAGTTTTCACCTGCAAGGTGTAACTCTTCTCCTGGATTTGTTGTGTTAATTCCAACGTTTTGAGAAAATACATTTAGGCATGTGAAAATTAGTATATGTAGGTAATATTTTGTCATAACTAAAAGTTTTAATTAATAAACTCTAATTTTAAGATATTCATTTGCTCCACCAAAACCAATACTTGTATAAGTGTCTGGAGGATCATTTACTACACCATAAAAATATACTGTATGAGTTCCTGAGGGTAGTGTTGCATATGCTTGACTGTTCATGTAGGTATAACCTCTAGTGCCTCCTTTTGTTGTGCCATAATATTGGCCTTTAGTTCCATAATGTTTTGCAAGTTCTGTTGCATCAAGTCCATCAGAAAATAAATCTATACAAAAATATGTTTGATAACTTCTTGTTCTTTCATCTGTAATAAATGAAGGATCATAAGGAGGGGAAGCTAGGTCAGTGGCCGAATATAAAATTGACATAGCATATTTAAATTCAATCATTGAGGCTGATGGAACTGTAATGGTGATACTGTGTATAAGTCCAGTAACTGATTCGGTTGAATTGTCGCTGTTAATTACTCTTCCGTGGTCATTATAGGGTACAGGTAACGACAGTATATTATCGGGTACAAAATTAGGCGAATCCATTAAAAAGTTTAAAGGAAGTTCATAGCCTGTTCCTCCTGAAATATAAGATGGAGGAGTTAATGTTAAGTTTCCTTTATTAGTAACATATACAGGTGTTAGTTCTGTACCATTATTCTCTACATTATTTATTACATCTAAGCCTTCAATTCTAATTGTAGAAGTACTCCCTGCAACATGTAAATCTTGTTGCGGAGTTTGTGTTCCTATTCCAACCTGTCCAAATGAGATATAACTCACCCATATAAACAATAAGTAATATTTTTTCATGGTATAAAGATTTTGGGTTAGTTCAATTTACACATTAAGGTATCATCACCTCTTCCGAATATTACACAAGTAGCAAGTCCAGTATTGGGGTTTCCTGCTTTAAGCCCAGAAGAAATTTCTCCAAACATTTCTATGGTGTAAGTTCCTGCAGCGGGGATAACAATGTAAGATGAAGACATATTATAAAACATCCCAGTTACATTACCCTCATTATTGCCTCCAGTATAACATTTAGATACATGACAATATTTTCGGGTAGATCCATTGAGTCTAAAGAAAGTATTTATCCTTCTAGCTAATTTATCAGTTATTTCTATTTCTTCTGTGTTTTTAAAAACCTCAAAACTGATATTATACTTTACAAGCAGTAAAGAGGGTCTATTCACTGTAATTGAAAAACTATAAATTCTTACTGTTTCTAATCCATCATTGTCTCCATCAAGAATAACAGCGGTAGATGTGTTAATATTCGTGTCATTAAATGCATCATTTCCATCGCTATTATATAAAATTTGATTATAAAGTGTCATGTCACCTTTTTCATCAACAAATAGTGGGTAAGTG
>JAIXHM010000045.1 GCA_030145825.1 Flavobacterium sp.
AGGGCTTGTAAAGGATCCTTTGTTTGACAATAACCCAATTACTGTTCAAGTATTAGGTATTTGTTCTGCATTAGCAATTACAGCAGAATTAAAGGCTTCTATTATCATGGCTTTATCGGTAATTTTTGTTACAGCTATGGGTAATGTGGTAATTTCATTAATGCGTAATATTATTCCTAATTCAATTCGTATTATTACTCAGTTAGTAGTTGCTGCTGCATTAGTAATTATTGTGGATTTAACATTAAAAGCTTACGTTCCAGATTTAGCTAAAAAGTTATCGGTATTCGTAGGTTTGATTATTACAAACTGTATAATCATGGGACGTTTCGAAGCTTTTGCTTTAGGTAATACACCTTGGAAATCTTTCTTAGATGGTATTGGAAACGGTGCTGGTTACGGATTAATATTAGTAACAGTTGGATTTTTCCGTGAATTATTAGGTTCTGGAAAATTATTCGGATTTGAAGTGCTTGGTAATCCAGTTGAAAAAACAGGTTTATATGCAATTGGATATGAAAATAATGGTTTTATGTTATTAGCGCCAATGGCCTTAATTACATTAGGATTGATTATTGGTTTCCAACGTTCTAGAAACAAAAGTTTAATTGAAGAAACACACTAAGAAATGGAATTATTACAATTATTTTTAAAGTCAATTTTTATTGATAATATGGTATTCGCAACATTCTTAGGAATGTGTTCTTACTTAGCGGTTTCTAAAAAAGTATCTACAGCTGTAGGTCTTGGTGCTGCGGTAATCTTCGTTATGTTAGTAACGGTACCATTAAACTATTTATTAGATCAATATTTACTTCGTCCAGGTGCTTTAGCTTGGTTAGGAGAAGAATATGCAGAGTACGATTTAAGTTTCTTAACCTTCATTTTATTTATTGCTACAATTGCTACAATGGTACAGCTAGTAGAAATGATTGTTGAAAAATTTGCTCCTGCTTTATATAACTCATTAGGTATTTTCTTACCGTTAATTGCTGTAAACTGTGCTATCTTAGGAGGTTCATTATTCATGCAACAAAGAGAGTTTGGAAATATTGTTGAAGCTACAGTATACGGTGTAGGTTCTGGTATTGGATGGTTTTTAGCGATTTTAGCTATTGCTGCAATTCGTGAAAAAATTAGATATTCAAATGTACCACCTGCTTTCCGTGGATTAGGAATTACATTCATTTTAACTGGATTAATGGCTATCGGATTTATGTCTTTCGGTGGTATGTTAACTGGTGGAGATGAAGCTCCTAAAAAAGAAGTAGTTGAAAATGTTGAACCTGTAGAAGTAAAAGAAGAAATTCCTGCTGAACCAGTAATTGACTCCACTGCAGTTGAAACAGTAAAAGATTCATTAACAACTGAAATAGCACAAAATTAATTATGATAGCATTAGAAGTAAGTACTGCGGGATTAATTACAACAACCGTAATTGCGTTTTTAGTTTTATTATTGGTTTTGGTTGCTGTTATTTTGTTTGCGAAAGCAAAATTAGTTCCATCAGGACCTGTTAAAATTAAAATTAACGGAGATGAGCAAATCGAAGTAGGATCAGGAAGTTCATTATTATCTACACTAGGTGGTGCAAAAATTTTCTTGCCCTCAGCATGTGGAGGTGGAGGAACTTGTTTACAATGTAAATGTAAAGTTTTATCGGGTGGAGGTGAAGCCTTGCCAACCGAGACTCCTCACTTTAATAGAAGAGAACTTGCAGAAGGATGGCGTTTAGGATGCCAAGTAAAGGTAAAAGGAGATATGGTTATCGAAGTGCCAGAAGAAGTATTTGGTATTAAAAAATTTGAAGCTAAAGTTTATTCAAATTACAACGTAGCATCTTTCATTAAGGAGTTTGTTGTCGAATTACCTGAGGATATGCACTATGAGCCAGGGGGTTATATCCAAATTGAAATTCCTGCTTGTGAGATTAAATATGCTGATATAGATATCACAGCTCATCCTGTAGAACATCCAGGAGAACCAGAAAAATTCAAAATGGAATGGGATAAATTCAATTTATGGCCACTTGTTATGAAAAATAACGAAACAGTTGAAAGAGCTTATTCAATGGCTTCTTATCCAGCTGAAGGTCGTAAAATTATGTTAAACGTTCGTGTAGCTACTCCGCCTTGGGATAGAAATATAAATGGATGGATGAAAGTTAATCCAGGTATTGCATCGTCTTATATTTTCTCGAGAAAAGCAGGTGATCCTGTTACAGTTTCTGGACCTTATGGTGAATTCTTTATCAACGAGTCTGATGCAGAAATGTTATACATCGGTGGTGGAGCAGGTATGGCACCAATGCGTTCTCATTTATACCACTTATTCCGTACAGTTAAAACTGGAAGAAAGGTAACGTATTGGTATGGAGGGCGTTCTAAGCGTGAGTTATTCTATGTAGATCACTTTAGAGCTTTAGAGAAAGATTTCCCTAACTTTAAATTCCATATTGCATTATCTGAACCATTACCAGAAGATAACTGGAAAGTAAAAGATGGACCTAATGGAGAAGGAGACGGTTTCGTAGGATTTATTCACAATGTGGTAATTGAAAACCATTTGAAAAATCACGAATCTCCAGAAGATATCGAATTCTATTTCTGTGGACCACCTATGATGAATAACGCAGTTGTAAAAATGTGTGACGATTGGGGCGTGCCAAAAGAAAATGTTCGTTTCGACGACTTTGGAGGATAAACCAATTCAAAATAAAACCAAAAAACCGATTCAATTTGAATCGGTTTTTTTATTACTACTTCTACAAATGTTTAACTTTGTATTATGGAAGAACTAAGTTTACAAGAATTGCATCAAATAGCAATGAACCATGTAGGTAAAGATTTAGAATCGAAAGGTTTTGAGTTTATTGCAATTAATAGTCAATTAAAAAAGCATCCACAATTTATTTGTGTAGATAAAAAGAATACATTACATTTTGTAATGATTCAAGCTGTTCAATATCCTGAAAATCCTCAAGAATATGATGTTATTTTCATGGAGACTTTTTTAAAGCACGCAAAAGAGAAAAAAGCGAAAGTTCTGTTTGCTGGTGTAGGTATTGCAAATGCAGAAAATTTTGAACTTCCTGTTTACAAAACTTCCGATTATATTATAAATTATGATGGCTTTAAAGAATTATTATAAGGTTTTAGTAGTATTGTTTGTTGTTGCTTGTCAAAGAGAAAAAAAAGAAGATTTTTTTATCATTCAAGGAGAAGCACAAGGAAGTACTTATTCTATTAAATATATTGCAACAGAAGAATTGGTTTCTAAAAAAGATATTGATTCTTTATTAACAGAGTTTGATAATTCATTATCCACTTATAAACCTTCTTCTAGTATATCAAAAATAAATAATGGTGATACTACAGTTGTAGTTAATGACTGGTTTGTGGATACTTATAAAGCATCACAAAAAATTTATGAAGAGACAAATGGGTTATTTGATCCAACTATTGGTGTGTTAGTAAATGCATACGGGTTTGGGCCTAACCATCAGCATAAAAATCTTTCTCAAAAGCAAATTGATAGTTTGTTACAATATGTTGGTTTTTCAAAAGTGCGAATCAATGAGAATAAAACAATTCATAAAGATTTTGCTCAAACTTACTTCGATTTCAATGCAATTGCGCAAGGTTATTCGGTTGATGTAGTGGTAAATTTCTTAAAATTAAAAGGTATTAAAAATGGAATTGTAGAAATTGGCGGCGAATTGTTTGCATTGGGTAAAAATACGATTCAAAATAAAAATTGGGTAATTGGTATTGATGATCCTTTACAATCTCCTGATGAAGAACGAAAATTGATAGCTAGTATTAAATTAGAGAATTTAGGAATGGCAACTTCCGGCAATTACAGAAAAGTAATAATAGATAGTATTACTGGTGAAAAGTTTGTTCACACCATTAATCCAATAACGGGAAAACCTCAAAAAGGTTCAGTTTTAAGTACAACTGTTTTAGCTTCAACTTGTGTTATGGCAGATGGTTATGCGACAGCTTTTATGGTAATGAATTTAGAAGAAGGAAAAGCCTTTTTAAAAGAGCATCCAGAGTTGTATGTAATGATAATGTATGTAGATGAAAATAATGAATTACAACAACTACAAACTGAAAATTTTAAAATGCTTAATTAATTTTGTCAAGCTGAATTTATTTCAGCTTCTAAAAAATATTGAAGAATCTGACACGAGCTTTAGCGAACTGACGAAGTAATCAAGTTCAGATTGACAGTTGTTTTATTTCCTAACAACAGGAATTATTTCACCTTTGGCTAAACAATATTTTTCTACAAGTTCTGGAGTTAATGTATTGGTGTAGTCTACTTCTTCTACGTTGAAACCAATACTTCTTAATTTGTCAAAATAATCTCTTCCGTAAACACGTACATGGTCATATTGACCAAATATTTTTGCACGTTCTTTTGGATCAGTTATAGAATCATCAGTGAATGTTGTTTCTCTTGATAAATCTTGAGGTATTTGAAAAATGCCCCAGCCATTAGGTTTCATAACTCTATATAATTCTTGCATGGCTTTAGTATCATTAGGAATGTGTTCTAAAACATGATTACAAAAAATAATATCAAATGAATTATCTTCAAAGGGTAAATTACAAATATCTGCTTTCACATCTGCTAAGGGTGAAAGTAAATCAGTTGTTGTGTATTCAATTTTGCTTTGCTTTTTGAAACGCTTGTAAAACTCTTGTTCAGGAGCAAAATGTAAAACTTTCAATTTTTCTGTTGAAGTGAAAAAATTAGTTTCATTTTGTAAGTATAACCATAATAAACGATGTCTTTCTAAAGAAAGTGTACTTGGCGAAAGCACATTATTTCGCTGATTTCCATAGCCATATGGTAAGAACATTCTAAAGCTCTTTCCGTCAATCGGATCAGTAAATTTGTTTCCTTTCAAGAAAAAAGCTAAAATGGGTCTTATTACAATACTTAACCGAATTAAGATTGGTCTTGGTATAGTATTAAGGATAAATTTAAAAAGTTTCTTCATTATAAAACTAAAGGCACTTGTCTTAAACCATCTTCTTCATTTGAAGTAATTCCCAAGGCTTCATAAATGTAAGCAAAAGTAGAAAGTAATTCAGGTTTTCCATCAACAATAGCAACATCATGTTCAAAATGAGCGCTAGGTTTTCCGTCTGCAGTAGTTATTGTCCAACCGTCTTTATGTTGGCGAATGTTCTTAGTTCCTAAATTAATCATAGGTTCAATGGCAATGACCATTCCGTTTACTAATTTTTTACCGCGACCTCTCTTTCCATAGTTTGGAACTTCTGGGTCTTCATGCATTTTTCTTCCTAAGCCGTGACCACATAATTCACGAACAACACCATAGCCGTGACTCTCACAATATTGTTGAATAGCATAGCCAATATCTTCAACACGATTACCAACTTTTGTTTCGCGAATTCCTATATAAAGCGATTCTTTAGTAACTTGAAGTAATTTTTTTGTTTCAAGAGCCACTTCTCCTACTTCAAAAGTATAAGCATGATCGCCATAAAAACCATTTTTTAGAGCACCACAATCTACCGAAATAATATCACCGTCTTGTAACGGAATATCGTTTGGAATACCATGAACTACTTGTGTATTAGGACTCATACATAAAGAATTTGGAAAACCATACATGCCTAAAAATGCAGGTTTGGCTCCATTATCACGAATAAATTCTTCAGCAATTTTATCTAAATATAATGAAGTAACTCCTGGTTTTATTTCTTTTGCAATTACCCCTAAAGTTTTCGAAACGATTAAAGCACTTTCGCGCATTAATTCAATTTCTTCTTTTGTTTTTATTACAATCATAACTCAAATTTGAGGGACAAAAATACAACAAAAAATCAAGAGTATGAACATTGAAGATTTTCAATTTTTAAATGAGAAAAGTCATATTTTTTGTTTAAATTGATAGGTAATTTTGTACAAAATTTCTAAGGTATGGGAAAATATGTATCGGCAGCTGATGCTGTCAAAGTAATTAAGAGTGGGGACAGAGTATACGTGCAAGCAGCAGCAGCAACCCCAACAATTTTAACAAAAGCTTTAGCAGAAAGAGCTGCTGAATTGAGAAATGTAGAAGTTTGCCACTTGCATACTGAAGGTGAGGCACCTTATGCGAATCCAGAATTAAGAGATAGTTTCCATGTGAATTCTTTTTTTATAGGTGCAAATGTTCGTCATACACTCAAAGCTGGAAATGGTTCCTATACACCAGTTTTTTTGAGTGAATTACCACAATTGTTTAGAAAAAATGTGTTGTCATTAGATGTTGCATTTATTCATGTTTCGCCTCCCGATATTCACGGTTATTGTTCGTTAGGTGTTTCAGTTGAAGCAACAGTTGCGGCTATTGAAAATGCTAAAATTGTAATTGCGCAAGTGAACCCGCAAATGCCAAGAACTTTTGGAGATGGAATTTTACACATTTCGGAAATAGACTATTTAGTAGATGTAAATATTCCGATTTATGCTCATGAAGTTGTGCCTTTTACTGAAGAGGAAGAAAAAATAGGGGAATATATAGCTTCTTTAATTGAAGATAAAAGTACACTTCAAATGGGAATTGGTTCTATACCAAATGCAGCATTAAGTAAATTAAAAAACCATAAAGATTTAGGATTGCATACCGAAATGTTTTCTGATGGAGTAATTGACTTAATTGAGAGCGATGTTATAAATTGTAATTTTAAAGGAACGCTTAGAGGTAGAGCATTAGCAACATTTCTTATTGGTTCCAAAAGATTGTATGATTTCGTAAATGATAATCCGTTCATTGAAATGAAAGAATCATCTATGGTAAATGATACAGCTCGAATTCGTAGAAATCCAAAAATGGTGGCTATTAATTCGGCTATAGAAGTAGATGTTACTGGGCAAGTTTGTGCCGATTCTATTGGAAGTAGAATGTATTCGGGTGTAGGAGGACAAATGGATTTTATTCGTGGAGCAACTTTAAGCGATGGAGGTAAAGCAATAATTGCACTACCTTCGGTAACAAGAAAAGGAGAAAGTAGAATTGTTCCTTACTTAAAACAAGGTGCTGGTGTTGTAACTACTCGTTCTCATGTACATCATGTAATTACAGAAAATGGAATTGCAGATTTATATGGAAAAACCATCAAGCAAAGAGTAGCCGAATTAGTTAAAATTGCACATCCAAAACATCAAGAATGGATTGATAAAGCCTATTTTGAAATGATAAATTGTAATTAAGAATAAAGTAATTTGTATTAAAAAGAGTAAATTATTGAAAATAAATTAAATAAAAAGTTTTTTACAGATTTAAAAGACTACCTTTGATGCAAATTAATTTTTATTAAATGAATATTTTTGTAGGAAGTCTTCCTTTTAACGTAGAGGAAGCAGATTTAAGAGAGTATTTTGAAGAATACGGAGAAGTAGCTTCAGTTAAAGTTATCACTGATAAATTTACAGGAAGAAGTAAAGGTTTTGGATTTGTTGAAATGCCTAGTGATGAAGCAGCTCAAAAAGCAATTGACGAATTAAACGGTGCAAAAATTGACGGACGTGCAATTGTTGTAAACAAGTCTGAACCAAAACCAGAAGGTGAAAGAAAATCTTTTAACCGTAATGGTGGAAATAGAGGTGGTTTTAATAGAGATAGAGATAACAGTAGAAGCCGTTATTAATATAGTTTTTTTAAGATACAAATTAAAAAATCCCGTCCTCACTAAGACGGGATTTTTTTATTCGGGTTTTCCTAAAGTTTTAAATAAGTTTAAAAAAGCTGTTAAGTAAGCATTTTCTAAAGAAATAGTAGCTAGTTGTGCACTTACTAATGAGTTTTCTCTAGAATTAATTAAAAATACAGAACTTTCTCCAGCAATAAATAATCTATCTTCACCATTAAGCATGGTATCGTAATTATTAACTAAACTTTTATTGATCTCGATTTGTTTTCTATAAGAATTGATTTCTTTTTTTTGAGCTTCAATTTTATTATTTAGCGAAACTTTTTCTGTTGCAAAACCAAATTCAGAATCTTGAACTTGAAGTTTAGCTAATTTATATTGTGCCCTTTCTTTTCTTAAGAATAAGGGAACTGAAAAATTTACGCCAATTTTATAGTCTTCAAATCTGTAATCATCGAAAGCACTAGGTTCCGATAAATAATTATAACTAGCTTCTAATTTTGGTAAAATTTTGTTTCCTTCTAAGCGTCTGTTTATTTTTAAAATATCTAATTTACTTTGTAAAGCATTTATTTTAGGATGCGCTTCAATAGATACATTTTCTAAATTTTCTAAGTTCAATTGATTTGGTAGTATCAAAGCTAAATTTATTTCTGGATATAAATTTTCATCAATTTCAAGCGGAATATTATTTTCGGTCCATAAATGATTTGAAAGTTCATAGCGGGCTTTAGTAAGTTTTAATTTCGATTTTTCTAAACTTAATTTTCTTGAATTTAATGTTATACCTACTTCAACACTATCAATTGCTGATTTATCTCCTAACTCTATAGATTTTACGATGCCGTTGTAACGAGTTTTAGCATTTTTAAGATATTCTTCATACAGTTTTACTTCGTCATAACTTTGTTTCCAATTGACGTAACTTATTGAAGCCTGATACAGAACCTCGGTAAGCATTATTTTTTGTTCGGCACTGGCAACATTTTGGTATAACTTAGCTTGTTTTAACTCAGCCATTCGCTCATTAATCCACAAACCTTGTCCAATAGGAACGGTTATTCCAACTGATGTTAGCCCGCTGTTTGGTAAAGTATTTTCGGGATTTATATAAATTCCTTCATTATTATCAAAAGCCGCCTTTATTTCAATGCCATACCAAGTTGGGATTTTAAAACTTCCATTAAAAAAATTATAATATTGCTTATCGCCATATTGTTTTTCATTATAGTTTACTTCAATTTTGGGGTCAAATGCTCCACGAGCTTTCATTAATTTCGCTTGACCTTCGGAAATTTTTAAATTGGCTTGTTTGGCTAACGGATGAAATTTTTTAACATAACCAATAAATTCTTCATAGGTTAATTCATTTGAAATATCTTGGCTCCAACTAAAACCTTGAATAAACAAGAAAGCAATTAAGAATTTAAATTTCATAGACTTACTTTTTTGAATCGTTTGCATTCGTAGGTTGATAGAAATTAGGAGGAAAACCATTAAGTGTACGCCAAATTTCAAACCAAATAGGAACATTTTGTAATAACGCCATAGTTTGAGTTCCAGCACCAATGCTTAATTGCTCGGGCCACTTTTTATCCTCTGGATCTGGAGCAATTAAAACACGATATTTTCCGTTTGCACTAATAAAGTTCTCCTTAGCAACAATTACTCCACCAAATGTTCCATAAGACATTCCCGGCCATCCGCTAAAAACAATTGTTGGCCAGCCATCGAACCAAACACGCATTTTTTCGCCTTTATGAATTAAAGGAAAATCTATAGGATCTACATAAGTTTCAACAGCAATTTCAAAGTTAGCGGGCATTATACTTACAATAGAAGTTCCTTCTTTGATCGTTTCTCCAATTCCTGATTGTAAGGCTCTGTTCACATAACCATCTTGAGGAGCAGTGATGTAATACAACCCATTTCTAATTTTGTAGTTGGTGTATTGGTTTCTTAATTTATTAACCTGAGCTTCTGTGTCAAATTTTGAACTTAAAGCAGTTTGTTTATCACTACTTGCTTTAGCTGTTTTTTCGGCATATTCTGCTGAAATTCTGTTTAATTCCATAGTAGCGTTTAAAACTTCATTTTGGCTCGCAATATATTTGTTTTCTTGTGTAATAATTTTAGCTTGCATTTCTTGTAATTTTACACGTTTTTCCTCAACAGCCGTCATAGGTTTTAGTCCTTCTGTGTTTAAAGCCACTGTACGGTTGTATTGTGTTTCTGCAATTTTTAATTGTGTTTTTATCGCTTCTAGGTCAGTACTATCACTTTTAACTTTTAAAAATGATTGTTTTAATTTATTTTGTGCTTGTTTTAGTTTTAAGTTTTTCTCATTACTAATTGCACCCATTTGCATATCAAGCGCTTTTACTTTTTGATCGTAAGACTCTACTGCATTTTCTTTTGCTTTTACTTGGTTACCTGTGTTTTCAACCAAATTTGGATCTAAATAATCCTCTTTTATTTCAGAAATAAATAAAATGGTATCACCTTTTTTTACATAATCGCCTTCTCGCACATACCATTTTTCTATTCGTCCGGCAATAGCAGAGTGAATGGTTTGGGGTCTTTGGTCGGGTTTTAAAGTAGTTACAAATCCATTACCCGAGATATTTTGTGTCCATGGTAAAAAAAGAAATATAAATCCTATTATAGCAAAAGCTAAAAGTACTTTTCTAATTACTAAATAACTATTGTTGTTTTTAAAAATTGCACTCGATTTATATTTATTAATATCTAAAAGAGTATCTATTCTATTTTTAGTGATGTTTAGCATAGTTTTAGTCTTTTAATTTACCTTGAGTTAAATTGTATATTTTGGTTTTATTGGTTTCCCAATCTTTATTATTGGTAATCACAACTACAGTTAAATCTTTTTGTTCTTCAAATAAATAGTTTATGATTTGTTTTGTTTGATTTGGCTCTATTTTACTCAAAGAATCTTCTAAAAGTAAAATTCTTGGTTTCATTAATATGGCTCTGGCAATAAGGATTTTTTGAACAACGGATGAATTTATTTGTTTGCCATCGGTACAAAGTTTTGTGTCTAATCCGTTAGGTAACGATTTTATAAAATCGGTTAACATAACTTTATCTAAAACTTCTTTTACTTCGGTCATTGTTATTAATTGATTATTGAAGGTTAAATTTTCTAAAATTGTCCCTTCAAAAGTTCCTTGATTATAAGTTATAATACTAATTTTTGATCTAATTTCATCTAAACAAATTCGTTTACTATTTGTATCATTTATAAAAATAGTTCCAGATGTGGGATTAATTATTTTTGCCAATAATCGCATTAAGGTAGTTTTCCCTGAACCATTTGGTCCTTTAATGACAATTTTATCGCCTTGATTTATTTTTAAATTAATATTTTGAAGAATTAAGCTTTCACTATCGGGGTATTTATAATCAATATCCTTCAATTCTATATTAAGGTCTTTCTCTAGATATTCGCATTGTTTCTTATTAGAATCTTTTTCAATTTCTAAATCGACAACAGTACCTATTTTTTCTAAAGAGGTTAGTACATCGTAGAATAATTCTAATACACTAAATAATTTTTCTACAGCATTTATGATGGTTAAGATAATAATTTCTGCAGCCACAAATTGTCCAATGTTCATTTGTTGGTTTAATACTAAAAGGCCGCCAATAATTAATAAACCAGCCGTAATTAATGTTTTAAAACCAACTAACTGTACGAATTGCTTTTTTAAAATTTGGAAGTGACTTTCACGATGTTTCAGATAGTCTGAAACGTATTTGTCATTTTTATCTAAAGAAAATTCGAATAAATTTTCATTTTTAAAGCTAAGGTTGTTACGCGCAATTTCTTGTATCCAGTGTGCAACTTTATACTTGTATTTCGACTCTTTTAAACTTGTTTCAATACCTGAATTAAAATTAAATTTAAAAATATAATACAATAAAAAAGACAATACAATTCCAAAAAAGATAAAAAAGGAATGGTATAGGGCGAGTAAAATTAAGCCAAATATGATTTGAAGAATAGCTGTTGAACTGTCTAATAATAATTTAGAAAGCCCTTTTTGAACTGTTACAGTATCAAAAAAACGGTTTGCTAATTCTGGAGGATATTGATTGTATAGTTTTTCATGTTTAATTTTTGGAAATCTATAAGCAAATTCAAAAGATGATCGTACAAATATCTTTTGCTGTAAATTTTCTGAAATTCGAAACTGCATAATTTTAAAAATACCAACAAAAATTACTCCTATAACCACAAAAATTATAAGAATAACCCATGAAGTTGAAATTTTTCCAGCTTGAATTAAATTTACAATGGATTGAATACCCAACGGTAAACTTAAACTGATTAAACCTCCAAAAATGGAATATAAAATAATTTGATAGATATCTTTTTTATCAAGTTTAATTAAATTTTTAAATCTCTCTATTGGTTTCATAAAACAACTTTTTTGATTAGATTAACATAAAAGGCATTTAAAGAGTTTACTTCTGATAAGTTTGTAAGATTTGAAAAATGCTCTTTTAAATAATGTTGATGTAACGCTCCTTGGACTATTGAAGAAGCTAATGTTTTTGCAAAAGTATAGTTAGGGTTTAGTTCGGTTATCATGTTTTCCAATCGGTTTACGATTCTTTGATATACATTAAAAAAACCTTCTTTAATTTCTTGATCTACTTCTTTTGTTAGAAATGTTTTAGAAAATTCAGCTATAACAATTTTATTTAAAATAGATTCGTTAATATGTGCAGTTCTATCATCATTTTCAACGTTATTAGCTATAATTTCGATTGTTTTCTCAATTTTCTCAATTGGAAGTTTAACATTGTGCGTACTAAAAACGATACGATATTCTATCCAAGACCAATACCAAGTAGATAGGTAAATCAATAATTTGTGCTTGTTTTCAAAATAACGATATATTGAACTTTCGTTTGATTGGATTTTTTCTCCCAATTTTTTGAAGGTAAAATTTTCAAATCCTATTTCATTGATAAGAAGAATACTATGTTCTATTATATTCTTACCTAAAGCCGTGCTTTCAGGATTTTTCAAAAACAACTTTTCATTGATAGAAATACTTATATTATGAGCTAAATTTTCCATACTCTAAAAAAATATAAATACAAAAATAATAGTATTACTATTAATATATGAAAGTTTAACTTTTATTTTAGATTTTTGAAATAAAAAATCCCACACGAAGTGGGACTAAAATTTTAAAGTAAAGAGTGGCATGTCATAACATCAGGTTTATTTATTCCCATGAGTTCTAAAATTGTTGGAGCAATATCTCCTAAAACGCCATTTTGTATATTTTTTAAATCTTTGTCTACTAAAATAATTGGAACCGGATTTGTAGTGTGTGCTGTATTTGGAGAACCGTCTGGGTTAATCATCGTTTCACAGTTTCCATGATCTGCAATGATTATTGTGGTATAATTATTTTCTAAAGCAGTATTTACTACTTCCTTTACGCAAACATCAACAGCTTCACAGGCTTTTATAGCAGCTTCCATAACACCAGTATGTCCAACCATATCTCCGTTTGCAAAATTTAAACAAACAAAGTCAACTTCTCCTTTTTTCAATTCTTGAACCAATGCATCTTTTAATTCATAAGCACTCATCTCGGGTTGTAAGTCGTAAGTAGCCACTTTTGGTGAATTCTTTAAAATACGCGATTCGCCATTAAAAGGTTCTTCACGACCGCCAGAGAAGAAGAAAGTAACGTGTGGATATTTCTCTGTTTCAGCTATACGGATTTGTTTTTTACCTGCTTTTTCCAACACTTCTCCTAAAGTTTCGGTAATGTTGTCTTTATCATAAATTACATGAACATTTTCGTAAGTTTCATCATAATTTGTCATTGTAACATAATATAGATTTAACTTATGCATGTTTTGTTCGTGGAAATCTTTTTGTGATAAGGCTTCAGTAAGTTCTCTACCTCTATCGGTTCTAAAGTTGAAGAAAATAACTACATCATCTTCTTTAATTTTTGCTACTGGAGAATTGTTTTCATCAACCATAACAATAGGTTTGATAAATTCGTCAGTAACATCATTTTTATAACTTTCCAATACCGATAAAACTGCATCTTTACTTGGAGTTCCTTCTGCATTAACAACTAAATCATAAGCAAGTTTTACGCGTTCCCATCTTTTATCGCGGTCCATTGCATAATAACGACCAATAACTGAAGCCAGCTGAATGGGTTTGTTATAAATGTAATTGTTTAAATCTTCTAAATATAAAGCACCTGATTTAGGATCAACGTCGCGACCATCAGTAAAAGCGTGAATAAATAAATCTTTTAAGCCAAAATCTACAGCAACATCTAAAAGCCCTCTTAAATGGGATGTATGACTATGTACACCACCATCAGAAAGTAAACCTAGAAAGTGTACAGGTTTGTTGTTTCCTTTTGCATATTGAAGTGCTTCTAGTAAAGCTTTTTCGTTTTGTAAAGTCTTATTTTGAACTGCTAAATTAATTTTTGCTAAATCTTGGTAAACAATTCTACCAGCTCCAAGGTTCATGTGACCAACTTCAGAATTTCCCATTTGTCCTTCAGGTAATCCTACGTTTAAACCATCGGTTCTTAATTGAGCATTGGGGTATTTTGTATATAAAGAATCAATGTATGGAGTATTAGCATTGTCGATTGCAGAAACTTTAGGATCAGGTGATTTTCCCCATCCATCAAGAATCATTAAAATAACTTTTTTATTCATAATTTTTGGTTTTCACAAAGATAAGAATTTGTTAGGCTGAGATTATATTTGGCAATCAAAAATTACGAAATCGATTTAGGTTTTTACAACCAATTTTTAGCTTGATTGTAGTCTATGTAATATCGTAAACTAACTGATAGAATATGGTTTAAATTATCACTTACTAAATTAGAAAAATTTGAACCAAAATTTTTATTAATATCTCTATCAAAAGTATTCGCATTATTACGATATAAAACTGAAAGTTGGCTTCCTGGAGCAAACCACCATGAATAAGATAAATCTAAATTCCAGGTACTAAAATTAGAGTTTTTGTTTTCGCTATAAGTGTTGTTTTCAGTTAATGTTCCATCGTTATTTAAGGTGTGAATAGAATTGTTTTCGGCATAAGACCAATAATGTCTTACCGATAAATTAAAATTCATATTACTATTAATAGAATACTTACTTGTTATTGAATTTGTGTAAGTTTCTCTATTTCTTTTAGCAAGATAAATTTCTGAAGCATCACTATCTATGAAACCTAAGTTATTAATTTGTTTAAAAATATCAAAACTATACACTATTGAAAGTCTATCGCTAAAACGATAACGCGGACCAATAGTAATGCCATAATCATATCTATCTTTTTCGGAAGTATTTGTAAAATAGGGATTAATATCTAAAGCAAATTTGTAGTTATAGTTTGAGGAAAAATAAACCCAAGAGCCGTAAGATTCGGGATAAATTACAAAACGGCCATCTTGTCTTGCTTCATAATAATCGTAATTTTTAAAAGGAGCATAATCTATACCGCCACCAAAATAATGGTTCTTTTTATTAGTAGAACTAAAGTTTACATTAAAATTGTTCGATTGTATTCTACCTGATAGATTGTTGTATTCAAAATACGAATTTAAGTTTATGCGAAACGTATTGAATATTTTTGTTGGGTTCAATATTCTATAATTAATATTATTAGACCAAGACGTGTAGTTTGTTTGAAAATTAATGCCTAAATCATTAGGATCATATTCTTTTGAAATATAATTAACACCCGATGAAAATCTAACTTTTCCAGCTGTTTCAGCTAAGTACAAAGAAGTATTGTAGCCGCTGTAGTTCTTTTCAACGTCATAAACGGAACTCATTTTCATATCTCCAGAAACGTTGAATGTGTTTTTTTTAGTATTTAAATCAAATAAAACTCCAGTTACGTTAGCGTCTCTAAAACTTCCGTCTCGAGTTACATTAGTGTTAATTAAAGTAATCGAAGAATTTTGATTAAAACGCTGATCTAAAACGGTAACATTATAGTTTGTTAATGGCGCAACAACAACATCTCTATGTTTGTTTTCAGCTTCGTTGTAAGCAGATGCCTTAGTTTTTTCGGTAATAGCATTTAAAAAACCAATTCCTAATCCGTCTTTATCTCTACCCGATATTTTAATGGCATTTAATAAATTAATTGTTGATGGAAAATCTTTAATTTCTTCATCATCTCTAACATCAATAGTTACATTTGGTACTTGACCAATTCGTCTTGTGTACAACAAGTTTCCTTTACTAAATAAATCAGTTCCTTCTGTAAAAAATGGACGGTTTTCATTAAATTGTTGTTCAAAAGGTCCCAGATTTAAAACTACATTGTCAAATTTAGTTTGACCAAAATCGGGAACTAAAATCGCATCTAAAGTAAACGCATCGCTAATACCATACTTAATATCTAAACCAAGTTTTCCTGTAAGTTCATTGTCTAATTTGTTTACATTATGATATCCTGATGCGTAAGGGATAAAAAATAATCGAGTAGGAGGTTTTATGTTTTCGATTCCAGTTAAAATTCCAGCCTGTTGAGAAAATGCTCCAATTTTAGCATCAATAAAATTCCACGTAAATTTTTGTCTTTTTCTTCTTACTTCTCTAAAAAAGTTTATACCCCAAGTTTGTTTATTTTCGTTTGAAAATCGCAAAGCAGCATATGGGATTTTCATTTCTACAACCCAGCCTTCCGAAGTTATTTTAGCTTTACTTGTCCAAATTGCATTCCAAGTGTAATCTTCTCCATTTTGAGAAGTAAAGTTACAATCAGCTTGTCCATTTGCAGCATTTACATAAAATTGGAATTCTTGCTGACCGTCATTATAGCCATTTAATAACACTCCAAAAAGATCTGCAGTGCCAAAATTATCTCTCTCGGTAATTTCTTTTAAAATAAGATTTGGTTCACTATCTTTTAATATTGCGCCTACATAAATAGCATCGTCATCATATAAAATTCTAACATCGGTTTTTAATTCATCAGGAATAGGTTTTCCATTGTCGGGATCTAACATAAAAAAATCAGTAGCAATTTCAGCGTTTTCCCATTCACTTTCGTCTAAATTTCCATCAATGTTTATTTGAGATTTTATTCTAGTAGCATTTACTGTTTTTTTATTTGAATTTACAATCTCTTGACTGTAAAAAAAATGGGTAATAAGAAACAATAAAAAGCTGATATTTAAGTTTTTATGCATGATTGATGATTTTGTCCAAAAATAAGAGTATAAAAAAAAAGAAGAAAATATTTATTAATTCTTTAACTTTTATGCAGTTTATCGATTAAATACATAAAAATTCGATTAAATACATAAAAAAATTTGTTTACTAAAAAATAATAAATATATTTGGCTCACTGTTAACCAAAAACAACTACTAGATTTACAATGATTTACAAGTTTTTACCACTGTTTTTATTGAGCTTAATGTCGTTTGGAACTTTTGCTACAAAAGTTGAGAATAAAGAGGATAAAAATATTAAAGTAATTGCAAATACTGATCCTAAACTTTTAGCTGAAAAAAGTAAAGTAGCTTTTGAAACTAGATGCAAATCTTTTTACAACGAAATTGTGTCTGCCAATTTTAGTTTACCCCAATATGATAGTTTTATTAAAGCATTTGAAGGTTACGAACAATTAAAAAATCAAGGAAAAGTTCAAAATGAAATCTTAACTATTGTAGATTTTAGTTTATCTTCTAGTGAAGATAGAATGTGGGTTATTGATATGGCTACTAAAAAAGTAGTTTTACAAACACTTGTAGCTCACGGAAGAAATTCAGGTAGTGATTTTGCAAATAATTTTTCTAATAAATCTGAATCTTATCAAAGTAGTTTAGGTTTTTATTTAACTGGTGAAGTTTACCAAGGTAAACATGGTATGTCTTTAAGACTAGACGGACAAGAATATGGTATTAACGACAATGCAAGAGATAGAGCTGTAGTAATACACGGTGCAGATTACGTTTCTGAAAATTTTATTAAAGCAAATGGAAGATTAGGA
>JAIXHM010000046.1 GCA_030145825.1 Flavobacterium sp.
ATTTAAATATTTTAGATGTTGTTAGTCTGTTAGGAATTAAAACGCAAGATTATATAAAAGAAATTTTTAAAACAATTTATATTTTTTTAATGTATTCAATAAAAGACAGTACAGGAAGGGAAGAAACTCAAGGTGTTGTTTCCGCTGAAGCTCAAGCTATGGGTTTGCCAGTAGTAGCTTTTAACAGTGGTGGAGTTCCTTACACTATTAAAGAAAACGAAACAGGTTTTTTAATTGAACAAAAAAACATTGAAAAATATGCTGAAGCAATTGCTTTTTTAATTGATAATCCTGAAGTTTACGAAAAAATGTCACTTCAAGCACCAAAATTTATTGAGAATAATCTTTCTAATATATTTGTATTTGACAAATTGTTAACCATTTATCAAAATATTTAAATGATTTCCAATAAATTAATATCGATTATTATACCCACATTTAATAGAGCTCAATTAATTGAAGAAACGCTTGTAAGCATTGAAAGACAGTCTTACAAGAATTGGGAATGTATTGTAATTGATGATGGAAGTAAAGACAATACAAAACAGATTGTAGATAACTTTGTAAAAAAAGACAATAGATTTCATTTTTTTGTAAGACCTAACAATAGAAAAAAAGGAGGATGTACTTGCCGAAATATTGGTTTTGAAAACGCAATAGGTGAATATATACTTTTTTTAGATTCAGATGATATTTTAGAAGATTTTTGTTTGCAAAGAAGGATGGAAAATGTTGCAAATTTAGATTTTGTGGTTTTTCAATCTAAGTTATTTACGGATACTCCACAAGACGCAAAATTTATTCCTAATTTATTACATAAACCAACTTCTGATTTTGAAAGATTTATAACTAAAGATTATCCCTGGAATATCAGTGCAACTTTATTAAAAAAAGAGTTTTTACTACAAAATAATGGTATTTGGGATGAAAATTTAGCTATTCACCAAGACATCGATTTTTATCTAAATATATTAAGTAAAAAGCCTAATTATAAAAAAATAGATGCAATACCTGATGTTGCCATTAGAATGGGTAATGAAGGTAAAGTCTCAAACACAATTTCCGAAGAGAAATTAAAAAGTAAAATTCTTCTTTTAAAAAAAATAAACATGTATGTCAAAGATTCTGAAGAAGAAATAAAGAATTATAACAAATATGTTTTTAGTGCCTCTTTAGAATTAGGGAGATTGATTTTAAAATCTCAAAACAAAACTTTGTATAAAAATCTTTTAAAAACAGTACAAGAAATCCTTGGATTTAATTATGCGTGTTATTTATTTTTAGAATCAAAATTGATTCATATGAAAGAACTTAAAAAGTTAAAAATTAAGTTTTTTAATATTTTTATGAAAATAATTGGAGCTTCTAAAAGAAAATATAAAGTAAATGATTTTACTCTGGGTGTAATTTCTTTAAGTGATTATTTAAAAAACACAAAACAATAGCATGAAAGTACTTCATATTACAGCTTCAAATAAAGGCGGTGCAGGAATTGCAGCATTGCGCTTGCATAAAGCGTTAGTTAATAGTGGAGTGCAATCGGCATATTTAAGTAGAAATGTTACTATAGATTTTCAAGATAAAATCATTGAAGATTCATTTTTTAAGTACAAAAAAGTAAATATCGTACAACGAATTCAAAAGAAATTAGATGTTTTACTCAACTTTTCTAAACTAAATAAAGCACAATCTAAACTAAATGTGGTCAAAGATAAATTGGATTACGAAATTTATTCACTTCCATTCTCAAATAGTAAACTGCACGAACATCCATTAGTTCAAGAAGCAGATATCTTAAATTTTCACT
This sequence comes from Flavobacterium sp., assembly GCA_030145825.1. Classification (GTDB taxonomy): domain Bacteria; phylum Bacteroidota; class Bacteroidia; order Flavobacteriales; family Flavobacteriaceae; genus Flavobacterium. Next base: position 1,808 of record JAIXHM010000046.1, read on the forward strand.
GGATGGGCGGTATTTTAGATTTCGAAAGTTTTTTTAAAAATTGTAAAAAACCCATTGTTTGGACACTTCACGATTTAAATCCTATTCAAGGTATTTTCCACTACAAAAATGATGTAATTTACAATCAAAAATATATAGGAATAGAAGAAGAAAAACTCTCAAAATATAAATTTGAGGTCTTAAATAACAGTACTCTAAAAGCATTTGTTTCGCCATCAAATTGGTTGTTAAATGAAGTAAATAAGAAAAAGTTTAACTCGAATATTTTAAAACAAACAATCCCAAATTGTATTGATTTTGAAAATTTTCATATTCAAGAAAAGACAGCAATTAGAACAAAATACGGCATCAGTAGTGAGGATTTTGTTGTGCTTTTTGTTGCCGATTCACTTAAAAATAAACGGAAAGGATTCGATTTAATGTTAGAAGCGTTAGAATATTTGCAAAATATTTCTCTAACTATAGTAACAATTGGTAAAGGAACAATCGATCTTAATAGTCAAAAAGTAGTAGCGTTAGGAGAAATTCATGATGTTGAAAAAATGGCTGAAATATATGCTTTGGCAGATGTTTTTGTATTGCCAAGTCGCGAAGACAATTTGCCTAATGTAATGTTAGAAGCTTTTGCCTGCGGAACACCTGTAATTAGTTTTAATCATGGAGGCATGAAAGATTATATTATTAATAATGAAACAGGTATTTTGGTTGAGGACATTTCTGGAAAAAAATTAGCAGAAGGTATTCAACAATTTTACAGTACAAGAAAAAGTTACGATTCGCAATTTATTGCGAAATTTGCAAAGGATTATTTTTCAAAAGAACAACAAGCTTTGGCTTATACAAAACTATACAAGCAAATTTTAAATTAATTTATGCTGTCAATTTCCATCATCACTATAAATTATAACAATGCAGAGGGTTTGCAAAAAACCATTCAATCTGTTGTGGAACAAACTTATAATAATATTGAATATATTTTGATAGATGGCGGTTCTACAGATGGAAGTGTTGAGGTAATTAAAACGTATCAAAACTCAATCACAAAATGGGTAAGTGAAAAAGATAACGGAATTTATAACGCCATGAATAAAGGAATTGCCAGGGCTACGGGCAATTATCTTCTATTTTTAAATAGTGGCGATATTTTTACTTCAAAAAATACCGTGCAAGATTGTGTTAGTAATCACAATTTTAAAGGGGATATCATTTACGGAGATTATCAATTTAAAAATCGTGAAAAGATATACCCCGATGTTATTTCGCCTTATTATTTTGTAAAATCTTCATTGCCACATCAAAGTACTTTTTTTCATCAATCGGTTTTTGAAAAAATGGGAAGTTTTGATGAAACGTATAAAATTTCGGCCGATAGAGCTTTTTACTTAAAATGTTGTGTGAGTAATATATTTACTTGGCAACATATAAAATATCCTGTAACACTTTTCGATTTAGAAGGTTTAAGTAATAATCCTAATCATTTCAAAAAGAAACAAGAAGAAGACGAAAGGTTGTGGAAAGAAAATTTTGGTGTTTTTTATGATGATTATAAAAAAATGCTTGCCCAAGAGCAAGAAATTAATCGGTTAAAAAAAGCAACCATTAACGGAATTACAAACAGATTTTTTAAAAAAATTAAAAGTTTATGGAAAATCCGTTAGTTTCAATTATTATTCCAACATACAATCGAGCACATTTTTTACGATTAACACTATTAAGCATTGCAAATCAAACCTATCAAAATTTTGAGGTGTTTGTAATTGACGACGGTTCACCAAATAATGAAGCCCAATTGGTTTGTGAAAATTTTGAAAAAGTAACCTATTATAAAATTGAAAATAGTGGAGGTCCAGCAAAACCTAGAAACTTTGGTATCCAAAAAGCAAAAGGAAAATATATTGCTTTTGTAGACGATGATGATATTTGGCTACCTACAAAACTTGAAAAACAAATAGCTGTTTTAGAACAAAATCCCGACTTTGGTTTAGTTCATGGTTGTTGTGAAACTATTGATGAAAATGGTGTTTTACAAAATAGAATTATGGGTAGATTACGCAATATTCTAGACAAACACGGCGATGTAAAAGAGAAAATGATAGGAAGATGGACGGTTATGATGCCAACATCATTTGTTCGTAAAGCGGTAATAGAAAAAGTAGGTTTTTTTAATGAAAAGATGCCTGCAGCAGGTGAAGATATGGAGTTTTGGACTAGGTGTTCATTTGAAACAAAGTTTTACTATATCGATGAGCCTTTAGTACATTATAGAATGCATCAAAACAATATTTCGAGCAACAAAAAGGCGTATGTTCAACTTCCATTACATTTGAAAAAGGTTTTAGATAAAGCTTATTTAGATAAAAAAATAGACAGAAAACAATTCCAAAAGTTAAATGTACGATTAGGAATTAATTTTATCAACCAGTGGAAACAAAGTCCGTTTTTTGTTATTTCTAAAATGTATGTTTTTTCCTCTTTTTGGTTTCTAAAAAAAGAATACCTCAAACATTTTACAGCTAAAATAATAAAGTAATATTAAAGTCAATTTTTAAGGTCATTTTAATAATATCTATTATATTTGAAATATAAAAGAAAAGAACCTTAAATACATATATGACAACAATATTAATTACAGGTGGAGCGGGTAATGTGGCAAGTGCTTTAGCTAATAAGCTAGCAGAAGATTCAAATAATCATATTGTAATTGTTGATAATTTATCTACTGGAAATTTAGAAAAAGTTCCCCAAAAAAACAATGTTACTTTTATAAAAGCAGACGTTAATAACTACAATGATGTAGTACCTATTTTTGGGCGTTATAATTTTGATTTTGTCTTTCATTATGCAGCTGTTGTTGGCGTAAAAAGAACTTTAGAAAACCCTATAATGGTTTTGAATGATATAGAAGGGATTAAGAATATTTTATCCCTTTCAAAAAATTCTGGAGTTAAAAGAGTCTTTTATTCAAGCTCTTCAGAAGTATATGGAGAGCCTTTTGAAATCCCTCAAAATGAAAAAACTACACCACTTAATTCAAGATTGCCTTATGCTATCGTAAAAAATGTTGGAGAAGCTTTCTTTAAATCATATTACCAAGAATATGGTTTAGAATATACTATTTTTAGATTTTTTAATACTTACGGTCCAAATCAAAGTGAAGATTTTGTAGTGCCTCGTTTTATAAAAGCCGCTCTAAAAAATGAACCTATTACCCTGTATGGCGACGGATTACAAACGCGCTCATTTTGTTATGTAGAAGATAATATTGAAGCATGTATAAAAGCAATGCAAAGTAAAAGTTGTGTAAACGATGTGATTAATATTGGAAGTGATAAAGAAATGACTATTTTAGAATTAGCACAAACAATTATTCGTGTCACAAATTCAAAATCACAAATTACTCATTTACCTGCACTCGAGGAAGGAGATATGACGCGCAGATGTCCAGATACTGCTAAAATGAAAGCTATTTTAGGAAGAGAATTAGTTGTGTTAGAAGAAGGAATTAAAAAGTTAGTAGCACATTATGAGAATAGGATTTAATCCTGCGAAGGAAAATAAAGAAATCACTTTAGAAAATTATCATCGCGTAATTGTACCTGTTTACATACCAAATTTTGAAGGTTATTTTGCTAACTTATTTGAAGTTTTCAAACTTTGTATAGATTCGTTATTAGTCACTTCACACAATAAAACTCGAATAACCATTTATAATAACAACTGCCATCCTGATGTTAAAGCCTATATTGATGAAAAATATCATGAAAATGTTTTAATCGATCAAGTTTTTCATTCTAAAGAAAACTTAGGAAAAATAAACGCAATTTTAGCTTCAGCAAAAGGAAATTTAGAACCTCTAATAACAATTACGGATGCCGATGTATTATTTAAAAATGGTTGGCAACAAGCTGTAGAAGAAACTTTCATTGCTTTTCCAGAAGCGGGTATGGTAGCTCCAGTTCCTTCAAGTAAAGTATATAAAATGTTTACCGCAAATAATTGGTTTTATGGTTTTTTTAAAGGCAAACTCGCATTTGAAAATGTTATTGACCCAGAAGCCATGCATCGTTTCGATGTGAGTTTAGGCAAAGAGGAATTAATGTATAAAGCCATTCATTTAGATAAATATTTAGTGCTTTCTAATAAAAAAGGTAAAGCTGTAATGGGCTGTGGGCATTTTGTAGCCACTTTAAAACGTGAAGTTTTTGATAAAGGTCCAAATGAACCCGCTTTTATAAAAATCGTTGGAGGAGTAGAAAACAAATTTATAGACCAGCCTAATGAAGATTTAGGATGTTTAAGATTGGCTACCAAAGGTAATTATGCTTACCATATGGGAAATCAAATAGAAGATTGGATGCAAGAAGAGTTTAAATTACTAGAAAGTTCCAATAGTGAAACTACTTATTCTGGTAGCGAATTTAAATTTGTTCCAATTTCTACTGTTGGAAAATTTGTTGGCATCATGATTAAGAAGATACTTAATAAAAACAAAAAGATTAATATTTATTTATTAAAAAGATTAGGTTTGTCATTAGAAGAAGCAAAAGAATATTAATGCGAAAGTTTATAAAAAAAATAGTATATTATTTCTTGAATACACCTGATAAAACCGAAAAAGTGTTACTCTCAGGTTTTTCAAGAGGTATTCAAAATGTAGTTTTTGAAGGTAAAAATGCTGTGCCTGATCGTTGTAACTTTTCAGGAAAAATTAGCTTAGGTTACGCAACAACTCTAGGGTATAATAATTTTTTACACGGTGATATAACAATTGGGAAATATTGCCAATTTGGTGCAGATGTAGCCATTCACAGCACCAATCATCCTACTTCTTATTTAACAACTTACATCAATCAAAATCTTTTTAACGGAGAACTAAAAGCACTGAAAGAAGTAAAAAAAGTAGTGATAGAAAATGATGTTTGGATTGGACATAATGCAATTATTGTAGGAAATGTAACTATTGGCAATGGAGCGGTTATTGCAGCTGGGAGTGTCGTAACAAAAGATGTAGCACCTTATGCCATTGTGGGCGGTGTTCCCGCAAAAGAAATTAAAAAGAGATTTTCTGATACAATCATTAACGAACTTGAAGAGTTGAAATGGTGGGATAAATCAGAAAAGGAATTAGAAAAAATGAAACCTTTATTTTTAAAAGATTTTTCAAATCTAAAAAGTATATATGAATAAAGTGTACACCATAGCGGAAATAGGTCAAGCACACGAAGGAAGTTTAGGGATTTTATGTTCTTTTATAGAAGCTTTAGCTCAAACAGGTGTAGATGCGGTTAAATTTCAAATGCACATTCCCGAAGCAGAAAGTAGTGAGTTTGAACCTTTTCGTGTCAAGTTTTCTTTAGAAGATGATACTCGTTTCGATTATTGGAAGCGAATGAGCTTTACTTTAGAACAATGGAAATTAATCAAGCAAAAATGTGATGATTGTAATGTAGATTTTTTATGTTCTCCCTTTAGTAATTTGGCTGTAGATTGGTTAGAGCAAGTGGGTGTGTCTCAATACAAAATTGGCTCAGGAGAAGTAAATAATTGGTTAATTCTTGAAAAAATTGTTCGAACAGGTAAACCTATAATTTTATCTTCTGGAATGAGCAGTTGGGAAGAATTAGATCAAACGGTTTCATTTTTAAGAGCTAGAAATGCAAATTTTTCAATTTTACAGTGTACTACATCTTATCCAACAAAACCTGAACAATATGGTTTAAATGTAATTAGAGAGTTAAAAGAACGATATGATGTAAAAGTTGGTTTTTCAGATCATTCTGCAAGTATTGCTACATGTATTGCAGCTGTGGCTGTAGGTGCTGAAATTATTGAGTTTCATGCTATTTTTGATAGAAGACAATTTGGTCCCGATTCGAAATCATCGTTAACAATAGATGAAATAGCATCTTTAGTAAAATACACGAATGAAATAAATATAGCTTTAAATAATCCTATAGATAAAGCTTCAAATGAAGTCTTTTCAGAATTAAAAAGTATTTTTGAAAAGTCATTGGCTATCAATAAGGATTTAGAAGAAAATCACATACTAACTTTTGACGATTTAGAAGCAAAAAAACCAAAAGGTTATGGAATTGAAGCCAGTCAATTTTCTAGTGTAATAGGCAGAAAAATAAATAAACCCATGAAACAATGGAGTTTTTTAAATGAAGAAGATTTAAATTAATTATTTTTCAATTACACAATAATCTAAAATCAAGTAATTTTATTTTGTCACATTGAGCCATTTTACTTTGTCACATTGAGCCTGTCGAAATGGACAAAAGAAAGACATCGTCAAGCTCAGTCTGATAGTTAGTTGTCTTGTCACGCTGAGCCATTTTACTTTGTCACATTGAGCCTGTCGAAATGGACAAAAGAAAGACTTCGACAAGCTCAGTCTGACACTAAGTTGTCTTGTCACGCTGAGCCAGTTTACTTTGTCACATTGAGCCTGTCGAAATGGACAAGCTCAGTCTAGCAAGAATAAGAGTTGAAAATATGTCACGCTGAGCCTGTCGAAGCGATTACAATTTAATATCTGATGTTATGAAAATCTATTTCGTCTATATTTTAAAATGTAAAGATGACTCTTTTTATACGGGAATAACTAACAGTATTGAAAGAAGATTATATGAACACAATGTTGGAATTGATAAAGATGCTTATACTTATTCAAGAAGACCAGTTGAATTGGTTTGGTTTGAAATGTTCACTGATCCATCCCAAGCTATAATGGTTGAAAAGAAAATTAAAGGATGGAGCAAAAGAAAAAAGCAAGCTTTGATTAATGAAGATTGGGATAAGTTAGTAAGATATTCTAAAAATTATACTCAGTTTGGAAAAGAAGATTAGTGCCGCTCAGGACTTCGTCAAGCTCAGTCTGACATTGGTAGGTTTTGTCACATTGAGCCTGTCGAAATGGACAAAAGGTAGACTTCGACAAGCTCAGTCTGACAGTAAGTTGTCTTGTCACATTGAGCCATTTTACTTTGTCACATTGAGCCATTTTACGTTGTCACATTGAGCCTGTCGAAATGGACAAAGTGTTGAAAAAGACATCGTCAGCTCAGTCTGACAGTTAGTTGTCTTGTCACATTAAGCCATTTTACGTTGTCACATTGAGCCTGTCGAAATGGACAAAGTGTTGAAAAAGACTTCGACAGGCTCAGTCTGATAGTAAGTTGTCTTGTCACATTGAGCCATTTTACTTTGTCACATTGAGCCTGTCGAAATGGACAAGCTCAGTCTAGCAAGAATAAGAGTTGAAAATATGTCACGCTGAGCCTGTCGAAGCGATTACAATTTAATATTTGATGTTATGAAAATCTATTTCGTCTATATTTTAAAATGTAAAGATGACTCTTTTTATACGGGAATAACTAACAGTATTGAAAGAAGATTATATGAACACAATGTTGGAATTGATAAAGATGCTTATACTTATTCAAGAAGACCAGTTGAATTGGTTTGGTTTGAAATGTTCACTGATCCATCCCAAGCTATAATGGTTGAAAAGAAAATTAAAGGATGGAGCAAAAGAAAAAAGCAAGCTTTGATTAATGAAGATTGGGATAAGTTAGTAAGATATTCTAAAAATTATACTCAGTTTGGAAAAGAAGATTAGTGCCGCTCAGGACTTCGTCAAGCTCAGTCTGACATTGGTAGGTTTTGTCACATTGAGCCTGTCGAAATGGACAAAAGGTAGACTTCGACAAGCTCAGTCTGACAGTAAGTTGTCTTGTCACATTGAGCCATTTTACTTTGTCACATTGAGCCTGTCGAAATGGACAAAAGGTAGACTTCAACAAGCTCATTCTGACAAGAATAAGAGTTCAAAATATGTCACATTGAGCCATTTTACTTTGTCACATTGAGCCATTTTACTTTGTCACATTGAGCCTGTCGAAATGGACAAAAGAAAGACTTCGACAAGCTCAGCCTAGCAAGAATGAGAGTTGAAAATATGTCACATTGAGCCATTTTACTTTGTCACATTGAGCCTGTCGAAATGGACAAAAGAAAGACTTCGACAAGCTCAGTCTGACAGTTAGTTGTCTTGTCACATTGAGCCAGTTTACGTTGTCACATTGAGCCTGTCGAAATGGACAAAAAAGTTAATTTATAAGAAAGACTTCAACAAGCTCAGTCTGACAGTAAGTTGTCTTGTCACATTGAGCCATTTTACTTTGTCACATTGAGCCTGTCGAAATGGACAAAAGAAAGACTTCGACAAGCTCAGTCTAGCAAGAATAAGAGTTGAAAATATGTCACATTGAGCCTGTCGAAATGGACAAAAGGTAGACTTCAACAAGCTCAGTCTGACAAGAATGAGAGTTGAAAGTATGTCACACTGAGCTAGTTTATGTTGAGCTTTGTCGAATTCAAGCCTAATGGAAAAAGAGCTTCTTTTTGCGAAATATGAAAAAGAGTATGCTATAAAAAATTAAAACCACTACTATTTCCATAAATTTTAATTATTTTTAGCCCTTTGAAGTAGCAATGGAAAAATGAATAAACGAAAGATAGCAGTTGTTATAACTGCAAGACCGTCATACAGTAGAGTAAAAACTGCTATACAAGCTATAAAAGAGCATCCTAATTTAGAATTACAACTTATTATTGCAGCTTCGGCTTTGCTAGATCGTTATGGTTCTGCTGTAAACTATATTGAAAAAGACGGTTTTGAAATCGCAGCTAAAGTTTTTAATGTTTTAGAAGGTGAAAATTTAACGGCTGCTGCTAAAACTACAGGAATAGGAATTTTAGAATTATCTACGGTTTTCGATAATTTGAAACCAGATATTGTGGTGACTGTCGCTGATCGTTTTGAGACAATGGCAACAGCTATTGCTGCATCTTATATGAATATACCATTAGCTCATATTCAAGGAGGAGAAGTTACAGGGAACATTGATGAAAAAGTGCGTCATGCTATTACCAAACTAGCCGATTATCATTTTGTAGCATCTGATAGTGCTTTGGAAAGAGTAATAAAATTAGGAGAAGAAACGGAATTTGTATTTAATACGGGTTGTCCTTCAATCGATTTAGCAAAAGAAGTTGAAAAAGCTTCTTTAGATTTTAATCCTTATGAAAAATATGGTGGAGTTGGAGCTCAGCCTAATTTAGAAAATGGTTATTTAGTGGTTATGCAACATCCAGTAACCAATGAATATCAAAATTCACGTAAACACATTGAAGAAACATTACATGCTATCGAGGAATTAAAAATACCAACTTTGTGGTTTTGGCCAAATGTAGATGCTGGCGCGGATGGAACTTCAACTGGAATTAGAGCATTTAGGGAAAAAAATAAATTGGAACATGTTCACTTTTTTAAAAATATGAAAGGTGATGATTTCTTAAAATTATTGAATAATTCTAAATGTTTAATAGGGAATTCTAGTGTAGGAATAAGAGAATGTGCTTACTTAGGAGTTCCTGTTGTAAATATTGGATCTCGACAAAACAAAAGAGATAGAGGTTTCAATGTTATAGATGTTGATTACAATAAGGAAGCAATAAAAAATGCAATTCAACGACATGTTAAAGCAGGTAAGTCAGAAGTTTCTAATATTTATGGTGGTGGTAATGCAGGGAAAAATATAGCTGATTTATTAGAAACATTACCTTTAAAGTTTCATAAAACGATAACTTATTAATGAAAATATTAGCTGTAATTCCGGCTCGTGGTGGTTCAAAAGGTATTCCTAAAAAAAACATTAAGCTTTTAGGAGGAAAACCTTTATTGCAGTTTACAGCCGAAAAAGCATTAGCTAGTAAATTGTTAACTCATGTAATTTTATCTACCGACTCTGATGAAATTGCTCAAGTTGGTAAAAAAATTGGTTTGGAAGTTCCATTTATGAGACCAGAAACTTTAGCAATGGATACAACACCAACAATAGAGGTTTTACAACATGCTTTAGCCTTTTATGAAAATCAGGGAGTTTTTTTTGAAGCTATTTGTATTTTACAACCCACAACTCCTTTTCGAGAGGATGGAATAATTGATAAAGCTATTGAAAAGTTCAAAGCAACTAATGTAGAAACGCTAATAAGTGTTTTAGAAGTACCGCATCAATTTAATCCACATTGGACGTTTGAGGTAGATAATCAAGAAAATTTAAAAATTGCTACAGGAGATTTAAAGATAATTCCTAGAAGACAAGAGTTGCCTAAATCGTATTACCGAGATGGATCAATTTATATTATCAAAACAAATTTAATTAAAGAAGGGGTTTTGTTTAAAAATACCATTGGATATATAGAATCTAATCCTAAAAATAACGTTAATCTTGATACAATGGAAGATTGGATCTTGGCAGAAAAAATTATAAATAATTTTTGATGATTTTTTTTAAAAAAACTTTTAAACTCTTAAAACATTTTATAAAGTACATCAAACTCTTTATAATATATTTTCCATTCCTAAATTTTATAAAAATAAAGCAAAAAGAAATTATCATCGTTTTTGATGGCAATTTTGGTCATGGCGGTTTAGTAGACCGACTTAAGGGTATAGTTTCATTTTATGCTATTTCTAAAGAAATTAATGCCAATTTTAAAATTTACTTTAAACATCCGTTTCAACTAGATACTTTTTTAGAGCCTAATCAATACAATTGGCTAGCAACAGATTCCGATTTAAGGTGGAATCCATTTCAAACTAAGTTTCTGTTCTTAATGGATAATTTTTCCTTCAATTGGAAAAAGACAATACAAAAATCGAATAAGCAAAAGTTTATCGTTTATGCAAATATTGATTATTTGAATACGATTTATGCGGATAATACTTCTGATGTTTTAAAGGAAAAATGGAGTACCCTTTTTCAAGAATTATTTAAAAAAACTATTCTATTACAAAATGCAATTAATACCCTTAATTTACCTTCAGAATATTTAGCAATACATACGAGGTTTACGAGTCTTTTAGGTGACTTTCAAGATACAACGATTCGTTCCATTTCAGAAGAGAGAAAAAAAGAAATGTTAGGTCTGTTAAAAGATGAAATTAAAAAAATAGAAAGTAATCTACCCAAAATCGTCTTTTCAGATAGTATTATTTTCTTGAATTATATAAAAGAAAATTTAGATGTTGTGGTCTTAGAAGGAAATCCTAGCCATATTGATGTAAAAAATTCCGGTATCGCTGACGATAACTTGAAGACATTTGTTGATTTTTTTGTTATTTCTAATGCGAAAAGAATATATTTGTTGAGAACCAAAGAAATGTATAACAGTGCTTTTTCAAAGTATGCAAGTTTCATTTCTAACCATGAATTTTACAATTTTTTACTGCATGAAAATAAATAAACAATTTAAAAAAGCTGTCAAAAAAATATTCATAACTTTTGGTGTATGGAATTTAATAAAAGGATTGCTAAATAAAGATAAAGGTGCTCCTCTAAACAAAAACTTACTAGAAGAAGGAACAAAATTTTATGCTCAGTTCATTCAAAAAGATGATTTAGTTTTTGATGTTGGGGCCAATTATGGAAATAGAGTTGAAATTTTTCAAAAACTACAAGCGTCTATTGTTGCTGTAGAACCTCAAAAAAAATGTGTAGCTTACTTAAGTGATAAATTTCCTAATATTAAAATTGAAAATATTGGGTTAGGTAGTAAAAATGAAATTAAGACTTTTTATGAAGCAGATAGTAGTGTGTTAAGTACTTTTTCGAGTGATTATATCGAGAAGGTAAAAAATACAAGGCATAAAGCTTCTGTTTGGAGTAAAAGTACTGAAATTGAGATTAAAACATTAGAAATGTTAATCGAAAAGTACGGTGAACCAAAATTTATTAAAGTCGATGTTGAAGGTTTTGAATTAGAAGTTTTTAAAGGCTTAAAACATAAAAGCGGAATTATTTCATTTGAATATAATATACCTGAATTACAAGAAGAAATGATTGCATGTATGCAACAACTTAACTCAGTGGGTTACGAATGGTTTAATTTTTCAAAAGGCGAAACATTAGTAATGAGCGAAAACTGGTTAACTTTAGGTGAATTTTTACAAAAACTAGAAAGTAGAGAGCTAAAAATGTCTAATTTTGGCGATATTTATGCAAAATGATAAATAAAAAGAACAAAATCCTTTTTATAGTTCCCGATGGTGTTGGTATTCGTAATTATCTTTATTCTAATTTAATCGCTGAATTAAAAGATAACGAAATAACCATTTTAAGTACTTTACCTAAAGAAGCATTTTACCAAATTGATACTGATTTTAAATATCAAAAACTAACTTTTGAAAAAGAAAGTTTTATAACCCGATTATTTAGAGAAACAGCAACTTTTGCGCGTTTGTGTTTTAATGCGAAAACTGTAAACAATCCCAGTATTTTAAAGAATTGGAATTATCATCCAAAAGGTTTTAAATTAAAAGTGCTTAATAAGTTTGCTGAACTTGTTGGTAAATGGGTCGCAAGTAATTACCAAAATATAGTAAGACTAGAAAAAATTGCACAAAACAATTGGTCCAAAAGCATTGTCGAGTTTTATAAAAATCAATTAAAGGATTTTAATCCAAAAGCAATCTTTATTACACATCAGCGCGTGGCTTCTTTAATGCCAATATGTCTCGCGGCAAAGGAATTAAATATTCCTGTTATTTCAACTATTTATTCTTGGGATAATTTACCAAAAGGAAGATTAGCCATTAGAGCTGATAAATATGTGGTTTGGTCTGATTATATGAAGGATGAAATGAAACAGTTTTATCCTGAAATTCCTTCGGAAAATGTTTTAGTTACGGGAACACCACAATTTGAATTTTATTTGGAAGAAGATAAAATTATCAATAGAAATGAATTCGCAAATCAATATGGTTTAGAGGCAAACCGAAAGTGGATTTGTTTCAGTGGCGACGACGTGAAAACATCGCCTTATGATCCAGAATATTTGCAAGATGTAGCGGAAGCAGTTTCTCATATTAAAGCAAGCATAAGACCACAAATTATTTTTCGTCGTTGTCCAGTCGATTTCTCTACCCGATATGATGAGGTGCTCAATCAGTATAAAGATATAATAGTACCAATTGATCCTATTTGGAATGTACCAAGTGCTACTCAAAATTGGGGAGTATATTTTCCTAAAAAAGAAGATATTTCGTTACAAGTAAATTTAGCATTTCATTGTGAAGCAGTTGTAAATTTAGGTTCTACTATGGCTCATGATTTTGCCATGTTCAACAAGCCTTGTTTTTATTATAATTACGATCCTGTTGCAGATAAAAATTGGTCGGTAAAAACGATTTACAATTATCAGCACTTTAGAAGTATGGAAGGTTTAGATGCTGTGGGGTGGTTACATTCAAAAGAGTCTATTCAAACGGAGCTTGAAAAAGTAATTAATAACGAACAAGTTGAAGGAAAGGATAGAAAATTGTGGTTACAAAAAATTGTGCTTCACCCAGTAGATGAAGCATCAAAAAATATTGCACAACTATTAAATAACTGAAATGAATAAAATAAAATTGTTTACCGATTTTAATAAAGTAGCAGAAGCGCCTCATTTTGGTTATGTTTTTCCTTTAGTAGAGTATTTGTATAAAAAAAATAACAACTTAGAAAATTTCTACCAAGTTACAGATACAGTTGAAGAAGCCGATTTCATCGCGTTACCTTTAAGTGTAGAATATTTGTGGCAAACACAACAAAAAGAGTATTACCAAAGGTTTTTAGATATAGCAAAAAAACATAATAAAAAGTTATTGGTTTTTACTTCTGGCGATGCTGGAAAAACAATTCAGGACGAATCGGTAATTACAATTCGATTAGGTGGTTTTAAAAATAAGCTGGCAAAAAATACGTTTATGATGTCGCCTTTTTTTGAAGATCCCATCGAGAAATTTAATTTGAAGTTTTATACTATTGATAAAAACGAAAAGCCTTCTATAGGTTTTGTAGGTCATTCGGCAGCAGGATTTAAAAAAGTAGTAAAAGAATTTTTAGTTTTTGCAAAAGCAAACTTTCGAAGATTTCTAGGTAAAGACGCAACCGATTTTCAGTTGTTTTACCCGTCAAGTGTAAAACGATTCCATTTTTTAAAAAAGATAGAAAGTTTAACAACTATTCAAGCTAATTTTATTCATCGTGCAAAATACAGAGCCGGTAGCGTTTCAGAAAGTGATCGATTCAAAACTACTATAGAGTTTTTTAATAACATTCAAGAAAATCCGTTTACATTTTGCATGCGCGGTGCAGGTAATTTTTCGGTACGTTTTTATGAAACTTTAGCACTTGGGAGAATTCCTGTAATTGTAGATACTAATTTCGATTTACCATTTTCAAAAACGATCAACTGGGACAAACATTGTATACTAGTAAAAGAAGATTTTTCAGATTTCGAAGAGAAAGTAACCACATTTTACAGCGCAATTGCTGAAGAAGATTTTATTCAATTACAATTGGATAATAGGAAAATCTGGGAAAATTATTTTACAAAAGAAGGATATTTCGTTTCTTTACATACTCAGTTACAAAAGCAATTTTTATAATGCACATTTGTTTTATTTCTAATGAATATCCAAAAGAAGGTTTCCCGCATGGTGGCGTAGGAACTTTCTTAAAAACTATTGCTCCAAAATTAGTCGAAGCAGGTCATAAAGTTAGTGTAGTAGGTATAAATTACACGAGTTCAAATGAAACTTCTGTAGAGAATGGAGTAACCATTTATCGGTTAAAAAAAAATAATAAAAAAGGATTAACATGGTGGTTAAATGCTAAAGCTGTTAATACTAAAATTAAAGAGATAAATTTAGAAAGTCCTATTGATATTGTAGAGTCGGCTGAATTAGGATTGGCGTTTATAAAGAAAATAAAAACAATTAAATATGTAATTCGTTTACATGGCGGTCATCACTTTTTTGCCGAATCTGAAAATAGAGGAATTAATAAATGGAAAGGTTTTCAAGAAAAACGTTCTTTTAAAAAAGCAGATGCATTTATAGCAGTTTCAAATTACGTTAAAGATCATACGGCAAAATATTTAAGTTTAAATAAATTAACTCAAATTATATTTTATCCAGTAAATAATACACATTTCACTCCTTTAAAAAATGTTTCTTATGAAAAGAATAGTATTGTTTTTGCAGGAACCGTTTGCGAGAAAAAAGGAGTACGACAATTAATACAAGCTTTCCCTTTCGTGAAAGAAAAATATCCTGAAGCGATATTAAATATTTATGGTAGAGATTGGTTTTTTCCTAACGGGAGTTCCTATATCGAAATGCTAAAAACTAAAGAATTGCCTAAAATACAGCCATTTGATAGCGATGTGTATTTTAAAGGAACGGTTTCTTATGATGAAATCCCTGAAGTATATGCTAAAGCAGAAGTTTGTGTGTTTCCTTCCCATATGGAAACTTTAGGATTAGTGGCGCCAGAGGCTATGTTGTGTGAAAAACCTGTTGTTTTTACAAAACTTGGACCTGGACCTGAGGTGATAGAAGATGGCTATAACGGTTATTTAGCCAATCCGTATGAAGCTGAAAATATAGCTTCGCAAATATTGAAAGTTTTTGATAATCAAGAAAAAGCAAAATCAATTGCGGAAAAAGGACGTCAATCAATATTAGAAAAGTTTAACCCAGAAGTTATAGTACAACAAAATATAGATTTTTACAATAAAATTTAAAAAGTTCCCTCCTTGAGGAGGGTTAGGGAGGTGTAAACTTTGTATTAATCCCCAATCAAAATTCAAAACAATCTACTTCAAAAACCTTTCATGTGTCTTTGAGTAAAAATCAAACTTCGACATTCGTTACCCGAGAGCTCTGCTCGAACTGGCAAAGCAATCGTTATTCAAAATTCAAGACCTCAAATTTTAAACTTTTGCAATTCTGTACATAATCTTTTCGCTG
>JAIXHM010000047.1 GCA_030145825.1 Flavobacterium sp.
ATTTAATGAAATACGCATTTTGTATCGAATTTAAAGCTGCAAAGATACTTTTAAATTTAGAATTGTGAAATTTGATAGAATAAAATTTAATTGAATATTTTTTTAAGTAAAATTTAATAACTTCTAATGCGATGCTTATATATTAATAAAATTTAAGCTTTAAAAATGTTAATAATTAAAAAAAATAAGATTAAAAATATGTTATATGTAAAATAGTGCTATTTATTGAAAATATAATGCTACTTTTTTGAGAATTGAACTTATAATTTTGAATAAACCAAAAATTTAAAAATATGAGTAATTTAATTCAAAGACCACAATTAAAAGAAAAGTACGATAATTATATTAATGGTAAATGGGTTGCGCCATCAACGGGACAATATTTTGAAGTATTATCGCCAGTTGATGGAAAATTAATGGCTAAAGCAGCACATTCTGCAAAATTAGATATTGAAAATGCTGTAGATGCTGCATATGAAGCTTTCAAAACTTGGAGTGAAACTTCAGCAACAGAGAGAAGCATTTTGTTAAATAAAATTGCAGATAGAATGGAAGCTAATTTAGAATATTTAGCGGCCGTTGAAACATTAGATAATGGTAAAGCAATTCGCGAAACTATGGCAGCTGATTTACCTTTAGCAATTGATCATTTTCGTTATTTTGCGGGCGTTATTCGTGCAGAAGAAGGTTCTATAAGCGAATTAGATAAAGACACAGTTTCAATAATAGTACATGAACCAATTGGTGTAATTGCCCAAATTATTCCTTGGAATTTCCCAATTTTAATGGCTGTTTGGAAGTTAGCACCAGCATTAGCAGCAGGTAACTGTGTCGTTTTAAAACCAGCAGAAAGCACTCCAATCTCTATTATGGTATTAATGGAATTAATAGGAGATTTACTTCCTGCCGGAGTCGTAAATGTTGTAAACGGATTTGGTGCTGAATTAGGACGTGGATTAGTAACAAATCCAAAAGTTTCTAAAGCTGCTTTTACGGGTTCAACAGCAACAGGAAGAATGGTTATGCAATATGCTACGGAAAATATTATTCCAGTTACTCTAGAATTGGGTGGAAAATCGCCTAATATTTTCTTCCCATCTGTTATGGATGCTGATGATGAGTTTTTAGATAAAGCATTGGAAGGTGTTGCTCTTTTTGCCCTAAATCAAGGAGAAGTTTGTACATGTCCATCGAGATTATTAATTCACGAATCAATCTACGATAAGTTCATTGAAAAAGTTTTAGCTCGTGTAAAAGCTATTAAAACTGGTAACCCTTTTGACCCAACAGTTATGATGGGAGCTCAGGCTTCACAAATTCAAAAAGATAAAATTTTATCTTACATTAAATTAGGAAAAGAAGAAGGTGCAGAGTTGTTATGTGGTGGAGATGTTAACCATTTAGGTGGTGATTTAGAAGGTGGATATTACATTCAACCAACTTTATTTAAAGGACACAACAAAATGCGTATTTTCCAAGAAGAAATTTTTGGTCCAGTTTTAGCAGTTACTACTTTTAAATCTACTGAAGAAGCTTTAGAAATTGCAAACGATACGATGTATGGTTTAGGTGCAGGTGTTTGGACACGAGATGCGCATGAATTATATCAAGTTCCAAGAGCAATAAAGGCAGGTAGAGTTTGGGTAAATCAATATCATGCTTATCCAGCTGGAGCTCCATTTGGAGGTTATAAGCAATCGGGTATTGGTCGCGAAAATCACAAAATGATGTTAGATCATTACCGTCAAACTAAGAACATGCTAATTTCTTACAACAAAAATAAATTAGGTTTCTTTTAATGGTTAAACTTTGGTAAATTGAGCCACGAGAATTCTCGTGGCTTATATTTTTATACAATTATGGAAAATTTAAAAAGAGTTGATGTTACAGCAACTGCATTAGAAGTAATTCAAATGTTAGAAGAAAAGTTTGGCGATTTAATGTTTTATCAAGCTGGTGGGTGTTGCGAAGGAACACAACCTCAGTGTTTTGAAAAAGGAGGTTTTTATTTGCGAACAGGAGATGTTTGTATTGGAACAATAAATAATCACAAGTTTTGGTTAGATAAAGATTTATTTGAATATTGGAAATATTCTCACTTTACTTTAGATGTAGTTGATGGTCACGGACCTGGTGGATTTTCATTAGAAACTCCTTATGGAAAAACTTTTAAAGTAATTTATAGATTATTTACTGAGGAAGAGTTAGAAAATCTTGAACCTATAGAGCGCTTTGATTATTAAGGAGTAAAATTCATTAATTGATATTGTTTTGGTGTAACTCCCTCATATTTTTTAAATAAGCGAATAAAGTAATTACTATCTTCAAAACCAGAAGCAAAACTTACTTCATTAATTTGAATTCCAGGGTTTTTCAATAAATTTTTAGCAAACTTAATCTTTTCATTTAAAATAAATTCAACTGGAGTCATTCCTAATTCGCGTTTGAAATAGCGATAAAAGGAAGTAGAACTCATGCAAGCTCTATCACTCAAATCTTTGATGTTGATATTTTCAGTGATATTTTTTCGGATATATTCTACAACTTGACTCATAGGATTTGAACTATCTAAAAGTAATTGTTCGTTTTCATAGGAACGCAAAGTTTGCGTTTGTATAATTCTGATAATCAGCTCTTGCAAAGTTAAATCGGTAATAATGTCTTTAGTTACCGAAGTACTCATACATTCTTTAATCAATTTGTTTAATGTAGTGGCTAATTCTAAGTTGTTGTAAAAAAAATAATTTTCGTAATCTAGTTTCCAAAAATTGCTTTTACCTTCTTTCGGATAACGCTCATTCAAAATAGCCAAAGTATCTTTAATCTTAAAATGATCAATAGCCAAAGCTAAACATTGCGTTGGATTTTTTTGTGAAGCTTCTGGAAAATCAATTTTCATTTCAAC
Organism: Flavobacterium sp.; assembly: GCA_030145825.1. Taxonomy (GTDB): domain Bacteria; phylum Bacteroidota; class Bacteroidia; order Flavobacteriales; family Flavobacteriaceae; genus Flavobacterium. The sequence continues at coordinate 2,906 of JAIXHM010000047.1, forward strand.
ATTTGAAGGAACTACTACAGTTTCACCAGGTAAGTATTCGAACTCTGGATCGTCAAACAAATGCATTACTTTTTTACCTCTAAGCATACTTGTAACTACTAAATCATTGAATTTTAGTGGCACTAAAGTCGATTCTTTATAAGTTTCAAATAAATTTAACTCACAATTATTCAATGAAAAAACCGTTCTATTTTCAACAAGTGTTTTTAAAGATTTTTCGTGTGTAAGATTAACAGTATTTAGAAATGATTTAGTAGGCATTTTTACAAAATTTTACAGCAAATTACAAAAAAAAATAAAGCTATATTTTTAAATAGAAATAAATTAACATTAAAAATAATCTTTAAGCTTAATATAATAGTACAATGACTTATTTTTGTTTTTATTTAACTTTATTAAAAGCAAATGAGTTTATTTTTAAACAAAAGCTTTTAATGGATAAATAACTTCTAAATAATTTAAACTGCAATAAAATCAAATTAAAATGAAAAGATTGTACACATTATCTGTGCTCGTGGTTGTTATGCTTAGTTGTGCGAATAAAGAGCAATTTAATGATCCCATTCCAGAACATGAAACTTTTACTATTTCATCTAAAATTCTAAATGAAGATAGAACAATTACTATTTGGTTACCAGACGCTTATAAAAAAGCAACAGATTCTTTGCCTGTATTGTATATGCTCGATGGTGGAATTAATGAAGATTTTCCACATGTTGCCAATACATTGTCAGAATTAATAGCAGCTCAAAAAATTAAACCCATTATTTTAGTAGGTATCGAAAATACACAACGTAGAAGAGATTTAACTGGACCTACTACTAATGTTGCAAAAGATAAAGAAATTGCGCCAGTTGTAGGAGGTTCGGCTGCATTTAGACAATTTATTAAAGAGGAATTAATTCCTAAAATTAATGCTTCTTATCGCACAAATTCTAAAAAAGGAATTATTGGAGAGTCAGTCGCAGGTCTTTTTGTTACAGAAACTTTTTTAACTGCACCAGATTTATTTGACTTTTACATTGCTTTTGATCCTTCGTTATGGTGGAATGATACACAATTGTTAAAAGATGCACCTGTTTATCTTCAATCGTTTTCAAATGCACCCAAGACATTTTGGTTTGCAGGTTCAAGTGCTACCGATATTTTTAAAAATACTACAAAACTTTCTGAAATACTTTCATCAACTAATGTTATTAATTTAAAATGGAAGTATTCGCCAGAGAAAAAGGAAAAACATAATACAATTTTTAGAGCTACAAAAGAGAAAGCGTTAATTTGGACACTTAATCAATAAAATAGTATTGGTTAACTTATTTACAAAATTTCTTCTACATGTTTCTTAATATTTGAAGCCAATTTTTTCGTTGGTAAATCATTTGCATCATTACCAAATGGTTCTTCAATTTCTTCTGCAATTAATTCTAAACTCGCTAATACATAGAAAACAAATACTACAACAGGAATCGTATAATAACCTAAACTAAAGGCATAACCAAAAGGCAAAGTCATGATATAAATAAAAATAAATTTTTTAATAAACGAACTGTAAGAGTAGGGAATAGGCGTGTTTTTTATTCGTTCACAAGCACCACATATATCAGTAAATGACTGTAATTCAGCATTAATTATAATGAGTTGGTCACCCGAAATTTTTCCAGAAACATACAAATCATTAGCTTTTTGAAATAACATTTTAGCAATTTGATTAGGTTTGTGCTTGTGATGATCAATTTCTAAATCTAAACCTTCAATCAACATTAAAGCTGTTTCTTCGTCGGCTAAGTGTTTTTGAAGAAAAGAAGCATAACTTGGAATTAACTTTCTAAAATAATTTCTATCGTGCTCGTCTTTTAAATAAGCAGAAAGTTTTAGGGCTAAATTTCTACTATTGTTTACTAAGGCTCCCCAATGTTTTCGTCCTTCCCACCAACGGTCATAAGCGGTATTCGTTCTAAAAACTAAAAGAAGAGAAATAACAAACCCTACCATACCATGCATGATTGTTGTATTCTTTACATGACTATTTTCTGCCAATTTCCAATATTCCATTTCTAAATAAGTTATTCCGTAGGAATAAATCCCAATCAAAATCATCATCGGAATTAATTGACGAAAAGTATCCGATTTATGAAAACGGAAAATAAAAGTAAGCCAGTCTTTTGGGTTGTATTGAACCATTTTTTTTTGGTTTAAGGTTTAAGGTAAAAGGTGATGGGTTTAGGTTGAAAGAAACTTTAAATAAAATCTTTTACCATTAACCCTTTACCTAATACCAAAATTAACTAATATAATTCCAAATATTCTTTTTCTTGCTCAATTCCAAGAAGATTTGTTTCATTTTTTGATGCTCAGGTTTAGTCATATTCGGATCTTCTTTTAAAATCTTTATGGCAATATGACGAGCCAATTGTAAAATATCTCGGTCTTTAACTAAATCGGCAATTTGTAAATTGAGTACACCGCTTTGTTGGGTTCCCATAATATCACCAGGACCACGTAGTTTCAAATCTACTTCGGCAATTTCAAATCCGTCATTTGTAGCACACATGGTTTCTAAACGTGTTTTACTATCGTTACTCAATTTGTGGCCAGTCATTAAAATACAATAACTCTGTTCGGCACCACGACCTACACGTCCTCTTAACTGATGCAATTGCGATAAACCAAATCGTTCTGCACTTTCAATCACCATTACGGAAGCATTTGGAACATTTACACCAACTTCAATAACTGTTGTTGCCACCATAATATTGGTTTTTCCTTCTGAAAATCGACGCATTTCTTCATCTTTATCAGCTGGTTTCATTTTACCATGAACGATAGAAATTGAATATTGTGGTAAAGGAAAATCGCGTGAAATACTTTCGTAACCATCCATCAAATCTTTATAATCCATTTTTTCCGATTCTTGAATCAACGGATATACAATGTAAATTTGTCTTCCTTTAGCAATTTCGTCTTTTAAAAACTTCCAAACTTTTAAGCGGTTACTATCGTAACGATGAACGGTTTGTATTGGTTTTCTTCCCGGAGGTAATTCATCAATGACTGAAATATCTAAATCACCATACATACTCATTGCTAACGTACGCGGAATAGGAGTTGCGGTCATTACTAAAACGTGTGGTGGAATCGCCCCACTAATCTCCCCGGAGGGGAGACTTTCCAGGGTTTGACTTATTTTGTTAAGTGTATTATTAGTTTCATTAATGACTTCTTCATTTGTAAAGCGAATTACTTTAAATCCAATTTCGTTAAGAATTTGAGTTCTTAATTCGTCTGCTTCACGTTGCAATATCGTGTTGTGGTAACCACCATCAACTTCAATAATTAATTTTTTTTCTATGCAAACAAAGTCAGCAATAAAAACATCAATTATATGTTGACGTCTAAATTTATAACCTAGTTTCTTATTACGTAATTCTTCCCAAAGCAAGGTTTCAGCTTTTGTATTGTTCTTTTTGTTTTGAGATTTAAGTTCCTTTAAAATGTTGTACGTAGAAGGACGAGCCGTCATATATTTTTGCACAACTTTTTGGACTTCCTTCCTTTGGAAGGATGGAGGAAGGCTTCCTTTCTTCCACAACTTACTTCTTTGCTCAACTCCAAAACGATGTTGTTCATCAATAATAGCTAAACCTAAATTATGAAACTGAACTTTATCTTCTAAAATAGCATGTGTGCCAATTAAAATATCTAAACTTCCATTTTCAAGTTCTTCGTGAATGATTTTTCTATCTGAAGTTTTAGTTGAACCAGTTAATAATTTTATGTTGATATTTAGATTTTTAGCTAAATCGGAAAGTCCGTTGTAATGTTGTGTAGCCAAAATTTCGGTTGGAGCCATCAAACAACTCTGGAATCCATTGTCTTTAGCAATCAGCATCGAAAGTAAAGCGACAATCGTTTTTCCAGAACCCACATCTCCTTGTAACAGTCGATTCATTTGAGCGTTGCTTCCGAGATCATTTCTGATTTCTTTTATTACACGCTTTTGAGCATCAGTTAATTCAAACGGTAAATGATTTTGGTAGAATTCGTTAAAATTATCTCCAACAATCTCAAACGGATGTCCTTTTATTTTGTGCTTTCTGATTAAGTTTTTAGTGATTAATTGTAATTGAATGTAAAACAATTCTTCAAACTTTAATCGGAATTGTGCTTTGGCTAATAATTCTTGATTTTTTGGAAAATGAATATTGAATAAAGCTGCATTTTTCGGAATTAATTGTAATTCTTGAATAATGCTTTCCGGTAAAGTTTCGGTAAACAAGGCTTGCGTTTCTACAAACAATTGATGCATCATTTTATTGATGGCTTTATTGGTAATATTTTTATTGGCTAATTTTTCGGTACTTGGATACACCGGTTGCATGGCACTGCGTAAACTCGCTTTGTGTTCGTCCAAAAATTCCATTTCCGGATGCGCCATATTGAACACACCGTTGAATGAAGTTACTTTTCCAAAAATCACATACGGAACGTTAATTTTTAAACTGTCTTTTATCCATTTGTGACCTTGAAACCAAACCAATTCCATTTCGCCCGTATCATCAATAAAGGTTGCGACTAAGCGTGTGCCTCTTTTTTGTTCAACAGTTTTAATGTGGACAATCTTTCCTACAATTTGAACTTCCGAATTACTGTTAACCAATTGATTTATTTTGTAATAGCGGGTTCGGTCTATGTATCGATTGGGATATAAGTTCAACAAATCTCCATACCTGTGAATATTTAGCTCCTTGCGAAGCAAATCGCCACGTTGCGGACCGACGCCTTTAAGGTATTCTATTGGAGTATCGAGTAAATTCATTATTTAGTTTACAGTGTTCAGTATCAGTATTCAGTTTGTCACTTCGAGCTGTCACCCCGAGCGGAGTCGAGGGGCGAGAAGTCATATATAAAATTATAGTAGCGAAGATAGTTTTTAATTTGAAAATTTGAAAATTTGGTAATTTGAAAATACTTATATTCGTGTAAAATTCAAGAACCATTTCATGTTACGATATTTCTTTCTGTTTTTTAGTGTTTTAGCTTTTTCCCAACAATATAAAAGTGTTGATTTTATTACTTGTGATGCTTTTGTGTCACCAAACTTCAATGAAAAATCTATTTATGGAGAAGTTACTTACGAATTCAAAGTTTTAGAAAAAGTCGATACAATTAGTATTGATGCAGTGGCTATGAATTTTATTGATGTTAGAATTAACAATAAAAAAGTACCTTTTGTTAATGATGGGAAGCAGTTAAAGCTTTACAAAGGGTTTAAAAAGAAAAAAAATATTATTTCATTTACTTATACAGCTAAACCAAAGCAAACCATGTATTTTGTGGGAAATGAAGAAGATTTCCAAATTTGGACACAGGGTCAAGGAAAATATACAAGTCATTGGTTGCCAAGTTTTGACGATGTAAATGAAAAAGTGGTTTTTAATTTATCAATTGAATTTATGCCTCTATATAATGTTTTGTCAAATGGTAAAATCAAAAATTCATTTTCATTTGATAAACACAATTTAACTACATTTTTTTCTATGCAAAAACCAATGTCTTCTTACTTAGTCATGTTAGCCATTGGTGATTTTGTAAAGCAAACTGAAACGACTTCATCGGGAACGGTTTTAGAATATTATTTAGACAGAAAAGACAGTTTAAAATTTGAACCAACATATAGACATTCCAAGCAAATATTTGAGTTTTTAGAACAAGAAATTGGTATGAAATATCCGTGGGAAGTTTATCGTCAAGTTCCCGTTCGCGATTTTTTGTATGCAGGAATGGAAAACACAACCTCAACGATTTTTTCGCAAGATTTTGTGGTGGATGCAATTGGTTACAACGATAAAAACTATTTGAATGTAAATGCGCACGAATTGGCACACCAATGGTTTGGCGATTTGGTTACGGCAAAAGAAAGTAAACACCATTGGTTGCAAGAAGGTTTTGCCACGTATTATGCTTTGTTAGCTGAGCAATCGGTCTTTGGAGAAGATTATTTTTACCATCAATTATGGGAAATGGCAACCCAATTACAGAAAGCTTCCGCAGAAGATACAGAACCCATTTTAAGTGAAAAAGCGAGTTCGTTAACGTTTTACAAAAAAGGAGCGTGGGCTTTGCATGCATTACGAGAAGAAATTGGTGCCGAAAATTTCAAAAAAGCTGTAAAAAATTATTTAGAAAAATACCAATTCAAAAATGTAGATACAGATGAATTTTTAGCTGAAATAAAAACTGTTTCTCCCAATTTTGATATACAATCTTACAAGAAAAATTGGTTACAAACTTCAGGTTTTGATTTTCAAGGAATTCAAAAATATTTAGCAAAGGCTTCATTTATTGAACCTTTTTTTGAAGTAATTAATAGCTACCAAATTCCTTTTGCTGATAAGCAACAACGTTTTGAAGAAATTATGGAATCTGATGTTTATTTCCCTGTGAAAAAAGAGATTTTATATCAATGCGAAGTTGTTCCGTTTGAAGAAAAGCGACAATTAATTGAATTAGCTATGGCAACAAACAATCTTGAAGTTCGTCAAGCTGTTGCACAAACTGTAAATACAATTCCAGATGATTTTAGAGAACAATTTGAGAGTTTACTTCAAGATAAATCGTATATAACTCGTGAGATTGCATTATTCAAATTGTGGAAAACATTTAAAGAAGATCAATATTATTACACACAATTAAGTAATGGTTGGGAAGGATTAAATTATAACTTAAAAATAGCCAACTTAACCTTGAAAGTTGTTACAAAAGGAATTACGCCTTCAGAAAAAATGGCAGCAATTTCAGAATTAGAAAAAATGACACAATTACCTTATGAATCTGGTGTTCGTCAAGCTGCAATAGAAACTATTTTAAGTTTAAAATTACCTTCCGAACAAGTTTTAATTAGTATATTAGAGTCAACATTACATCACAAATGGCAGTTTGTTAAATTTGGAAAAGATAAAATTAGAAGAATGCTTTCAAATCCTCAAGACAGAGAAAGATTTTTAGCCATTCAGCCTCAATTATCTGACGAATTAAAAGCGAGATTACAAACATTTTTAAAAGAAACAGAATAATGAGAGCATTAATCATATCGGGTGGAGGAAGTAAAGGTGCATTTGCTGGTGGCGTAGCACAATATCTTATAGAAGATCTTCATAAAGATTATGATTTTTATTTAGGAACTTCAACTGGTAGTTTATTGGTTTCTCATTTAGCCTTAAAAGAGGTGGAAAAAATAAAAGAAGCGTATACTTCTGTAAATCAAAATAGTATATTTAGTAATTGTCCTTTTAAAATAAAAAAGCGATTTGGAGAAGACACCATTTTAATCAATCACTTTAATGTACTACGCAATTTTTTAAAAGGCTCTAAAACTTTTGGAGAAAGTAAAAACTTAAGAAAATTAATTGGTGAGTTTTTTACTGAAGAAGAATTTGAAAAATTAAAAGTTAGCCCCAAAGAAATTATCGTTACAGTTTCTAATCTTTCATTAAATATTGTAGAATACAAATCGATTAACGAATTTGAATATGAAGATTTTTGCGATTGGATTTGGATTTCCTGTAATTATATCCCTTTTATGTCGTTGGTTCGAAAAAATGGTTGTGAATATGCCGATGGCGGTTTTGCTGCAATGGTTCCAATAGAAGAAGCAATAAAACGAGGCGCTACACATGTAGATGCTATTATTTTACATACAGAAACGCCTTTATATAATCGTTTGCCAGCAAGAAGTCCATTCTCGGCACTTACCAATTTATTCTCATTCATGATGGATAGAATTGAATATCAGAATATTAAAATTGGTAAATATGAAGCCCGATTTAAAGATGCCACTATTAATTTTTATTATACACCAACATTATTAACTACAAATTCTTTGGTTTTCAATAAAGAGAAGATGAAAGAATGGTGGCAAGTTGGTTATAACTATGCCAGAACAAAAGAAATTGATAGTCAGGAAATTCAAAAAGAAGAATAAATAAAACTAAAAAACTCTCTTTAATTCATTTTTTAAAATTGCAATTGCAATATCTGTAGCAACTTCTTCTTGTGCAATGTCTTCAAAAATAGCTTTTTGCATCGCTTCAGCACTTGTAATTCCTTCCGTAACCGATTTTGATGTAATAATATTCATAATACTATTTTTAGCTTTCAAAACAGCTTCCCAACCTTCATTAGAAATATAAACTTGTTGGGTAATGTTGTGTTCATATTCAGTTTGTATAGAATGAATTAACAAAGTAGCATAACTCTTTGCATCTAAACCACTAGGCTGTACACGTAACAATAATTGAACCGGATTAATTCGTTCTAAAAATAAAACTACTCTTTCATATGCTTGCAAACGTAAAGGCAAACTCTGCTTTTGGTTTTCTTTTAAAAGTTCAAAACGTCTTCTGTTTTCTTCATTATTAAAAAACTTAGAAAATAAAACAAAAGCAGTTCCACCAGTAATTAATGCCGGTAAAGTATAACTTGCTAATTCTATAATTTTATTAGTGTCCATAATTATATTTTTTTATAAGCTTTTTCCTGCTGTACGTTGTATCTTTTTGCCGTCATCTCGAGCGGAGTCGAGAGAAACAAAAAGGATGTCACTACCATCAGGGCTATTTTTACACAAAATAAAACGAAACTTTTTCAAAAAACAAATTCAAAGTCAATTTTCGTCAGTTCGAGTGATTTCTTAGAAATCGTATCGAGAACAATTCAAACAAACAACAACTAACAACCAATATATAAATAGTTAATAAATTCATTTGTAAGTACAGTTGTCTTGGCTTATTTTTGTAGTTTAGAAGATTTTGAAGACTATGATAGAGCAATATATTAACCAACTCAACGAAGCGCAGCGTGCACCAGTTTTACAAAAAGATGGACCAATGATTGTTATTGCAGGTGCAGGTTCTGGTAAAACTCGTGTTTTAACTATGCGCATTGCATATTTAATGAGTCAAGGTGTAGATGCTTTTAATATTTTAGCGCTTACTTTTACTAACAAAGCCGCTCGCGAAATGAAAAATCGTATTGCGAGTATTGTAGGGAATAACGAAGCAAAAAGCTTGTGGATGGGAACATTTCACTCGGTTTTTGCTAAAATTCTAAGAATAGAAGCAGATAAATTAGGTTATCCTTCAAACTTTACAATTTACGACACTCAAGATTCGGTGCGTTTAATTGGTGCCATCATCAAAGAAATGCAATTAGATAAAGACGTCTATAAACCTAAACAGGTTTTAGGTAGAATTTCTTCTTACAAAAATTCCTTAATTACAGTAAAAGCGTATTTCAATAACCCCGAATTACAAGAGGCTGATGCCATGAGTAAAAAGCCTCGTTTAGGCGAAATTTATCAAAATTATGTAGAGCGCTGTTTTAAATCGGGCGCTATGGATTTTGATGATTTGTTATTGAAAACCAATGAATTATTAAATCGTTTTCCCGATGTTTTAGCTAAGTATCAAGATAGATTTCGATATATTTTAGTAGATGAGTATCAAGATACCAACCATTCACAGTATTTAATTGTACGTGCACTTTCAGATAGATTTCAAAACATTTGTGTTGTGGGAGACGATGCGCAAAGTATTTATGCATTCCGTGGTGCAAACATCAACAATATTTTAAATTTCCAAAAAGATTACGATGGCGTTCAAATGTATCGATTAGAACAAAATTATCGTTCAACTCGAAACATTGTAGAAGCAGCAAATGACGTAATTGATAAAAATAAAACAAAACTAGAAAAAGTAGTTTGGACGGATAATGAAGAAGGACCAAAAATTAAAGTTCACCGCAGTTTAACCGATAGTGAGGAAGGAAGATTTGTAGCTTCAACTATTTTTGAACAAAAAATGCAAAATCAGTTACCTAACAATCATTTTGCAGTTTTGTACAGAACCAATGCACAATCACGTTCTATAGAAGATGCACTTCGAAAAAGAGATATTCCATATAGAATTTATGGCGGACTTTCTTTTTATCAGCGTAAAGAAATTAAAGATGTTTTAGCGTATTTACGATTAGTTGTAAATCCTAAAGATGAAGAAGCTTTAGTGCGTGTTATCAATTATCCCGCAAGAGGAATTGGAGATACAACTGTCGAAAAATTAACAGTAGCAGCAAATCATTACAAGCGTTCCATTTTTGAAGTAATGGAGCACATCGATAAAATTGATTTAAAATTAAATTCGGGAACAAAAGCAAAATTGCAAGATTTTGTAACCATGATTAAAAGTTTCCAAATTATTAACGAAAATCAAGATGCTTTTTATTTAACCGATCATGTTACCAAAAAAACAGGATTAGTTCAAGAATTAAAAAAAGACGGCACGCCAGAAGGAATTGCTCGTATTGAAAATATTGAAGAATTACTAAATGGTATTAAAGATTTTACCGAAGGTCAAAAAGAAGTTGATGGAGCAAGAGGTTCATTAGCCGAGTTTTTAGAAGATGTAGCTTTGGCAACCGATTTAGATAAAGATACAGGCGATGATGATCGAGTGGCTTTAATGACAATTCACTTAGCAAAAGGATTAGAATTTCCTCACGTATTCATTGTAGGAATGGAAGAAGATTTGTTTCCAAGTGCTATGAGTATGAATACCAGAAGTGAGTTAGAGGAGGAGCGACGATTGTTTTATGTAGCATTAACGCGTGCAGAACATCAAGCTTACTTAACATATGCACAATCTCGTTACCGATGGGGAAAATTAGTAGATAGCGAACCTTCTAGATTTATAGAGGAAATAAATGATCGCTTTTTAGACTATTTAAACCCAGAAAATGTTGGAAATTATCGTTATAAACCTATGATGGATATTGATATTTTTGGTGATGTAGATAAGTCCAAACTTCGTTTAGCAAAACCAGTAAATAGTAAGCCACCTGCGTATTTAAATTCTGAAGCAAACAACAAGCCTAATGTTCGTAAATTAAAACCTGTTTCTGGAATTAAAACACAAGCAACGACTAATTTATTCGATTCTAGTTTGGTAGTTGGAAATGTGGTTATGCACGAACGTTTTGGAAAAGGAGAAGTTTTAAGTTTAGAAGGAGTAGGAGCCGATAAAAAAGCTGAAATTAAGTTTGATGTTGGTGGAGTTAAAAAACTTTTATTGAAGTTTGCTAAGCTTGATGTGATTGGGTAGAAATGTTTCAAGTTTGAAGTTTCAAGTTTGTTTTTTCATTAACTTTAAACTAAATAAACCTGAAACTAAACAAACAAAAAAAATGGCAGAATTTATCAAAATTTACGAAGACAAACCTAGCGAAGCAGCCATAAAAAAGGTTGTTGACGTGCTTAGAGATGGTGGTTTGGTAATTTATCCTACTGACACTGTTTATGGTTTAGGTTGCGATATTACAAATTCTCGTGCTTTAGAGAAAATAGCAAAAATTAAAGGGATAAAACTCGAAAAGGCAAATTTCTCTTTTATTTGCTACGATTTAAGTAATATTTCCGATTATATAAAGCAGATAGATACTTCAACTTTTAAAATTTTAAAAAGAGCATTACCTGGTCCTTATACTTTTATTTTACCAGGAAATAATGATTTACCTAAAGAGTTTCGTAAAAAGAAAACTGTTGGTATTCGTGTTCCTGATAATAATATTGCTCGTGAAATTGTGAAAATACTTGGAAACCCAATTGTTTCTACTTCAATTCACGATGAAGATGAAGTATTAGAATATTCTACTGATCCTGAACTAATTTTTGAAAAATGGCATAACAAAGTCGATTTAGTAATCGATGGTGGTTATGGAGACAATGTAGCTTCTACAATTATAGATTTATCTAGCTATGAGCCTGAAGTAATACGTGAAGGAAAAGGAAGTTTAGATATTCTTTAATTATTGCAAAATTCAAATAATTATTGTAAATTGCATAGTAATAACCTATATCTATTTCGATTTAATCAATTTTAAAGTTTATTTTATAGAAATTTATTGTTTTTTAATTACAATTGAAAAATAATGTGTTTCTTGATTTAAAATATTTAATTGGTTTGAAATATTGATTGAGGATACATAGAGAGCAGGAATTTCCTGCTCTTTTTATTTCTTATTATTATTTCCACTCTGGCATAATACTATTTTGAAATAAAATAGTTCTTGTATTAGAATTAGCTATTTCGCAACTATAAACAACTCTTTCAGAAATATTATCGTTAGAAGTACTAACAAAAATTACAGAGGCTTCATTCGGTGAGAATCTTACATCATAATCGTTATATCCGTTGGGTTTTGCTACATCAATTTCAGTTGTAATAGAACTTGAAAAATCATGTAAAAATATTCTATTATCTAATTGACGATAATCGCTACTTTCATATTGTGTAATATCTTGTGTAAAAACTAATTTGGAATTATCAACAGAAAGATGTAATCCGTTAACCGCTCCACCAACTCCATTTAAAACATTATAAATTATATTACCTGCCATATTTATAATATAAATTTCTACATTATATCCATTAGGATCGTTTACTTTTATGGCAATTTGACTACTATCATAACTCCAATCACATTCTGAAATAAATTTTCCGTTGGGTGTTTGAAAAATTAACTCTAAGCCACTTCCATCGGTATTTATACTATATAGTTTATCAAAATTTGAATATAAAAATTGACTTCCATTTGATTTCCATGAGTAATTATAAAAGTCTAAATTAAATCCTGTTAACGGAATGTTTTGAGTTACTTTAAAAACATTTGAACCATCAGGATTCATAGTGTATAAATGCGCTTGTCCGCCTGTAGTTCTTATAAAAGAAATTTTGTTAGCTTGTAAATTTTTTCTAGGTCGAAAACTATTTGTTGCCGAAGAGGTTAATTGTAATTCGTTTCCATTTTCATCGGCAGTAAAAATTACGTTATTATCACTAATTTTTTTTGTGTATAAAAATCGGGCATTTGGAAATTCTAAAGTTCTAAACGATTGTGTCTCGCTATTTACATCATTGTTAATACCGTCATTAGCAGTGACTTGCCAAAAATATTTTGTACTATAATTTAGGTTTTCGAGAGTAAAAATGGTATCGTTAATGTTTTCGAAAACCTCAATTTCATTTGTAATATCATTTCTAAGAGTAATTTTATAAGTTATAATATCATCTTCTGGATCTAAACAACTCCAAATTAAATCTACGCTCAAATCAATATTTTCTTCATTGTCTTCAGGAGCAATTAATTCTGGAATTTCGGGTGAATTATTTATTTCTTCTTCAGGATCAAGTTCAAAAACAATATTTGTAGTTTCATTTATTTTAATGGTTGCAGCTTCAAATCGTGTCACAAATCCTTCTTTTCTTGCCTCAATTGAATAATCTCCAATTGGTATATTTTCAATTACAAAATTACCAAGGGAGTCGGTAAAAACAGAACTTGTATTAGGGTTTGTAGAAATTTTTGCATTTGCTACTGGAATATATGTTTCAGCTTGAACAACTTTACCTGTTAGTATTCCTTTCCCATTTTCATCATATGGTTCTTCTGAACATGCGATAAAAAGGTAAAAAAAAGACACTGTTAATACTATAAAACGAATAATTAACTTCATAGCTTTAATTTATTTTTTAATTGATTTTCCTTCTTCTATCAACTCCTCTATATTTTTATTAATTACTTTATCGTTGTAAATCTTTTTTGGGAAATAATAGGTCATACCAATATAAAATCTCCAATAACAATCATTTCTAACCCCAGCATTAATTTTATCAATTAAATCAGTTTGAGTTAAGTTATATTCGGCAGTCATTCTTAATCCAAAATTATCTGCTAATAAATATTCAATTCCACCACCAGCTTGAAATTTTATATATTCTTCATTGTAACTGGTTTTAGCTCCTATACCAAATCCTGTGTAGGCTAGAGGTGTAAATTTATCATTTGGTAAAATAATTCCTTCAAAATTTATATCAAAAGAGGTATGAGCATCGTTAAATTTATTTTTATTTTCCAACCAAAATAAATTTGCATTTGTAGTAATATTAAAAGAAGGAAGTAAAAAATATTTAATGCCTAATTGAAGTGCAGGTTTTAAAACTGGACTTTTAAAATCGCTTTGAATTAACGCACCACCCAAGTTTCCATTAATACCAAATTTTGCTCTTCTTTCTTTAAAATAACGTTTATATATTAGTGCGGTTTCGGATTCAACTTTTTCATTATTATAATCATTAATAACTTTAGTTAGAGTAGAAATAGGTGCTTTAGATTCCCAAATATTATCTTGTAATCCTTCAATAATTAAACCTTCCACTGCTTTTTCAATAGCTTCAGAAACGGCAAGTTGAACGGGCTCGTTTGTTGTAAATCCGGTTTCTACTTCTAATAATCTTTTAAAATTTACATATCTAAATAAACTAGCATCTATAGATTGTGATAAAATAGTCTTTGAAACATAAATAGTTTTTAATATTTTACCATTTTGTGTAGAAACTAAACGAAGATATACTGTAACGCGATCTTGTCGATAACGTGTTGAACCCCCAGCTCCAAAATATCGAGCTCCAAATCCTCCTGTTATAATATTAGAATCATAGGAAACAATGCCACCTTCTATTAATACACCTGCAAAAAGCAATGGAGAAATTTGTTCGTTTTTTTCGTTGTCTTTTAGATATTCTTGTCTAGTAGAACGAATAATATTTCTTTCTTGTAATAAATTTGATAAATTTTCTCTTTCGATGGGAATAAACCATTTTGAATCTTCAAGAGCCTTTATTAAAATAGAAGTTGCTCCTTGAGTAACAGC
>JAIXHM010000048.1 GCA_030145825.1 Flavobacterium sp.
GATTTAAAGCCTTTAACCATTAGCGTTGGGAACTTTACAATTATGTTAATTCCGGCATTTTTAATTTTGTTCTTTTCAGGTTTTTTTGATATTGTTTCTGAAGAAAAAACACAACACGCATTATTATTTATTACGATTTTAGGAATCGTAGGAACGGGATTTTCAAATATTTTATTCTTTAAATTAATCCAGCTTTCTTCACCTATTTTTGCCTCATCGGTAACTTATATAATTCCTGTTGTGGCTTTTATTTTAGGATTTAGTTTTATGAATGAAACACTTAATATATTTCAAGTTTTTGGAGCTTTAGTAGTCTTACTTGGAGTTTATTTTTCAAGTAGAAAATCTTCGTAAAAGGGTAAATTTTAAGTTTATATATAAATAAAAAAAGCCACTTCATTGAAGTGGCCTTTTTTTATAAAGATATTTTTAAGAAATTATGCTTCAAATGGAACAATTGAAACATAAGACTTGTTGTCTTTTTTCTTTTGGAACTGAACAACACCATCAACTTTAGCATGTAAAGTATGATCTTTTCCCATGTAAACATTTTCACCTGGGTTGTGTTTAGAACCTCTTTGTCTTACGATGATGTTACCTGCAATAGCAGCTTGACCACCAAAAATCTTCACGCCTAAACGTTTCGATTCTGATTCTCTACCGTTCTTCGAACTACCGACACCTTTCTTGTGAGCCATGACGTTATGAGTTTTTTAAGTTAATACTAAAATTAAACTGCTCTACCGCCGTTTAATTCATCTTGTAATTTTTGTAATTCATCCCATTTACCATCAGCAGCTAATTGTGCTTGTTGCGCCCAAGTAGTAGGATCTAAATGTTGAACTTTTGCTTCAGCAGCATCTAATACTTCTTTTACTTTGTCAGCAGAAGCTTCAGCTAATTTAGCAAATGTGTCAATACCTGCAGCAACTAATACTTCAGCAGCTTTAGGACCAATTCCTTCGATTTTCTTTAAATCGTCACCTTTTTTTGAAGCTTTTGCTGGAGCATCAGCTTTTGGAGCTTCTTTTTTAGCCGCTTTTTTAGGAGCACCTGAAGCAACAATTCCTTCAATGATGATTTGAGTTAAAGATTGTCTGTGACCATTTTTCTTTTTGTAACCTTTTCTTCTTTTCTTTTTGAAAACGATTACTTTGTCACCTTTTAAGTGTTGTAACACTTTAGCTTCTACAGAAGCACCTTCTATAGCTGGGGCGCCTAAAGTTACTGTACCATTATCGTCTAATAAAAGAACGCGGTCAAAAGAAACTTTATTTCCTTCGTTCTCTGCTAAACGGTGTACAAAAACTTTTTGGTCTTTGCTTACTTTAAATTGTTGCCCTGCTATCTCTACGATTGCGTACATATAAATTTATTTAAAATTTAAGGAGTGCAAATATACAATTAAAATTTTAATATACAATATTATATCTAACATTTTGATTTCCAAGAAGAATAGAAGATTAAAATCAAGTTAAAAATGCCTGAAAATTGTAACATTTCTACTAATATTGCGACTTATTTTTGTTATAAAACTAAAATTAACTTTATGAAAAATTTTCTTATGGCTTTGAGTGCTACAACTTTAATAGGAAATGTAACTAGCGCACAACAAGTAACATTTGAAGAATATGACTTGCCAAACGGACTTCATGTTGTATTGCATCAAGATAATTCGGCACCTGTAGTAATTACTTCAGTTATGTATCACGTAGGTGCAAAAGATGAACAACCAGATAGAACTGGTTTTGCACATTTTTTTGAACACCTTTTGTTTGAAGGAACTAAAAATATCGAAAGAGGGGAGTGGTTTAAAATTGTAACCGCAAATGGAGGACAAAATAATGCAAATACTACTGATGATAGAACGTACTATTATGAGGTTTTTCCATCAAATAATCTTGAATTAGCAATTTGGATGGAATCAGAGCGTTTAATGCATCCTGTAATTAATCAAATTGGCGTTGATACTCAAAATGAGGTGGTTAAAGAAGAAAAAAGATTACGTGTAGATAATCAGCCATATGGTAATTTAATAAAAGCAGTTAAACAAAATATGTTTAAAGTGCATCCTTATCGTTGGACAACTATTGGTGAAATGGAACATTTAGATGCTGCTACTTTAGAAGAGTTTCAAGCGTTTAATAAAAAATTCTACATTCCTAATAACGCTGTTTTAGTAGTAGCGGGTCAATTTGACACTACTCAAGCAAAGGAATGGATAAATAAATATTTTAGTGCAATTCCAAAAGGGACTCCTGTTACACGTAAAACTTACGAAGAAAAACCAATAACAGAATCATTTAAAGCTACTTGGGAAGATCCAAACATTCAAATTCCAATGTATGTTACTTGTTATAGAACACCATCGATGAAAACTCGTGATGCTCGAGTTTTAGATATGATTTCGTCTTATTTATCGGATGGTAAAAGTTCTAAATTATATAAAAAATTAGTTGACGAAAAGAAAATGGCATTACAAGTTGGAGCCTTTAATTACAGTCAAGAAGATTATGGGACTTACTTTATTTACAGTATGCCAATGGGTAATACTTCAGAAGATGCAATTATAAGTCAGTTTGATGAAGAAATTACAAAACTTCAAACAGAACTAATTTCTGAAAAAGATTATCAAAAGCTTCAAAATAAATTTGAAAACGATTATGTAAACAGCAATGCTAGTGTTGAAGGAATTGCGAATAACTTAGCAACATACTATTTGCTATACGGCGATATTAATTTAATTAATACAGAGATTAATATTTATCGTTCTATAACAAGAGAAGAAATTAAAGAGGTGGCAAATAAATATCTAAAACCAAGCCAAAGAATGATTTTAGATTATCTTCCAGCACAAGAAAAATCACAAAACTAAGTATCACAATGAAGAAAATAGTATATATAGCAGCCTGTTTATTTTTAACAATAACTATGCAAGCACAAGATAGATCAATGCCTAAGGCAGGACCAGCTCCTAAAATTAACATTAAAAAACCAGAAAGTTTTACTTTAAAAAATGGATTAAAAGTTTTGGTTGTTGAGAATCATAAATTACCACGTGTTTCTTATACTTTAACCTTAGATAATCCGCCATATGTTGAAGGTTCTAAAAAAGGTGTCTCAACTTTATTGAGTGCCATGTTAGGAAATGGAACCGAAAATATTTCAAAAGATGCTTTTAATGAAGAAATTGATTTTTTAGGGGCTAATATTAATTTTTGGGATTCAGGAGCGTCTGCAACAGGATTGTCTAGATATTCTTCAAGAATACTAGAATTAATGGCTGAAGGTGCATTGCATCCAGTTTTTTTACAAGATGAATTTGAAAAAGAAAAGGCAAAAGCAATTGAGACCTTAAAAACAGATGAAAAAAATGTGTCTTCTATTTCTAAGAGAGTTGAAAATGTTTTAGTTTATGGAAAAGAGCATTACAATGGAGAGTTTACTTCTGAAGAGACTTTTAATAATGTTTCATTGGCAGATGTAAAGTTAAATTATAACACTTATTTTGTTCCTGGAAATGCTTATTTAGTAATCGTTGGAGATGTAAATTATAAAGAAATTAAAAAACAAGTTGAAGATCTTTTTGGAAAATGGAAGAAAGCTACAGCGCCTATTTTAACATATTCTGATCCAAAAGATGTTCAATATACGCAAATTAATTTTGTAGACACACCAAATGCTGTACAATCGGAAATTTCTTTAGTGAATTTGTCAAATTTAAAAATGACCGATAAAGATTATTTTGCGATTATTTTGGCAAACCAAATTCTTGGTGGTGGCGGTGAAGGAAGACTTTTTCTTAATTTAAGAGAAAAACACGGTTGGACATACGGTTCTTATTCTTCTATTGCTGCAGACAAGTATATTAAGAAATTTAGAGCAGGTGCTTCAGTAAGAAATGCTGTTACAGATAGTGCTATTGTAGAACTATTAAATGAAGTTAAAAGAATTAGAACTGATTTAGTTTCTGATGAAGAATTAAAAAATGCAAAAGCAAAATATATTGGTAATTTCGTAATGCAAATTGAAAAACCAGCAACAGTAGCGCGTTATGCATTAAATAAAGAAACTCAAAGTTTGTCAGATGATTTTTACGAAAAGTATATGCAAAATATCAATGCGGTAACACCTGAAGATATTTTAAATGCTGCACAAAAATATTTTAAAGCAGAAAACGCTAGAATTGTAGTAGTAGGAAAAGCTTCGGAAGTATTACCTGCTTTAGAAAAAATGAGTAAAACTCAAAAATTACCAATATTCTATTTTGATAAATTTGGTAATCCAGCAGAAAAGCCAGTTGTAAAAAAAGAAATTCCATCAGGTGTTACCGCTCAGTCAGTACTTAAAAGATATTTAGAGGTTATTGGTGGCGAAAAAGAAATAAAAGCAGTAAAAACAGTTTACACAATAGCCTCAGGTTCAGCTCAAGGAATGCCTTTAGAATTGCATGTTAAAACAACAAATAATAAAATGGCAGTAGATATGTTAGCTATGGGTATGCCAATGATGAAACAAGTAGTTAATGAAAAAGGCGCATATATGGTTCAGCAGGGTCAAAGAAAAGATTTTTCGGGAGACGATTTAAAGAAACTACAAGATGCTGCTGGTACTTTTAAAGAATTAAAACTTCTAGAAAATAAAGAAATTGCTTTAAAAGGAATTGAAAGTATTAAAGATAAAGACGCTTATGCTGTTCAATTAGGTAATACTACATATTATTACGACACATTAACTGGTTTTAAAGTTGCAGAAGCAAGAGAATTAGAACAAATGGGACAGAAAATGACACAAATGACTTATTTTGAAGATTACAAAGAAGTTAAAGGTTTAAAATTTCCATATAAAATAATCTTAAGTGTTGGAATGGATTTAGAATTTACAACTTCTGAAGTAAAAATCAACGAAGGTGTAACTGATAAAGACTTCGAATAAGATTTTAAAAAATAAAAAAGCCACTCATTGAGTGGCTTTTTTTTAATGAATTATTTTTTTGCTGATATTAGAACCATCTTTTAAATGTGTTTCAATAATTAAAATACTATTGTTTTTATTAATTGTTGAGATATTAAAAGTATTTCCGTTTACTGGTTGGTTGTAAAGAATTCTTCCGCTGATGTCATGAATAGTAAGTTGCGAGATTTCTTTTTCAAAAGAATTTATGTAAATATTGTTTCCTTCGCTGTAAACATAAAAAGTATTTTTGTTACCTGTATTGTTTTGTTTTTTCGTGTAAAAAATTTCAAATCTCTTTTCAAAATCTCCTTCTTCCGATAAAAACATATAATTCGAAATATTTAAATCGGTAACAGTTCCAGTAAAATTATCTTTTATATAAATAGGCATGTTTTCAAAAGCTCCTGTTTTATTTTCGATAACAATATTATACAAGCCTTTTACATTGGCTTTAAAACCTACATTAAAAATGTCATCAGCATCGAAGTTTCCGCGACCATTAATTACATATTTCTCATTTTCAATAGTGGTATAAATCATAGAATTACTTGTGTCAAATGCTTTTCCATCTATACCTAAATCAAATTCTTTTGAAGATTTAGAATTGTAACCAATTAAAATTTGGTTTAAAGGATTCTCATTTTGGTATAAATTCAATCTAAAAATATCATTTTCAACTATTTTTTCTTCATTTGAAGATTTAAAGAATTGAGTGTTTTTTACGTCATATCGAAGTGCATTATGAAATAAAATTTTTTCATTTTCAGAAGAGTAAAAATAAAATCCTTGCCCAGGCTTAATGGTTCCATCTGGGATTTGTCCTCCGGCAGCAGAGGCCACGCCGCCTAATGTTGTGTAAGTTGCAAAATTGTTTTGAGGATATGATCCTCCAGAAGCGGCAACAGTATGTGTCCAAAAATATAAAGTCTCAATAGTTCTGTTGGAAGCAATAAAGTGTTTGCCTTCTATAGTTGCAGGATAAGGATTACCAAGCATACTAAATCCTGTTGTTACATTTACTTCATAAGTTCCATTGTTTGCGACTCCAGTAAATTGCCCAATGTAAGGTGATGCGTTTGTTGAAGACCAAGTATTTGGAGCTCTAATTATATAACCTTTTGTTGGTAAAAAATTATTAGTTGAAGGATCGATGATGCCATAAGCATTTAAAGATGTTGTGCCACCAGTTATATATTCATAAAAACGATTCGGTAATGTTTGTGGTGAAAAGGCTAATAAGTTTTGTCCGCTCACTGGTGATGACCAAGATGTGTAATCGAGCCTTAAAATTGGGGCACTTTCTTTTATATAAGTTATGTTTCCAGTATTTGCTACATCATTAATCTGAATTAAGTTTGCGTTGTTTTGAACTGTAAAATTTGCAGTAGCATCTATGTTAATAGCTCTTACGATTGTAAAAGTGTGGTTAGTTTGTAATGTTACTTGCGAAGACCCAATAATATCTAACGAGCAACATTCTAAATTTCCACTTGAAGTGTAGTTGCCATTTATTATAGCTCGAACATCTTTGTTAGGTGTTCCATTGTTCCAAGAACTTCCATTCCAAGTTGTAACTGTAGGGCAAGATAATGTGTTCCAAGAATCGGGAGCTTGTGGTCCTCCCCAAATTAATGTAGCTAAATATGGATTGTCAATAAACGGATTTCTGTTTCCTTGAAAACTTTGGATAACATTATTTCTATTGCGTTCAAAATCACTAACAGGATCTTCTTCATTCCATTCTAAAAAAATGTCTGGCATGTCTACATGATAAGTATTTCCCCCAGAACCAACATTATTGGCTAGACATCTGCTATTATAGCGAACATACATATACATCATCATTCGGGCAATATCACCTTTCCATTCATCACCAGGATACCAAAATGTATTTACGGGACCAGCATCGCCTTCTCCATCAGCGTATAGTCTATTTCCTCTGTCTGCATTAAATGTAACATCAGCTGCTCTAATATGATGCGCATCTGTGCCAGGACCAGGAGATGATGTGCTTAACGCTGGAGTTCCTAAAGATAAAGCGTATGTATGTTCTCTATTCCAAGATCCAGTGGGGCAAGATCCGCTGCAAATATTACTTACATTATCGGTTCTATCATTTTTGTAAGCAGCATCAAAATCATCATAACCATAAATTAAAAAAACTTTAGAAGCGTCAGTTGGAGTTACATCCCCAGCTTGTAAAGCATCCCATACATCTGGTGATGATGAGGTGTAGGGCAATTGATTTGTGTGAGTATTTGTAATTAGCGTTGCTAACTGGTTTTTTAAAGTATTTCCAGTTTGAGTAAAATCAATAGTACTATAATAAGTAGGGATTTGTGCAAATAAAGTGTTTGCAAATAGTAATAAAAGTAATTTTAGTTTCATTTTTTAAAATTTGGGGATGCCAATGTAATAATAAAACTAAAATAAAACAAAAAAGCCACTCTTAAAAGTGGCTTAATTTGTGGTACCTCCAGGAATCGAACCAGGGACACACGGATTTTCAGTCCGTTGCTCTACCAACTGAGCTAAGGTACCTTTTGGAATCAGAAGTAGTACTTGCTGATTGCGGGTGCAAATATAGAACCTATTTTATATTTTCCAAAACAATTTTTAAAAAAAATGTATTTGTATATTTGCAAGCGCTAAAAAAGCTAATATGTTATTAACTCTTGATGTAGGAAATACTTTTTTTAAATGTGCTGTTTTTGAGGACAATAGTATCCTAGAAAAAGTAGTCTTTGAGAAGGAAAATGCCATTTTTGAATTGAAAAAAATTTTAAAAAAATTTTCTTCAATTAGTACTTGTGTATCATCTTCGGTAGGGAAAATAGGTTCTGAAGAAAAAGAATTCATTAAATCTCAGGTGAGTTTTATCGAAATAGAGCGAGATTTTCCATTCCCATTTGTAAATAAGTACAGTACACCAGATACTTTAGGAATTGATAGAATAGTTTTAGTCTCTGGTGCTTCAATTTTATATCCTAAAAAGAATGTTTTAATAATAGATGCAGGAACTTGTATTACTTATGATTTATTAACTGATACCAATGAATATTATGGAGGCGCAATATCGCCAGGTATAGCTATTAGATACAAAAGTTTAAACAATTATACAGCTAAGTTACCGTTATTAGAAAAAGAAACACCTAATTCATATATTGGAAATTCAACAAATAATGCCATCCATTCAGGAATTGTTAATGGTGTTTTGTATGAAATTGACGGGTTTATTTCACAATATCAAGTTAATTTTCAAGATTTAACAATAATTTTAACAGGTGGCGATGCAGATTTTTTGGCTAAAAGTTTAAAAAGCGCCATATTTGCCAATTCAAATTTTTTATTGGAAAGTTTGAATGCATTATTCAGGTATAGTAAAAATACAAAATGATAAAAAAGATATTTTTCTGTTTAGGTATTAGCCTATTAAGTTTTAATGTGTTTTCTCAGGAAAACACTTCTTCTCCTTACTCATATTACGGAATTGGCGAAGTGCGTTTCAAAGGAACTGAAGCCGCAAAGACTATGGGAGGTTTAGCAATTACTGGCGATAGTATTGCTGTTAATTTAAATAATCCAGCCTCTTATTCTAGTTTAAGATTGACAACATTTAGTGTTGGAGGAAGTACAAACTTCACTAAGTTAAACGCAATGGAGCAGCAAGAAAAAGCAAAAAGTACTGCTTTTGATTACATTGTTGTTGGTGTGCCTATGGGTAAATTTGGTGCAGTTGCTGGTTTGGCACCCTATAGTGCAATAGGATATAAGATAGAAAATAATTCAACAATAGATGACCTTCAAAAAGTAAAGCGATTCAATGGGTCTGGAAATATTAATCGTTTTTTTACGGGTTTTTCATATCAAATAAACGAAGAGTTTAGTGTAGGTGCAGGTGTTGATTACAATTTTGGAAAAATTGAAAACAATGTAGTAGAGTCAATTGCAGGAATTCAATTATCAACTAAAGAAACTAATACAGCTGAGGTTAGAGGTGTGAGTTTTAATTTTGGGGCAATGTATAGTAAAAAAATTGATGGTGATAGAAAAATATTTTCAAGTTTAACTTATGTTCCAGAAGCTACTTTGTCTTCTAAAAATACGAGAAGTATAGGTACAGTTGCTTATTCTTTAAGCGGATCGGAAGTTCCTATTGGGACTCCAATTAATGTTGATATTGCTGATAGCGATTTAAAAATCCCTTCAAAATTAGGTCTAGGATTTGGAATAGGAAAAGTTAATAAATGGTTAATAGGGACAGAAGTTTCTTTCTTAGGAAATAAAAATTTAGTTAGAAGATTTGATGATGGTTTAAATTATGAATATAAAAATGGCCAGCGATATATTGTAGGAGGGTACTATATTCCTAAGTATGATTCTTTCTCAAGTTATTTTAGCAGAGTGGTTTACAGATCAGGATTTAGATTTGAAAATACTGGTTTAGAAATAAATGGTAAGCAAATTAATGATTATGGCATGAATTTTGGTTTTGGTTTACCAGTTGGACTTTCAAAAATTGATATAGGTTTTGAATTTGGGCAAAGAGGTACCACTTTAAAAGGATTGGTTTTTGAAAATTATTTCAACATAAACATAGGATTATCATTAAGTGATAAATGGTTTAAGAAAACTTTAATTGACTAATAAATAGAAATGAAAATGAAAACAAAATTAACTTTAGTTTTATTCGCTGTAGTTAGCTTTTTTGCCTCTGCACAAGATTGTACAGAAACATTAAGCTTAATGGCAACTTCTGTTAAAGCAAAAGATGTTGCGGCATACGACTATTTAACTACGTTAAGAAAAAACTGTGCAAATTTTGACGAAAGAGTTTACAGATTTGGTGAATTTGCAATTAAACAAAAAATTGAAGCTGCAGGTGAGAACAAAGTTGAAAAAGAGAAATATGTTCGTGATTTAATGAAACTATATGACGAATATTATACAAATTTTCCAACATCAGTATATTCTCAAAGTGTGGATGTAAAAAAAGGATTAGCTTTATTCGATAATAATGTTGGTTCAAAAGAAGAAATCTTTGCTTTGTTTGATAAAGCCTTTAAAAATGATTTTTCAAATTTTAATGATACAAGAGCTTTATATGCTTATTTCGAATTATTTGTAAACGACTATAAAGCAGGTAATAAAGGAATCGATTTACAACATGTTTTTGATAAGTATGATGATATCTCTGAAAAACTTTCGGCTCTTTCTAAAGAAGATTCTGATGCTTTAGACGTTCTATTGACTAAAGAAGAAGCAGGTACACCACTTGACTCTAAAGAAGAAAAAGCTAAAAGAAAATTAGATGCAAATTTAGAAGCGATAGCTGTGGTTTTACCAAGTATGGATGGAATTATTGTAGAACTTTCTAGTTGTGATAAATTAGTTCCTTTCTATCAAAAATCATTTGAAGCGAATAAAACCAATGAGCAATGGTTAAAACGTGCGGCTGACCGTCTTGAAGCGAAAGAATGTGATAGCGATCCATTGTTCTCTAAAATTTCTGAAGCTTTGTACAAACTTAATCCAAGTGCAGATGCTGCTTATAAGTTAGGAGTTGTAGAATTACAAAGAAAAAATACTTCTAAAGCGATGGATTATTTTAATCAAGCAGCAGGAATGTATACTGATAATACTAAAAAAGCGGGTGTTTATATGAAAATGGCTTATGCTTACAAAAACTCAAGTAAAAGTCAGGCAAGAACATATGCAAAAAAAGCTTTAGCTGCTAAGCCTTCATATGGAAATGCATATTTATTTATTGCACAGTTATATGGTAATAGTATAAATGATTGTGGTTCTAATCCATTTGAAAAAAGAGCAATGTATTGGTTAGCGGCTCAATATGCTGATAAAGCCGCAGCGGTTGATCCTTCTGTTAAGAGTTCGGCTGCAAATATGGCTGCTGGTTATAGAAAAGCGGCGCCTTCTAGAACTGAAATTTTCCAATCAGGAAAAGCAGGACAAAGAATTTCTTTTAACTGTTGGGTAGGAGAAAGCATTGTGGTTCCAAGTTTGGATTAATAAAAATAAATGAATTTTAAATTCAAAAATATAATACTAAACATAGTCACGGTTTTTACTGTGGCTATGTTTTTTTCTTGTGAAGGTTCTCTAAAGAACGTTCAAAAGGCGAATATGTCAACTTTTTCTCCTATTGGTGAAGCAGATTCTATTAATTTAAGATATACTGATTCTGGAAAAGTACTTACAACTCTTAAGAGTGCTAAAATGTTAGATTATTCTAATATAGATAACCCATTTGTAGAATTTCCAAAAGGTGTATTTGTTTCAATGTATGATAAAAACGGAACTGTAACTACAACAATTCGTTCAGATTATGCAATTTCTTACAAAAAAACAGACATCATCGATTTACAAGGTAATGTTGTAATTGCTTCAAACGATGGTAAGAAAATGGAAACCTCTCAATTGTATTTCGATCAAAAGAACGAATGGTTTTTTACCGAAAAATTCTTCAAGTTTACTGATGGTGAAGGAGGATTTCTTCAAGGGCCTGGGGTTGACTTTAGTAAAGATTTTAAAATCTTCAACATGCAACAAAGCAACGGAGAAGTTAAATCTGTTGAATAGTTCTTCTTTAAATTTCAAATAAATTTAGCTACATTTGGCTAAAAGTTTACAAAAATGACTTATTTAAAAATTGTACAGTACATGTACTTAGTTTTTGCAGCATTTTTTATTTACGATGCTTATGCAAAAGCGCTTGCTGGTGAAAATTATTGGTTAAGTGTAATTATTGCATTAGTAGCAATAGGAATGTTCTTTTTTAGAAGACATTTTTATAAGAAATATCAAAAACCTAAAGATTAAGAGCAATGGAAATTGCTATAATCATAGTTTGTTTATTACTTTCTGCATTTTTCTCAGGGATGGAAATTGCTTATGTTTCTTCAAACAAAGTGTTTCTTTCTATAGAAAAAAAACAAAATAATTTTAATGCAAAAGTACTTGCTAAATTAATTGAGAAGCCATCACAGTTTATTACATCCATGTTGGTTGGTAATAATGTGGTGTTGGTAATTTATGGTATTTATTCAGGTGATTTAATCATGAACTGGATCGGATCATTAAATTATCAATTCAGTCCATTTATCGATTTAATTTTACAAACTATTATTTCAACTTTAGTTATTTTAATTACAGCCGAATTTTTACCTAAAGTTTTCTTCCAAATTTATGCGAATAGCTTTATAAAGACTTTAGCTTTACCGGCTTATTTTTTCTATCAATTGTTTTTTTGGGTTTCCAAATTAATCATTTGGATTTCCGATTTTATATTGATAAAATTTTTTAAAACAGAAGGCGATCAAGTTCAAGATTACTTCAGTAAAGTTGAATTAGGAAATTTTATTTCCGAGCAAATGAATGGAGTTTCGGAAGATGACGAAATTGATTCAGAAATTCAAATTTTTCAAAATGCTTTAGAATTTTCCGATTTAAAAGCACGCGATATTATGACGCCGCGTACTGAAATTGCAGGTGTTGATATATTAGATTCTGTTCAAGAATTAAGAGACTTGTTTATAAACACAGGTTATTCAAAAATTATTGTGTATCAAAATTCTGTAGATGATATCTTGGGTTACGTTCATTCATTTGAATTGTTTAAAAAACCAAAAACTATAAAATCAGTAATGATTCCAATCGAGTACGTTCCAGAAACTATTTACATTAAAGATTTACTTGATATTTTAACTAAAAAACGCAAAAGTATGGCTGTTATTTTAGACGAATACGGTGGAACATCTGGAATTGTAACTGTTGAAGATATTATTGAAGAATTATTTGGTGAAATTGAAGACGAACACGACTTAGACGAAGAATTGATTGATGAGATTATTGATGAGAGTTCGTATTTGTTTTCTGCTAGATTAGATGTAGAATTTATTAACGAAAAGTACAACCTTAATATTCCTGAGTCAGATTCTTATAGTACATTAGGTGGTTTTATTGTAGATAATACAAAAGAAATTCCTCAAAACGAAGAAAAAATAAGAATAGAAAATTTTGAAATTACAATTCATTCGGCTTCAGGTAATAAAATAGAATTGGTAAGACTTACAATTCTTGAAGAAAAACAATAAAAAAATAATAAAAAATAGTGATTTTTATGAATTTGCTATTTTATTATTTAATAGATAATTGTATTTTCGCCCTCTGAAAAAAAGTTAAATTATATAAAAATGGCAGTTTTAGGAAAAATTAGACAAAAGACAGGATTACTTATCTTTTTAATTGCTTTAGCCTTAATCTTGTTTTTAGTTCAAGATGCTTTTCAAAACGGTTTCTTTGGTTCTAATGCTAATAATATTGGTACTGTTAATGGTACAGATATTGACGCTCAAGAATTTATGAGAAAAGTTGCTCAAGTTGAGAAACAAAATCAAAATACTACTAATACTCAAGCTATCAATAGCGTTTGGGAACAAGAAGTGAGAAACATTCTTCTAGGTGAAGAAATTGAAAAATTAGGTTTAGGTATTGCAGATGATAAAGTAATTAATGAGATTAAGAAAAATCCTTATTTTTCTCAAAATCCTCAATTTTTAAATGCAGCAGGTCAGTTTGATGAAAACAAATTCAAAGAATTTGTAAAATCAATTAAAAATGATCCTAATCAAGACCGTTGGTTAGAGTGGAAAAACTTCGAAAATGAAGTTGTAACTTCATCTGTTCAAAATATGTATTACAACATGTTAAAAGGAGGAGTTTATACTACTAAAGCAGAAGGTCAATTTAAATATGTAGCAGAAAACAGAAAAGTAGATTTTGACTATGTAACTGTTCCTTACACTACAATTAATGATGATGAAGTAAAAGTTTCGGATGATGAGATTATTGCTTTCATGAAAAAAACTCCTAAAAAATTCAAATCAGAAAACACAAGAAGTATCGAGTATGTATTATTCGATAACAAACCTTCTGATGCTGATGAGAAAGATATGGAAAAAGCAATGAACGACGTAATGTTTGGTAAAGTTGAATTCAACAGCAAAACAAATACGAACGATACAATTCCTCCTTTTAAAGATATTACTAATGTTGCAGAATATGTAAATAAAAATTCTGACATTAAATTTGATTCAACTTACGTAACTAAGAAAGATTTACCATTAGAATTTCAAGAGCAATTATTTAACTTGTCTATAGGTGAAGTTTTTGGACCTTATGCAAATAATGGCTACCAAAATGTTTCTAAAATGGTTGGAAGAAAGTCTAATGCAAGTGCAAAGGCTAGTCATATTTTAATTGCTTATGCAGGAGCACCACAAGCTTCAGTAACAAGAACAAAAGATGAAGCACAAGCGTTAGCAAATGAATTATTAGCGAAAGCAAAAGCAAATCCTGATGATTTTGGAAAATTAGCTTTAGAAAACTCAGACGACCCAGGTTCAAAAAACAACAATGGAGAGTATGATAACATTGCTCCAGGACAAATGGTTCCTCAATTTAATGATTTTGTATTCAACAACTCTCCTGGAACAATTGGTTTAGTTGAAACTGATTATGGTTTCCATGTAATTAAAGTAATGCAAAAATACGATGCTGTTTTATTAGCTACTGTTGCTAAAAGAGTAGAACCATCTGAAGCTACTATTGATGCTAATTATTCTAAAGCAGTTAAATTTGAAGCAGATGCTGCTGGTAAAGACCTTGCAGAATTAGCAAAAACTGTAAATGCAAATGTTGTACCTTCAACCAACTTTAAAGTTACTGATGAATATATTGCTGGTTTAGGTGCTCAAAGAGCTATTGTATTGTGGGCATTTAATGAAGATACTGAAGTAGGTGATGTAAAACGCTTCGAAGTTCCTCAAGGATACGTAATTGCTAAAATGACAACTAAAAACGATACTGGATTATTATCAGTAGATATTGCTAGACAATCAGTAGGTGTTACTTTGATGAATGAGAAAAAAGCAGTTAAAATTCATCAAAAAATGAAAGGAAACTCTTTAGAAGAAGTTGCAAAAGCTACTGGTGGTTCTGTTATTCCTGCTACCGATGTAATTTTAGCAAATTCTGCAATTCCGAATGTTGGTCAAGAACCTAAAGTTGTAGGAACAGCATTTAATTTAGCTTCAGGTAAAGTTTCCGGTTTAATTGATGGAAATACAGGAGTATTCATGATTAAAGCTAAAGCGGTTAAAAATGAGACTGCTGCTCCAAATTATAATTCTCAAGTTGCTCAAGAAAACATGCAACAACAAAATTCAGCTCAAATGAGAGCTTACCAAGCTTTAAAAGAAAAAGCTAGTATTGAAGATAACAGAGGTAAAATGTAATTTTACACTTTCAATAAAATAAAAAAGGAGAGCATTTGCTCTCCTTTTTTATTGTGTGTTTTTGTTTCATAGAAGTTTTGTAATTTAAATTAAGAGATTCTCTAAACAGCCTAAATTTTGTTTCAATTAAAGATTTTTGATTGATTTATTAGATATTAAAGTTTATATAATATCATGATATTTTTAATGGGATAACTAATCTAAATTAATAATGTTTTTAATTATAAAGAATAAGTATTTTGATTAATTAGTTTTATAAAAAGAACAAATATGTATCGGTTGATTAATAATTACTTTATATAAATAAAAAAAGAGAGATTCAAAATCTCTCTTTTTTTATTAGAATTTAAATAACTTCTACATATTCGATAACCATTGCTCAGGATTAAGAGTAGTAGTATTTTGTAATACTAAAAATTTAACTACAGCTTTACCTGAAGGATCGGTATGAATTTTACCTATATTTTGCTTTATAGACACTTTATCGCCTGGTTTAACCGAAACGCTTTGTAAGTTTAAATAAACCGTTACAAAGTCTCCATGACGTATATAAACAGCTTTGTTGTTTGCGCTCACCACTTGCACTTGTAAAACTTCACCATCAAATACGGCTCTTGCCCATTTTCCTGGTTCGGTTGCAATTTCAACACCACTATTGTGAACTGTAAGGTTTTTGTGAACAGGATGCGGTTGATCTCCATAGCGCAGTTGTACAAATCCTGTTTCTACAGGCCAAGGTAATTTACCTTTATTAGCTTTAAAATTATCCGATACTATTTTGCCTTCTGGAGTTAAAACAAATTTTGAAGTCGAACTAGAGGCTTTAACACCAGTTTTTGCTTCGTTCTTTTTATTCGCTTTAGCAATTTCTTCGGCAATTAATTTTTTAATTTGACGATCAATTTCTTTTGCAGCTTTTTGTTTTTTATCAATTTCAGCTGCATATTTTTTCTTGTTCTTTTGAACTTCTTTTGCAAGTTTTTCTTGCTCTACTCTCTGTTTTTCAAGTTCTACTTTTTCTGCTTCGCTTTCAGCAATAACTTTTTCTTTTTCTTTTTTGCCTTTTTCTAGTTTTACTTTAGCAGTATTTAGTTTTTCTTGTTTTTCTACAATTTCATCGCCTTGCATTTTTCTAAAACTTGCATATTGCTTCATGTATTGTATGCGTTTGTAAGCTTGTAAAAAGTTTTGCGATGATAACACAAACATAATGCGGCTTTTGTCGTTACGGCTTTTGTATGATTTTACAATCATTTTGCTGTAATCTTCCTTCAAGATTTTTAACTCGCGATTCAGTTTGTTTACTTCTAATTGAGTTAAATAAATTTCGTCTTCAAGTAATCTCTTTTGTTTTGCCGTTGTGTTAATTAATTTTTCGCTTAAGCGAATACGAGCTTTTTGCTCGGCTAATTGACTTAAAACCGATTTTTCTTTCTTCTTTTCATCATTTAAAAGCGTTTTAAAAGCCGCAATTTCTTTTTGAATTTGCTCTTTTTGTTCTTCTAACTTTTGCTGTTTTGAGGGTTGCGCATAAGTAAGAAAGCTGCTTAAAAAGAATAGTATAAAAAAATGTATTCGGTTCATGTAAGTTTTTAATTAATTTTTACTTCTTCATATCCACTAGGAATCGAGAATGATGTATTTAAATCTTCGTCAAAGGTAATATTCTTATATTGTATTTCAATATTTACTTGATCTTCTTGTAAGGCTTTAAGCAAAATTTCATTTGGTAAAAACATATTGTTTTGTTTCCCAAAAGAAGGATATTCTATTTCTAAACTTCTGTTTTCTGTCTTTTGCGCCACTTTTTCTTTCTTAACAAGGAAATTTGCCGCTTCAAAGTAAAACGTCTTTTCTGTAGAAGATTTTTCCTTTTCTGTTAATTTGTACATTTCGTCTTCAATTGTGGCAATATATTTTGTTTTGGTTAAATCGTCTAGTGCTTTTCCTAAAAAGAGATTTTGTACTTTATTAAAATCTAAATCGGTTCCTAACCAATTGCTCAACATATCGAAATTACCGTCGAAATAGGAATTGTTTATTTTTTCGTAATAACGTACTCTATCTGGTGTAATGAGCGCTTTTGCAGCTGGGAAACCAAGAAATTTTACATTTATCCAAATTTTTTCATTTTTAATAATTCGAATATCTGCCGAAACACTTTGCATTTGTTTTTCATCTCTATATTTAGCATTTGCTCTAATGTTTAACGTTTTAAAGTCTTGAAGAT